>DUSX01000034.1:0-300000 GCA_012842395.1 Bacillota bacterium
CGGGACTTTGGATGGCAAACACTTTGGGGCGTCATATCCTGTGCGAGGCGTACGAGTGTGACCCTGAGGTGCTTGACAACATCGAAGCCGTTCGGGAGATCATGGTAGACGCTGCTTTGCGGGCAGGAGCTGAGATCCGCGAGGTGGCGTTTCATAAATTCAGCCCTCAGGGCGTGAGTGGTGTGGTGGTCATATCCGAGTCACACCTGGCCATCCACACCTGGCCCGAGCACAGGTATGCTGCAGTCGATGTGTTTACGTGTGGGGAGAAGGTGGACCCCATGGTCGCGTGCCGCTACATTCGTGACCAGTTCAAGGCCCGCCGAATCATAGCTTCCGAGGTGAAAAGGGGGATCTTCGACGAGCACGACGTGACGAAGATCTCCCCAGGGTAGCATCGTTCGAGGGCATCAAGCAGGCACATCGGATGTGCCGAAAGGAGTCCCGTCGGGGAACGAGCGGTTCGTTCCCCGTTTTTTTTGCCAGGGTGGCGTGCCAAGAACGTGTCCTGCCGTATAGGCCATGGGCAAAGCAGGATAGGACTGAGAGGTGGCGAACTAACCAGGAGAAACGGCATGCGGCGGGCACGCCCCGCCAGCTTGCGGAGGAGGGTTTGCGCCGATGGATGCAATTGCGAAGATGCTCAAAGAGCTCTCAGAGGCCCCCGGTGTGTCAGGCTATGAGAGAGAGGTACGGAAGATCATCAGAAGGTATGTTGAGCCGTACGCTGCGATCGAGCAGGACCGGCTGGGGAGCCTCGTGGCGCGCCGCACGGGAACGGGAGACCGGCCCAGGGTGATGCTGGCCGCCCACATGGACGAGATCGGGTTCATGGTCAAGTCCATTACCCCCGAGGGCTTTTTGCGGTTCCTGCCTCTCGGCGGGTGGTTCGACCAAGTCATGCTAGCGCAGAGGGTCGTTGTCAAGACCGCGTCCGGTGACGTGCCCGGCATCATCGGCTCGAAGCCGCCTCACCTTCTCACCGAAGAGGAGCGTAAGAAGGTCGTTGAGAAAAAGGAGATGTTCATAGACGTAGGGGCCACGAGCTTCGATCAAGCCACGAACGAGTTCGGCATCCGTCCGGGAGATCCCGTGATCCCGGAGAGCGGTTTTCAGATCCTCAAGAATGAGAAAGTATACATGGGCAAAGCGTGGGACGACAGGGTCGGTTGCGCAATCCTCATTGACGTGCTCAGGAATCTCCATGCCGCGACCCATCCCAACACGGTCTACGCCGTGGCCACAGTGCAGGAAGAGGTAGGGCTGCGTGGCGCCGAGACCAGCTCAGACGTGGTCGACCCCGATGTCGCGTTCGCACTCGAGGTTGGCATCGCCAACGATACTCCGGGAGGCGACAAGGAGAAGGTCCAGGAGCGGATGGGCGCGGGTCCCGTCATCCTCATATATGACCGGTCTCTAGTCCCCAACATCAAGCTTCGCGACCTCGTCATCGATACCGCAAAAGCCCACGACATCCCGTACCAGATAGACTTCATGGAGGGAGGAGCGGCCGATACCGGCAGGATCCACCTACACGGTCGCGGTGTTCCGTCCGTGGTCATCGGCGTCCCGTCGCGCTACATACACAGCCACGCTTCCCTCATAAACCGAGACGACTACGATCGCACCGTGGCCCTTGTCACGGAGGTCATAAAGCGGCTCGATGCCGCAACAGTGGCTGAGCTCGTGAGCTAGGCCTACGTCCGCGCCGGACGTCGCATTCCGAGTCTTGGAGTCTGAGTCTTGGAGTCTCGAGGGGGGATCAACGTGAGGGGTCGAAGGCGCATTTCCATTCTCCCGCTCCTTGCGGCCGCAGCACTTGTGTTCCTCGCGCTTGGAGGGCCTTGCGCCGCAGGCGCCCAGAGCCCGGCGCCCGTTGCCAAGGATGCGGGCGCGAGCGTAGAGGTCGGTCCTGAGCAGCAAAGAAACGTGTCCCTCACCATCTACGATAACCTCGCCCTCGTGCGCGACGAGCGTCTCGTGCCGCTGAACCAGGGTACGAGCGCAGTGAGGTTTTCCCAGGTCGCGCGGGAACTGGACCCATCCTCGGTCCGCTTGGTTTCACTGACTGCGCCCGGCGACCTCAAGGTGCTCGAGCAAAGTTTCGAGTACGACCTGGCGAGCAGAGATAGGGTCCTCAAGAAGTACATCGGGAAAGAAATCGAGGTCAACCAGGACGGTGTCATTCTTCCGGCACGCCTCCTTGCCGTGGACTCCCAGGGCCAGCTCACCGTGGAGATGTACGATGACCGGATCGTATTCGTGCCACCGAGCAATGTCAGGCTTCCCGAGTTGCCATCGGGCCTCGTCCTTCAGCCCACCCTCGTGTGGTACGTGGACGCGCGTTCGACGGCCGACCACATTGTTGAGGCCGACTATCTCACAGGCGGGATAAGCTGGCGCGCGGACTACATCTGCGTGCTGGACGCGAAGGAAAAGTTCGCGTCCGTCGACGGGTGGGTTACGCTTGATAACAAAAGCGGGGCCACATACCCGAACGCTTCGCTGAAGCTCGTAGCGGGCGAAGTGCGCACTACGCAGGATCAGGCCGCCTTCAAGGCTGTGCAGATGCGCGCGCCCACCGTGCTCGCGGAGGCTGGCGTCGAGGAGCAGCCCGTTTTCGAATACCACTCGTACGAGCTCGCACGCCGGACCACGCTTGCCGACAATGAGCAGAAACAGATCGGCCTCCTCTCGGCAGCGAGCGTGCCCATAAGCAAGTCATACGTCTTCGAGGTTGCAGACGGGCATTATGGGTACGAAACATACGCCGGAAAGAAGGAAACCGGGGACGTCAAGATCATCGTAGAGTTCCAGAACAAGGCCGCCGCGGGGCTGGGCATCCCGCTTCCAGCGGGAAAGGTGCGTGTGTACAAAGCCTCGGCCGACAAGAGAGTCGACTTCGTAGGAGAGGATACCATCGAACACACCCCTCGCGACGAAACCGTGCGCCTGTACGTGGGGAACGCTTTCGACCTCGTGGGGGAACGCACGGTCACAGATTACAAGAAAACTGGGACCAATTCATACGAGGAGGCGTGCTGCATCAGACTTCGGAACCACAAGGACGAGGACGTCGAGATCACGGCCCTCGAGCGGTTTGCGGGGGAATGGACGATCCTGAGCTGCGTTCCGTCCTCGTACCAGAAACTGGACGCGAGCACTGCCGCGTTCAAGGTCAAGGTGCCCAAAGGGAAGGAAGTCGAGATCCTCTACCGGGTCCGGGTCATCGGCGGCTAGCCCGCGAAATAGGATAGTAGCGGGAGCAGCGCTTCGAGGTCCAGGCGCGAAACCGCTGGTCGGTGGACGCCAGACGCTGGGAATGAGATCAATCAGGGAGGGATGGCCATGACCTACTATCTGATTGACGATGTCGAGGGATTTCGGCAAAGCGTCGTGGGCACCGTCATCGTGGACGTGGATGTCCGGACAAGCGAGGCAGGGCCGCAGGACCCAGGTTATTGGGAAGAAGTTCTCATTACCCTCGACTCCGGTTACGTGATCCACTTCTCCAGCACGTTCTCGGAGGAGTTCAAGCAGAAGCATCACATAGGGGGTTTTCCGCGCGGCGCGGATCACAATTACCATTGAGAGAGCCACCCTCGGGCTTCATAGAACGGACATGGGCGGCGCCGCACATGCGTCGCTCTGTGGAGCCGTCGGGCGGGGTCGGTCGCGTGGGGGCCGGCTCCGCCCGCGGGCTTTTCGGAGAAAGAGGGTTGTGGGCAGCGACCGCGAATGGCTTGCCCGGTGAGCTGGCGTTGTTGTGCGGCCGCGCTTGTATGAGTAATGAGTGACACGCTTGGGAGACAGGCGCGTGTGGATGGAAAGGGGAGATTGCCGGGGTGAAGACCACGCCGAGACCTGCCGACGAGCTTCTTGGGGAGGGAGATTACTACGTCGCAGAGCGCGCGTTTCCCCCAGCGCGCGTTTCTGTGGACGACGTGCGGGACAGGCTCCGTCGCAATCTCAAGCTTGTGCGGGGAATCGGGCCGAAGACCGAGGAGAAACTGAAGGCTCACGGGTACGAGGATCTTGCGTGCTTGTCGGGGCACCGGCGCTTCGGCGAGGCGGCGCGCGGTGTGCTTGCGGCGATCGAGAGACGCGACTGCGAGTTCCTTGCTAGGTGCGGCGCCTCGGAGCTCGATCTCCTCGGGTTCTACCCCGTGACAGACATCGCGCTTGTTGACATCGAGACAACCGGCCTCTACAGCACGCAGCCGCTCTTCCTTGTGGGCGTCATGCGCTTTGTGGACGACGGAAACCTTCTGCTGCGCCAGTACCTTGCAAGATCGTACGAAGAGGAAGCCCATGTGCTCGTGGTGGTCCGTGAGGAGCTTGGGAGGCTCCCCGTGATCACGACCTACAACGGGCGCAGGTTCGACATCCCGTACATGCGCGACCGCATGGCCTTCCACGGAATCGAGTACGGGCCGTGCCAGCTGCACCTGGACCTGCTCAGAATCGTTCGGCGTCTCTACCGCCAGGCGCTGCCCGACTGCAGGCTCGTGACCGTAGCGGAACACCTCGTTGGCCACGTGCGCCACGGCGACATCCCGGGCTACATGATCCCCGAGGTCTACCACGAGTTCGTGAGGACCAGGAATCCCATCCTGATACGCCCGATCCTCGAGCACAACGCAATGGACCTTCGCGCGCTTGCGCTCATCCTCGGGAGCATCATAGCTGACCGCGCGCAGGCGGGAGGATGAGCGCCGGCATCGGAGGGCGCCCCGGCGCCGGCCGGGGTGGCGCGGATGCTCAAAGGGAAGCTGATATGAGGGGGTACGCGCAATTGGACGAAGCAAGGATTATGAGGGCGGTACGGGACATTCTCGAGGCGATCGGAGAGGACCCGGACCGCGAGGGCCTGCGGGAGACTCCGCGACGGATCGCGAAAATGTGTGAGGAGATATTCTGCGGGGTCGGCAAGGACCCGCGCGAGCTTCTCACGCCGGTGTTCAACGAGCACCACGAGGAAATGGTCATCATCAAGGACATCCCGTTCTATTCCGTGTGCGAACACCATCTCCTGCCATTCCATGGCAAGGCCCACGTGGCGTATTTGCCGAAGGGGGGACGTGTCGTCGGCCTGAGCAAGCTCGCGAGGGTGGTCGAGACCGTCGCGAGACGGCCGCAGCTCCAGGAAAGGCTCACGAGCGAGGTCGCTGACATGATCGACGACGCGCTCAAGCCCCACGGTGTGGTGGTGGTGATCGAGGCCGAGCACATGTGCATGTCGATGCGCGGCGTGACCAAGCCGGGCAGCATCGCAGTGACATCCGCGGTGCGCGGCCTGTTCCGCAAGGACGTCGCCGCGAGAGCCGAGGCCTTCTCCTTGATCAAGGGCCAGGCGTAAGTGCGGGCGCAGGAGACCGTCGAGCTTCTCCAGGGGCCTCGCGGGCCAGGTCGTGCCGAGGCATCGCGCTCGGGGCCCCGTTTCTGAGCGCGCCACCGACCGGCAGCAGACGGCGTTGCGGGTTCGTCCGCCGTTTTCGAAGCCTGGGTAATAATCATCTCCTCCGGTCATATACATTATTCTGAAAGCCGGGTGCGACCCGGTGCCGGGGGAGGGAGCCGGTATGGAGACGTTCGATATCTTCCAGGACATCGCGACACGTACAGGCGGCGACATCTACATTGGAGTGGTCGGGCCGGTCAGAACGGGGAAGTCCACATTCATCAAGCGTTTCATGGACCTCCTGGTCCTCCCGAGGATCGCCGACGTGTACGACAAACAACGCTCGGTGGACGAACTGCCGCAAAGCGGGGGCGGCAGGACCATCATGACGACCGAGCCGAAATTCGTGCCGAGCGAGGCCGTGGAAGTCGAGATCGAGGACAACGTCAAGGTCCGGGTGAGGCTCGTTGACTGCGTCGGTTATACTGTGAGGGGAGCGCTCGGATACGAGGATGAGGCCGGCCCCAGGATGGTCGTCACGCCCTGGTTTGACCATGAGATCCCGTTCGAGGAGGCGGCGGAGTTCGGGACGCGGAAGGTCATAACTGACCACTCAACAATCGGCCTCGTAGTGCTCACAGACGGATCGATCACGGAGATCCCGAGAGAGAATTACGTCCCCGCGGAGCAACGAGTCATCGCCGAGCTTCGCGACCTTCACAAACCTTTCGTGGCAGTCCTCAACTCGGCGGCGCCATGGTCGAGAGAGGTCCAGAACCTTGCGTCGGAGCTGGCCGACAAGTATCAGGTACCGGTCATCCCCCTCGATTGCATGCGGATGGACGTCGAGGACGTCAAAGGGGTCCTGCGTGAAGTGCTATACGAATTCCCCGTCCGCGAGGTAAACGTGAGGCTGCCCGTATGGCTCAGCGAGCTTGCGGAGGACCATTGGCTCAGGCAGAGGTTCCAGCAGGCTGTGGTGGGCACGGTGAAGGAGGTCAAGAGAATACGCGACATACACGCGGTTGTCGATAAGCTGTCCCAGGAAGAATTCGTCTCAGAGGCGAATCTCACCACCATGGAGCTTGGCACGGGCACCGTGGTCATCGACCTTGAGGCCCCGAGAAGCCTCTTCTTCCAGGTAGTGCAGGAGGTGAGCGGCCTCGAGGTGGAGGGCGATCACCACCTCCTGCGCCTCATGAAGGAGCTCTCGGTTGCGAAGAGGGAATACGACAAGGTGGCGGACGGTCTGCGAGACGCGCGCGAGCTGGGGTACGGCATAGTGATGCCGCTCCTCGACGAGCTCACGTTCGAAGAGCCGGAGCTCATCAGGCAGGGGAGCCGATTCGGCGTGAGGCTCAAGGCGTCGGCCCCGTCCATCCACATGATCCGGGCGAACATCGAGACGGAGGTCACGACGAACGTAGGCACCGAAAGGCAAGGAGAGGAGCTTGTCAGGCGACTGTCAGAGGAATTCGAGAAAGACCCCGACCGCATCTGGAACACCGACTTCCTCGGCAAGTCCCTGCATGAGCTGGTGAAGGAAGGCATCGAGAGCAAGCTTTATCGGATGCCCGAGAACGCCCAGCAAAAGCTGCAGGAAACCCTCCAGAAGATCGTGAACGAGGGCAGTGGAGGACTCATCTGCATAATCCTGTGAGGCCTGCTGAAGCTCACGTGAGGCCGGGCAAATGGCACGCTTCGGGCAGAGAGAGCCAAGGCCGCCGCGGAGACGACTGCGGGCTTGCCAAATCCTCGACGCCCGGCTGTTGTGCGAGCACCGACAATCCCGGTGCGCTCACGTAAAGGGATGAAAACTCGTGTCACCATCCCTGGGACTGGGATGAGAAGGCCGGCACGAACGGCGAAGGCGGGCCGCATGAGGCGGCCCGCCTTTATAAATCCTGCTTGAAGTGGGCAACATACCTGCGAAAGGAGGTTTCCGGAATGACCAAGACTGAGCTGGTTGACAAAGTTGCAGCCAAAACCGGTTTCACAAAGAAGGACTCCGGGCGAGTGGTCGACGCGGTGTTTGAATCCATCTCGGAAGCCCTTGCCGCAGGGGAAAAGGTGTCTCTCGTGGGCTTCGGGAGCTTTGAAACACGAAAGAGGGCGGCCAGGGCAGGCAGAGACCCAAGAACTGGCAAGACCATCCGAATCGCGGCGAGGACGGTGCCGGTTTTCAAGGCCGGCAAGACTCTCAAAGACGCCGTCGCCAAATGAGGCCGGCTTGAGCCTGCCTCATCCCGATCGAGCTCGACCCGCCCCGAGCCCCATGGTCAAACTCGGGGTTGCGGCCACGCCATCGATCTGGTATAATTCTCTTGGACCGTGAAGACGCGGGCAAGCTAGAGTTTGGTCGGGGCGTGGCGCAGTTTGGCTAGCGCGCCTGAATGGGGTTCAGGAGGTCGCGAGTTCAAGTCTCGCCGCTCCGACCAGTTTTATGTACCCAATAGCCCTCACGGGTCGGGGACCGGCGTGTGGGCGAAGGGGCACTGAGGCACGTCGAGAGCCGCCGTGGCAGGGTTGCCAGGCGGCTCTGTTTTTCCGAGGCCGGCTCGCGCCCCGCCGGCCCCGTGTTCACGCTCGGACGAAACGAGGGCCGACGGTGACGGCTGAGTTGAGGTGGGAGAGGCAAGTTCACAACATGGTGAGAAATGGCTCTCTCCTTCAGAATATGGCCTTTGCCATAATCCCCTCGCATCAACCGTGGGACCGTCGGCAGTTATAGTCATGCCCGGGGCTTGAAGGTTTTACTCACGTCCGTGCAGAATTCCACGCTGAACATTATGGGATTACAACCATTAAAAGGCAGAGACGGCGACATATGGTAGGGATGGGTAGAGGTCAGGACAACGGTACGAGCCGGGGCAACGAGCCGAACGGCAATGACTGGCAATGGCTGGGGGACGCCATGAGGGTAGAGGTGACGCTCACCGGGAGGGTCCAGGGAGTCGGATTCCGGGGGTTCGCTCAAAGACATGCGATGTCCCTCGGCCTCCGCGGGTGGGTAAGAAACCGGTATGACGGGGCGGTGGAGGTCGTGGCTGAGGGAGAGCGATACAAGCTCGAACGCTTCATCGCGCTCCTCCGGGAGGGACCGCCTTGGGCAAGGGTCGACGACGTGGAAGTCCGGTGGTCTGAATACCGGGGAGAGTTCGCGTCCTTCGGGGTGCGGGGATGACGCGGAAGGCAGGCGGACGGGGACCGACGGGGACAGCGGTGGTCAGCCGTCTGCATTCGACCAGGGGGCCCGCGCGGCACACGTGACGTGATGAGAGGTTGCGCAAGGAGGACAGAAGACTGATGTCGGTCGGCGAAGATGCCGGGTCCAGATGTTTGTGCAAGCGCGGCGTAGGTCTCGCCCTTGGTTCCGGAGCAGCAAGAGGGCTCGCCCACATAGGCGTGCTGAAGGTGCTGGAGCGCGAGGGAATCGAGGTCAAAGCTATCTCCGGGGCCAGTATGGGCGCCCTCGTCGGCGGGCTCTATGCAGCGGGGATGCCCCTGTCTGAGATGGAAAGATATGCGCTCGCCGTGACGAGGCGGTCCGTGCTTGCATGGATAGATCCAATACCCCCGAAGCAAGGGTTCATCATGGGCAAGAAGATCGAGGAGCTCCTGCGCTCGTTCATTGGGGACGTGGATTTCTCCGAGCTCAGAATCCCGCTGGCCGTGGCTGCGGCGGACATCCTCACGGGTGAGGAGGTCATCCTCCGCGAAGGAGATGTTGTTGACGCCATACGCGCCAGCATCTCCATCCCGGTGGTGTTCGTGCCCGTCCAGTTGGGCCGCAGGATGCTCGTGGACGGCGGGGTCGTCAATCCTGTGCCAGTCGACTACATCCGCATGCTCGACAGATCCGCCGTCTCGGTTGCCGTGAGCGTGCTTCCCAAGCTCGAGCGCAAGCAGGTGGAGAAGCCCGGCACGGTCGACATAATCCTCAACACCCTCGACATCATGCAGATTCGGCTGTTCGAGGCAAGGCGGGGAGAGGCGAAGGTGGTGATCGAGCCGGACGTCGCGTTTGCCACGGGCGTGGAGTTTTGGGAAGCCCGCCAGATCATCGCAAGGGGCGAGGAGGCAGCTCTCGACGCGCTGCCTAGCATCAGGAAAGCTCTCGGCGGGCTCCCGTGGTAGAGCTAGGACTCTCACCGGCACCGCCAGGGCGGGGGCGGTGGCGGGCGCGGGCACGGCGGGCATCTCACGTCGACCGTCCAGGCGCCCGTTCGGCGCCCGGCATCATTGACCTTGCCCCAGTCATCTGCTAGAATACGTTGTGAAGGCAGCGACGGGGCGCGGAGGAGCCCGCCCAACCGGGTACGCCGCGCAACACAACAACCCAGGAGAGTCACAGGTTTACGGTGCGAGAGTGGCGGAACGGCAGACGCGCCAGACTTAGGATCTGGTGGGTAATCCCCGTACGGGTTCAAATCCCGTCTCTCGCACCAACATTTGTCAACCCACAGCTATCCGGCAGTTTCAGCCCTTCCTGCCCAATCTTTCCGCAGCGGGTTTTCCATCTCGAAAAGGCGGATGTTGTGGGCCAAACCAAGTGTGCAAAACCACGTCAGGGAAGAATCCACCGGGCCCGCCAAGTGGGCCCCCAAGTCTCCTCCTTTCGCGTGCAACCTCAAAGGCGAGGAGCGGCCGGACGAAGGCGCAACGCAGCGGCCGTCCGCTCCTGGCGTTCACTCCGCACCCACGAAGTAAAGCTCCTGCCACCTCGTTTCCCTGATGGGATTGAGGGAGCTTGCAATTACGATCCTGAACGTGGTGACATTGGCGATCGCGCTCGCATCAAACGCAAGAGCGTATGCCTGGGTCTGGCCTGGACGGATCACGAAACCGACCGGCTCGATCGCTCGGATCGAGACGCTCGTCGACGTGGCCAACTCATCTCCGTCAGGACCGTACGCGTGGCCGACGATCCCGGCATAATGCACGTCGGCGCCCCCGATGTTCGTGATCTTGCCCTTGAGAACGGCGCTGCCGCTCCCGTCGTTCGGGATGTACGTGACCTGAGTCCACAGAATGCTGGGCCCCGTGTTCACGGTACAGCCGGCCACAAGGGCAATCGTGCAGAACGCCACTGACGCAAGTGCGCAAATCCTTGTCGAGGGTCTCCATCGCATGAGTCGCATGAAACGTGTCCTCCTTTTCTGGTCTGTCTGGGAGAAATGCGCTTCCTTAGAGTATTCTGCATGCATGTGCTCGGCCCTCCCGATAGGCGGGCGGGGTTCTCGCAGATGTCACTCGCCAACATAGTGCAATGCGCCCGGGCTGTCCCCCGCGCGGGGGCGCCTTCTTGGCACGACACGTCTAAGTATGTCGCCAAACGCTCGGGCTACTCTTCGGCGGTGGGCCTGGCTAGGGCCATCGGCCTCGCCCTCCGGGGACGGCGCGCTTGCGGTGTGCCTCGCTCGAATTCGGCGCGGGAGACATCCGAATTCTCCACGTCTCGTCGTGCAACCACCCGCAACCCTGACTCCGTCGAGAAAGGAGACGAAGACTCATGGCGCCATGCTTAGACCAGGCATGTGCTCCATGCAGCGTGCCACCACTCACCGCTCGCAGACGCCGCGCGGCCCGAATGGCCGCCCACCACGGCTGCCGGCACACGCGCCATGCCGAGAGACAGACGCCTGGGCGTGCCCACCGCGGCTATTCGCTTGAATGTGTCCGGCACCCTCCTGGATGGTAGAAAAGCCTCGGTGGCAGAAAAGCCGGTATAGAAGGATTCCGGGGTGACGTGGCGAAATACCTGACTTGTTTAAGGCGACGCAGCAGGCGGTCACGGGCCGCACGCTGGCAAAAGGCTCCCGGGGAGTGCGCTACGTCCCCTTTCCCGCAGCGGCAAGAGGGCAATGCCTCGGAAGCAAGAGGCCGCGCCCAGCGGCTCCCGCCCAAGACGCGTAAGGCAGGGGGTGAAAAGAGCCTGAGAGATACAACAGCAAAAGCCTGACTTGCCTGATGGAGAGTGTGTCCCGAGCAAGAGAAGGTCCGAGAAGAGATGGGCCCGGCCCGGACAGCTCGCGTGCCGGTCCCGGAGCAAAGGAGGAGCCATCACCGTGAGAAGGTCGATTCAGGCAGTCTTGGGAGTAACCCTCTTGGTCCTCTTGACTTCCATCGCAGCGTTCGCACAGAGCACCGAGCCCATCAAGATCGGCGTTTACGAGCCGATGACCGGTGCGATGGCCGCCGGTGGTCAGATGACCTGGGAAGGCATCGCGCTCGCCCAGGAGATGCAACCGACTGTCCTCGGGAGACAGATCAAGCTGATTCTCGTGGACAACAAGAGCGACAAAGTTGAATCCGCGAACGCGGTAGCCCGCCTCGTCGAGCAGGAAAAGGTCGTCGCAATCATAGGGAGCTACGGGAGCTCCAACTCCATCGCCGGCGGTGATGTCGCTGAGAAGGCCGGCATCCCAATGGTGACCGACTCCGCCACGAACCCCCTCGTGACGCAGGGCAAGAAGTACGTGTTCCGCGCATGTTTCATCGACCCGTTCCAGGGCGAAGTGATGGCCAAGTACGTGTTCAACAACCTCAAGCTAAAGAAAGTGGCCATCCTGAAGGACGTTGCCCAGGATTACTCAGTAGGGCTCGCCAACTACTTCAAGAAGACGTTCACGGCACTGACGGGTGACCCGAAGAGCATAGTCGCCGAGGTCGCATACCAAACGGGTGACCAGGACTTTACGGCCCAGCTCACCCAGGTGATATCGGCCAAGGCCGAGGCTCTCTTCGTCCCGGGTTACTTCGGTGACGCGGCGCTCATAGCCAAGCAGCTCCGACAGCTCGGCAGCAACATTCCCATCCTTGGCGGCGACGCTCTCGATGCACCGGAGCTCATGAGCATCGGCGGTAAGGCGGTGGAGGGCCTCACGATAAGTTCCTTCTACAGCGCCGAGGCACCTGCCAACGAGGTCGCGAAGAATTTCGTGGCAGCTTACAAGAAGAAGTATGGGAAAGAGCCCAACGCCAACGCGGCCCTGGGCTTCGACACGTACAACATGGTGGTCGACGCCATCCGCCGGGCAGGCTCCACGAACCCGAAAGCGATCAGGGACGCCCTCGCCACCACAAAGGGCTTTGTGGGCGTGACCGGAACCATTACGATCGATGAGAACGGCAACGCCACCAAGGACGCTGTCATCCTCAGGGTTCAGAACGGCGTCTTCCGTTACGTGACTACGATCCATCCGTAGCGCCACGGCACGCAGGCCGTTGGCATCACCGCGTTCTGGAATGTGGAATGCGTTCTCTGACGGGCTGCCGGCAATCCCTTGAAATCCGCCGAGAGGGGTCAGGATCAGGCCGCTTGCTGCACGGGCCGAGCCCCGACAAAGCACGGCCAGCCTGGGGCGTCGGGCGCCCCCTCCCCGGGCCCGACATCGGTGAGCCGGCAACCGCTCGAAATGTGGCAAGGACGAACGCGGCCTTGCACGGTGCTCCGGGGGCGGCGGCCTCCGCCCCCGGGTGGCATCGCCCATCGTCCGGTAGCGAGGTCGCCCGTCGTCTGTTCGGGAGGTGGAGCTTTGACCTGGGTCGTGTTTCTTCAAAACGTGGCTAACGGCCTTTCACTTGGCAGCCTTTACGCGCTCGTGGCCATCGGGTACACTATGGTCTACGGTATCCTGCGGCTGATCAACTTTGCTCACGGCGACATCTTCATGCTGGGCGCGTACGCCCTTTTCTATCTCGTGCTCGTGTTCACCCTCCCTTGGTGGGTGTCGTTTGCAGCCGCCATCGTGATAACCGCGATAATGGGCGTCCTGGTGGAACGGGCGGCGTACCGTCCCCTCCGGAACGCGCCTCGCATCTCGGCTCTCATTTCAGCCATAGGCGTGTCGTTTTTCCTGGAGAACGTGGGCCTCGTAGTTTTCGGCGGCCGCCCGAAGCCGTTTGCCGTGCCGCAGTTCTTCACTCAAGACCACAGCATAGGCGCGGTGCGCGTCATGAACCTGACGTGGGTCATCCCGCTTCTCTCAATGGTTCTTCTACTGGGCCTCATGTACCTTGTGTACCGCACCAAGGCCGGGCTTGCGATGAGGGCCATATCCTACGACATGGAGACGTCCAGGCTCATGGCCATCGACGTGAACAAGACGATCTCCCTGACGTTCGCGGTGGGCTCAGCGCTTGCGGCAGCGGGCGGGATCATGTGGGCGCTCAAGTACCCCCAGATCAACCCACTGATGGGCATCATCCCTGGCCTGAAGGCGTTTATCGCGGCGGTGCTTGGCGGCATTGGCAGCATCCCCGGTGCGATGCTCGGCGGGTTTCTCCTCGGGATGATGGAGATTATGCTGGTCGCGTTCCTGCCGGCTTTATCAGGTTTTCGCGACGCGTTCGCGTTTCTCGTCCTCATAGTGATTCTGCTGGTGAAGCCCTCAGGGCTGATGGGCCAGGAAGTAAAGGAAAAGGTGTGAGCAATGGTAGGAGATGTGGAACACGCCTTCTCGTATCGTGACCCTTCAGTCGTCGCCAGGCGCGCCCGTCTGAAGCTCGCTTGCAACCTGGTCAGCCTGGCGCTGGCGGCGGCGCTCATCCACTGGCTGCAGCGCAACCTTGGCGACTACCCCCTCCGGATCCTCAACCTTGCCGCCATCAACGTGATCCTCGCAGTGAGCCTCAACCTCATCTACGGCTTCACCGGGATGTTCTCTCTCGGTCACGCCGGGTTCATGGCTGTGGGCGCGTACGTCGCCGCTCTCCTGACACTGCCGCAGGCGACCAAGGACGTCATCTTCCTCATGGCCCCCCTGGCATGGCCGTTCAACGTGCTGTCGGCGCCGCCACTCGTCGCCGTGATTGCAGGGGGGCTTGTGGCAGGCGTTGCCGCTTTTCTCATCGGGCTCCCGGTCCTCAGGCTTCGCGGCGATTATCTGGGCATAGCCACCCTCGGATTCGCTGAGATAATCCGGGTGGTAGCCAACAACATCCCCTCGGTCACCAACGGTGCGCTCGGCCTCAAGGGTATCCCGGGCTTCGCCAACAACCTTTGGTGGACGTGGGGATGGGCGGCCTTTACCGTCTGGTTCATTTCAAGGCTCGTCAGCTCCGCGCACGGCAAGGCCTTCCTCGCGATCCGCGAGGACGAGGTGGCTGCCGAGATAATGGGCGTTAGGGTCACCTATCACAAGACTGTTTCCTTCGTCACCGGCGCCGTGTTCGCGGGCATCGGCGGAGCCCTCCTCGGGAGTCTTACGAGCACCATAGACCCGAAGACATTCGGCTTCATGCTCACGTTCAACATCCTCATAATCGTGGTGGCCGGCGGGCTCGGGAGCATAACCGGGTCGATAGTGACCGCCTTGCTGTACACGGTTCTCCTTGAGGCTCTCCGGCCGATCGAGGCCGGGTGGAGGCTGGGTCCTCTTGTGGTCCCGGAGATCCCCGGCTTGCGCATGGTAGTGTTTTCGTTGGTTTTGCTCGTCATAATCCTCTTTTATCAAAGAGGCCTTTTCGGCGGCAGGGAGTTTTCGTGGGACTGGCTGGTGAACAGGCTGGAACGACGGGCCCGAGCCACCACCCGCGGGGAAACGCCGTCCGCCCTGCGTGCCCGGCAGCCAGAACCGTACAGGCCGAGCACTCGTGCCGACACGCGCGATAAGTCGATGTCCCATGGCATGGGGCAGGCAGCAAGCGGGCAGGGCGGCACGAACGACGACCGTGATGCGCTGACTGACGAGGCCGGGAGAGACGCCTCCGGGCAGCAGTCGAAACTGACTTGAGGGAGGGACGTGAGAGCTTTGGCGGCCACTGACGTGCTTCGTCTAGACCACGTAACGATGAGGTTCGGGGGCCTTGTCGCCGTCAGCGATTGCAATCTAGCCCTGACCCGCGGCGAGTTGGTGGGGCTCATAGGTCCAAACGGCGCCGGAAAGACCACGGTGTTCAACGTCATCACTGGGGTTTATAGGCCGACGCAAGGGCACGTGTTCTTCGAAGGCCGGGACATCACGGGGATGAGGCCGGACCTCGTGTGCGCGCTGGGGATCGCGCGCACTTTCCAGAACATCCGTCTCATGAAGTCGCTGAGCGTTGTGGACAATGTGCTCATCGGGCATAGGTGCCATCTGAGATCCTCGCTTGCCGCCGCGGTCCTCCGCTTGCCAGGATACGTGCGCGAGGAGAACCTGCTCTACGAGGAGTCCCTCAGGCTCCTCGATGACCTCGGTTTGCTCAGATACAAAGACGCTCCGGCAGGGAGCCTTCCATACGGGGAACAGCGCAGGGTGGAGATCGCCCGCGCGCTCGCGACCAGACCGCGCCTGCTCCTGCTCGACGAGCCAGCGGCGGGCATGAATCCAAATGAGAGCCAGGCGCTCGTGAGGTTCATCAGGGACGTGCTCGCGAGGTTCGACCTCACCATTCTCCTCATCGAGCACGACATGAGCGTCATCATGGAGGTGTGCGACCGTATCATGGTCCTCGACCACGGCGAGACCATCGCCGAGGGCACATCGGCGGAGATCCAGGCGAACCCGCGCGTTATCGAGGCCTACCTGGGGGTCGGGTACAAACATGCTGGAAATTACTGATCTGAACGTGTTTTACGGTGGTATACACGCGGTGAAGGACGTTTCCATGCGCGTGGAGCCTGGGCAGATCGTGACGCTCATCGGCGCGAACGGAGCCGGCAAGAGCAGCACGCTCCGGGCAATCGCCGGGCTCGTCCAGCCGCGAAGCGGGAGCATTCGGTTCCGGGGCAAGGAGATCGTCGGCCGCCCCACGGAAGCGATCATCAAGTCTGGCCTCACCCTTGTGCCGGAGGGAAGGAGGGTGTTTCCCAACCTAACGGTGCGCGAGAACCTCGATCTCGGTGCGTTCGGGCGCAGCGACCGGGCCGGGATCGCGAAGGACATCGAATGGGTATTCCACCTCTTCCCACGCCTCGAGGAGAGACAACAGCAGAAGGCCGGCACGTTATCTGGTGGCGAGCAACAGATGCTTGCGCTCGGTCGCGCGCTCATGTCGCGGCCGGCGTTGCTCATGATGGACGAACCTTCGCTCGGGCTCGCGCCTGTCCTCATAGAGAGCATTTTCCAAGTGATTCAAAAGATACGGGCCGAGGGCACGACCATTCTGCTTATCGAGCAAAACGCGTTCGCGGCTTTAAACACTGCTGATACGGGTTACGTCCTTGAAAACGGGAGGATCGTCATGGCCGGCACGGGCGCCGAGTTGCTGGCCAACGAGGACATCCAAGCCGCTTACCTGGGCAGAAAGAAAACATGAGCGTAGAGGTCGAAGTCGAGCAGTCATGCATATTCAGTAAAGGACGGTGGAAATGGACGTGCACACGCTCGGTTACATCGATCCCGAACTTGCGGCCGCGATCAATGGTGAGCTTCAGCGTCAAGACAACACCATCGAGCTCATAGCCTCAGAGAACATAGTGCCCCCCGCGATCCTCGAGGTCCAGGGCTCGGTCCTCACCAACAAGTATGCAGAAGGGTACCCCGGGCACCGCTACCACGGGGGCTGCAAGTACATGGATGAGGTAGAGACGCTCGCCATCGAACGGGCAAAGCGCCTCTTCGGCGCGGAGCACGCCAACGTTCAGCCCCATTCGGGCGTCAACGCGAACCTTGCGGTCTTCGTGGCAACCCTGAAGCCGGGCGACGCGATCCTGGGGATGGATCTCAAGCAGGGTGGGCACCTATCCCACGGGAGCGCCGTGAATGTGTCTGGCAAGTACTACCGCACCTTCGCGTACGGGCTCGACCCCGAAAGCGAGCGCATCGACTATGACCAGGTCCGCGATCTCGCCATTCGTCACCGGCCTCGGCTTCTCATAGCGGGGGCGAGTGCCTATCCGAGGGTCATAGATTTCGAGCGCTTCCGCCAGATCGCCGATGAGTCAGGGAGCCTCCTCCTCGTCGACATGGCTCACATCGCGGGGCTTGTCGCGGGCGGTGTGCATCCTAGCCCCGTCCCGTACGCGGACTTCGTTACGTCCACGACCACGAAAACCATGCGAGGAGCTCGGGGCGGGTTCATTCTATGCCGTGCTGAGCACGCGAAGGCGATCGATAGCGCTATCTTCCCTGGTATTCAGGGCGGGCCGATCATGCAGAACGTAGCGGCGAAGGCTCTCACGTTCAAGCTCGCCGCCACAGCCGAATTTCGGGCGTATGCAGCCCAGATCGTGAGGAACGCCCAGGCGATGGCGGCCCGCTTCCAGGAGCGTGGGCTGAAGCTCGTCACGGACGGGACGGACAACCATTTGATGCTCCTGGACCTGCGTAACCTCGCCGGCAGGGGCGTGACAGGCCACAGCGCTGAGCAGGCGCTCGCCGAGGTGGGGATCGCCGTGAACAAGAACCTCATACCGGGCGACCCGCAGAAGCCCACCGTGACGAGCGGGGTACGTATCGGCACGGCGGCCATAACCTCGCGGGGATTCAAAGAGGACGAGGCCGCGGTCGTGGCGGACCTCATTGCGGACATCTTGCTTAACCCGTCTTGCGCCGTGGGCGAACGCGCTCGCCGATTGGTCCAGGATCTCTGCAGGAAACATCCGATATATCAGTGCTAAGTGGAGGTGCAAGACGCTTCAGATTAGTGGAAGGGGTTGCCGGTGATTGCGCGGCGCGTGTCAAAACCCGGCCTGTCAGGCCAGCGGCCGGGCTTTGTCAGGGCGTCCCGCTCGGGGTGCCATCCCCGAGTGCAGCATTCGCCACCCTGCAACTGCTGGCGACGAGGCCAAAGCTAACGCACCCCCGCTTCGCCCGGGCTCGACCCGCGCCTGCCCGCCTGCAATTCTTCTGCCAAATGGTCAACCGAAAGGAGGACTCTCCCGGAACGGGACGAATAAGTATGCTTAATATCGTCCCCACGTAGGGAACATGCGTGTCCGAGGGGTACCCGGAGAAGGAGCACGTCGAAGACGAGGAAACCTTGCGGGGCGGACGGGCGCATGCTGACGCCGGCGGGGGAGGAGATCGACAGGAGGTGCTTGAGAAGTGAGAGGTCGTCGGTCACATGTGTGTTTATTCCTTCTAGCGATGATTCTCGGACTGGGGTTAGGGTACGGGAGCCTTGCGTTTGCCGCGAAGGAACCCATCCGAATAGGCCTCCAGGCGCCCATCACCGGCCAGTGGGCATATGAGGGCGAAATGGCGTTGAATTGCGTGCAGATCGTCGCGGACGAGATCAACGCCAGGGGCGGCATCCTTGGACGTCCCATCGAGATCGTTCCGGGCGACGACCAGTGCAGCCCAAAGCAGAGCGCGCTGGTCGCTCAGCGGATGTTGAGCGAGAAGGTCGTCGCGGTGATAGGCACGTACGGCTCGTCCGTGACCGAGCCTGCGGCGACGATCTACGAGCGTGCTGGGCTGCTTAACATCGCGTACGGTTCTACGGCCGAGCAGCTCACGTCCCACGGTTGGAAGTTTTTCTTCCGCACGTGTTTCCGTGACGATCGCCAGGGCGCCTTCTTCGCGCAGTTTGTAAACAACACGCTCAAGCTCAAGAGGGTCGCGATCCTTCATGACAACACCACGTTCGCAAAGGGGCTCGCCGAGGCGGCCCGCCGCTCGCTCGAGCAGGCGAAGAAGGCCGAGATCGTGTTTTACGACGCCGTGACGCCGGGCGAGAGGGATTTCACGCCTGTGCTCAGCCGCATGCAGACCGCAAGGCCCGAGGTGGTGTACTACACGGGGTACTACCCGGAGGCAGGCCTCATCATCAGGCAGATGAGAGATCTCGGCAGCAAGGCGGTTTTCGTGGGCGGCAACGCCGCGATCAACGACGAGTTCATCAGCATCGCCGGGATCGAGATAGCGAAAGGCGCGCTCATGACGCAGGAGCCTATGCCGACAGACCTGCGGTACCCCGAGGCAAAGCCGTTCCTGGATGAGTACGTGCGCCGTCACAAGGCCCCGCCGAGCAGTCCGTGGCCTGTGTACGCCGCGGACGCCCTCAAGGTGATCGCCGCTGCGATCGAGGCGACCGGTTCCACGGATTCCAAGGTGCTCGCGGATTATATTCGGAAGGACATGAAGGATCTTCCCGGCATCACCGGCCCCATCTCGTTTGACGACGCGGGAGACAGGGAAGGGGCCATCTACCTGGCGTACGAAGTAACCGCTGATGGGAAGTTCAAGCCATACCAGCCGTAGCCAGCAACGCGCAGGGGCTGCACACAAAGGTTGCGCGCGGCAGGCAGGCGCCCTGCCCGCAACCTGAGACTCGCACTGGGACTCGCATTTGAAACGGAGGTGACGGCACGGAGACCCGCGTCTTGGACGGGTCCTCCGTGCCGATGGTATGGCTTTGTTCATAGAGCAACTCGTCAACGGCCTCACTGTAGGCGCGGTGTACGCGTTGGTGGCCCTGGGGTACACCATGGTGTACGGCGTCATGCGGCTCATCAACTTCGCCCATGGTGACCTCTTCATGCTTGGGTCATACCTTGGATTCACCTTGCTCGTAAGCACGTTTGTCGGCAGTTCTCTGCCTTTGTGGGCCGCTCTTGTCGTGACCGTGGTCGTGTCCGCTGTCGGCATAGCTGCACTCGGGGTGCTGGTGGAACGGGCCGCCTACCGGCCGCTGCGCAGGTCAAACCGCTTGACCGCCGTCGTCTCCGCCATGGGGGTTTCGATCTTCCTCCAAAATGCGGCGATGCTCATTTGGGGGCCGCGCTACCGCGCATATCCATCGTGGGCCGTCCCTGATCTGCGGTGGGAAATCGGAGCCTTCCACATAAGTCTCATGCAGGTGTTGATTCTCGCCGTGTCCCTTGTCCTGATGGCAGGGTTGTATCTATTCGTACAGCGCACAACGGTCGGAGCGGCCATCCGCGCCACGGCCATCGACCATGACACCGCAAGGCTCATGGGCATCGACGTGGACCAGATCATCCGGCTCATCTTCATTATCGGGCCTGGTCTCGGCGCAGTGGCAGGGGTGTTGCTGGGCTTGTACTACCGCCAGATCCACTTCACCGTGGGATGGTCGTACGGATTGAAGGCTTTCACCGCGGCGATCCTCGGAGGCATCGGAAACATACCAGGAGCCATGGTGGGCGGGTTGCTGCTCGGGATCTTGGAGATGCTTGGCGCAGGCTACATCTCGGCAGCATGGAAAGATGTCTTCGTGTTTCTCATCCTGATCATGCTCCTCATCTTCCGTCCCACGGGGCTCCTAGGCGAACGTGTCGCGGAGAAGGTCTAGCTCAGGACCCAGACTGTGAGGTGGTATCGTTGCGTCTCGGACCAGGCCTTTCCATAAGGCACCGCAGGACCGCGCCCAAGGCGCCGGCATTTCCCAGGCGCACCCCGGCTTTGGTCACTGCGGCCATCGCCGCAGCCGCCGTGCTCTTTCCGATGGTCGCAAGCGACTACTGGATAGACGTCGCCGTTTTCTGGGGTATCTACGTGCTCCTCGGCCTGAGCCTCAACATCATCGTCGGCGAGGTCGGGCTGTTCGATATGGGTCACATGGCGTTTTTCGCCATTGGGGCGTACACCACGGCCATACTAAGCGCACGCTTTGGCATCTCGCTGTGGCTCCTCCTCCCGTTGAGCGGGATCGTTGCAGGGCTCGCAGGCCATGTTTTGGCGCGGCCCATCATTCATCTTCGGGGAGACTACCTCCTCATAGCTACCATAGGCCTTAACGAGATGGTGCGCATCAGCCTCCTCAACAATCCCTGGGGACTCACCGGGGGTCCGAACGGCATAATCATGCTCGACCAGTTCCGTATATTCGGGCTCGCAGTGCAGAGGCCCACGCACTTTTACTACCTTGTGTGGACGTGCGTGGCGGCAAGCATGCTCGCTCTGGTTAGGCTGCAGCGCTCGCGAATAGGCCGCGCGTGGAACTTCATCCGGGAGGATGAGGTGGCTGCCGAGGCCATGGGCGTCGACGTCAGGCGGGCCAAACTCCTGGCGTTCACGCTGGGGGCGGGCCTCGCGGGCGCCGCGGGCACGATCTTCGCTGCCAAATTGGTGGTGATCTCGCCAGAGAGCTTTACGTTCATGGAGTCGGTGATACTCTTCTGCATCGTGATTCTCGGGGGGATGGGCTCGATCCCCGGAGTGGTCCTGGGGTCCGCGGCCATGCTGGTGCTCCCCGAGATCCTGCGCAACTTCGCCCAATACCGCATGTTGTTCTTCGGAGCTGCCATGGCCCTCATGATGATCTTCCGCCCCCAGGGGCTCTGGCCCAGCAAGCGGTGGTCGACGAAGTTGCAGGAGGGTGAAGGTGAGTGATGGACGGCGCACGCGGTGAGAACCGGGAGCGGGGTGCGGCAAACCAAGGGACGGGCAATGGCATCATCCTCAAGCTTAAGGGCGTGAGCAAGCGGTTCGGCGGTCTCCGCGCCGTGGACGGCTTCGATCTCGACGTCCGCGAGGGCAGCATCACGAGCCTCATAGGGCCGAACGGAGCTGGCAAGACAACCGTCTTCAACCTCGTAACAGGCATCTACCGGCCCGACGAGGGAAGCATCTCGTTTGCTGGACGCGAGCTTGTCGGCAAGCTGCCCCACGAGGTCGCGGAGGCAGGCATCGCACGCACGTTTCAGACGCTGCGCCTTTTCGAGAACCTGACGTGTTTCGAGAACGTGCTCGCGGGCCAGCATTGCAGGGGCAGGGCAGGGGTGATCGCGTCCATCCTCAGAACTCCGGCCCAGCGTAAGGAGGAGGACCGCATGCGAGGTGAGGCCGAGCGATGCCTTCGTCAGATGGGCCTGTGGGGATGTCGCGACGAGCTTGCGCGCAACCTCCCTTACGGCAACCGCAGGCGGCTCGAAATAGCACGGGCGTTGGCCACGCGGCCGCGCCTGCTCATCCTCGATGAGCCCGCGGGAGGTCTGAACGAGGAAGAGACAGCCGGGCTCATGGACCTCATCGAGGAGATCAGGGCCTCGGGGATCACCGTTTTCCTTATCGAGCACGACATGCAGGTGGTTATGGGAGTATCGGACCTGGTGGCCGTAATGGACAACGGGCAAAAGATCAGCGAGGGGACCCCGGAGGAGGTCCAGCACGATCCCCGCGTGATCGAGGCGTACCTGGGCACGGGGGACGACCTCGAAGAGCCCGACACGAGCGAAGGCGACAATGACGCCGGAGCCACCGGCGAAGGCACCGGCCGCGTAAGCGTGAAGGTGGATTGACATGAGCCTGCTTGAGCTTGAGGACGTTCGCGTATCATATGGAAACGTTGAAGCGGTGAAGGGCATCACCCTGAGCGTCGACGAGGGAGAGACCGTGACCCTGCTCGGCGCAAACGGGGCGGGCAAGACCACGACCCTTCGGGCTGTCTCCGGGCTTCTGCGGCCGCGCGGCGGGCAGATCCGCCTGGACGGCCGGGAGATCAACGCTCTGCCTGCTCACAAGATAGTAGAGCTGGGCGTCGCGCACGTGCCCGAGGGGCGCCGGGTGTTCGCCACGCTTACCGTCGAGGAGAACCTTAACCTTGGAGCCTATAAGCACCGCCGCGACCGCGCTCGGGTCGAGGCAGGGAGGGATCGAGCGTACCGGCTTTTCCCGAGGCTTGCCGAGCGCCGGAACCAACTCGCGGGCACCCTGTCCGGAGGCGAACAGCAGATGCTCGCCATCGCTCGGGGGCTCATGGCGAATCCGAGGGTGCTCCTCTTGGACGAACCCTCACTCGGGCTCGCACCCAAGCTCGTGCAGGAAATATTCCGCACGATCCGGGAGATCAATCGCGAGGGCGTGACCATTCTCCTCGTCGAGCAGAACGCTAGGATCGCGCTCCACGTGGCGCACAGGGCCTACGTGCTCGAGACCGGTCGCATCGTGCTTGCCGGGCCATCGCGGGAACTCCGCGAAGACCCCAGGGTCCAGCAGGCGTACCTGGGAGTGGGCAAGAGGATCGCTGCAGCTCGCCGGGCAACGCGCGAAGGAGCCGGAAGCGGCATCGAGCAACCGGCACCGGACGCGAGAAGTCGCGTCTGATGCGGCCGACTACTCCCGTTCGGAAAGCCATTTCCGCTCGATTGCCGCTTTGATTGAAACGAACGTCCGGAGCCGCGGCAAGACCTTGAAGTCCCCCGAGCGAGCCAGGAAATTGCCGACAGCCGTGATGGGCGCGAGATCGCCCATCTCTATCACACACATCGCGGTACCCGAGAAGCGTCTCGCAGGACTTTTCCCGCGCACCAGCGCGGAGATATTGCCTACGACCACGAGAGACTGGAGGTGAGCGATGGCGCCCGACTTGGGAACGAACCCGCCGCGCGGCATGGGGATGCTAGTGACATCCCCGATTGCGAAAACGCGGTCCTTGCCGCCTGCCGAGTCGGGTGCGGCGGGCCCCGAGACCGAGAGATAGTGCGGGTCCACGCTCACGAACCCGTCGTTTCCGGAGGAGAGGCCGGCACGCCTCACGAAGTCGGGAACCCGGATCGGCGGGATAAAAACGAGTATGTCGTATGCTACGCGGCCCTCGGCGAACACCGCGACCCGGCGGTCCCGCTCCACAGCCTCGAGGTGCCAGTTCCCGTGGTATGACACCCCGCGACGCGCCATCGCTTGCACCGCTGTCCTGCCCACGGCGGCGCCTGCAGCCTCGAAAGGCAGCGTCTCTGGCGAGAACACCCTTATCGAGAACCTCTTTCGCTTGCCCGCCCTGCGCAGGACGCGGTCGAGGATCATGGCGGTCTCGACGGGCACTGGCGGGCACTTGTGCGGACCGGTCGGCGCAACTACGAGGATGTCTCCGCGTTCGGCCGCTTCCAGAGCCCCGCGTAGACCGAGGATCCCCTCAATGGAGAAAAGGTTGAAGACCGGCCCCGAGGTCCGAGCCGATCCCGATGCCATCGGGTGCGTCGGCCCGTCCACGAGGCCCGGGACAAGTTCAGGAGCGTGGTCCGCCCCCGGCGCCAGCACCAGGAAGTCATAGGGCACCTGCTCTCGCTCGCATTTCACGACGCGATGCGCCATGTCGATGTCCTGAACGGTGTCGTGGATGAGGGTGATGCCTCGCCGACTGAGGGCGTCCAGGCTCCTCGTGATGTCCTTCGGCGTCCGCCGGCCCTCGAGTATCCAGAGGAGGGACGGGTAGAACCCCTGAACCATCTCGCGCTCCACCACCGCCACCTCATGCTCCCGCGCAAGCCCCTTGCGCAGGGTCGTCGCTGCTGTGAGCCCCCCAATTCCGGCGCCCACGACCACTACGGTTGCCATATGTTCACCAACTCCATTCCGTCGCCCAACATCACGCCGCGTTGCATCTTTCTTCACCTCTTACGGCTCCCTCAGTCATGGCATGCAGCCGTCGGGCTGACCCTGAACAGACCCTGATGTAGTCTCACTGGGGACTACCGCCAAGCACCCGGAAGACGCCACGAACCGCTATCTCACTCGCGATCGCTCCCATGGAGAGTATTCCCCCATGCGGCCGTGATCCCCAAACGAAAATCCTCGACTGGCGAAGAGGAACTTAATAGAAAATGTAGAATCATTGCGGGAAAAGGGTAGGTCACACTCGCGGTCCCATAATGTGCATACAGGCCCGCACATGCTGGGAGAGGGGGGTGGGCCATGGGGGAGCGTCCACGGGTCTTTGGCGGTCAGGAGCACAAACGCCCTGTACGGTTGGACAAGCCGCGCCCTGGTAACTGCATGCCCAACGCACGGAGCGCACGGGCTGAAAGAGGCGTTGCCCTCATCACGGTCCTCATCGCCGTCTCATTCGTATCCATCATAGTCATCGCGTGCATAACCATGGTCACTATGGCCGCGCGTACAACATCGTGGTCGTTGGAGCGAACGAAGGCTCTCTACGCCGCGGAGGCAGGCATCAACCATTGGCTCTTTGAGGCGTCTATCCAAGAGAGCGGGGCTCCTCATCAACACGGCCGTCGGCATGGCGATGGCCGTGCTGACCGCGGCTACGGGCATACGCATGGCGCAGGTCACGGAGGCGCTCCGGGTAGCGGGCAGGGGGGCGCGCAGGGGCCGTCTGAAATCGAGACCATTGAAGTCAGCGGCGAGGTGAACGGCATTCCGTACGTTGCAAGCGTTGCCGCGCCTGCTGGCACGGCGGCGTATCGCATCGTGTCCACAGCAGAGGGTTCTTCACGCAGTACAGTAGTGTCCGTTGAGGCGGGAATGGTCGCCGAGGCGTGGAGACATGTGGTTTATGCATCAAGTACGCCTGGATGGATTGACAGTAAGCTGCGCGGTTTCCTCGGGTTGTTCGGCATTCCAGTCTACGACATGTCTGGGGTAAGCCCCGCACCGGGCCAGCTCTACGGGCCCGTGCTATTCCCATGGGAGGACAGAAACAGCTACCCTCCGAACCTTGGCGACCGCAACGCGGGCTGGGAAAGCTATCGGAGCGCAGTTGCTCCTGCCATCGCCCAGTGGAACCCCCCGCGGCCCCCGCAGAAAGTGACGCTGGATGTCCTGAGACCAGTGGGCACGGGACCGTTTTACTACAAAGATAGCACAATAGGGACGATTGAGGGCCCGGTGAACGGAGATCTCTATCTCGAGAATTGCGTGGTCGAAACGATCTCAGGGCCTGTGAACGGCGGCATCTTCGTCAAGACCGGGCGGAATGGAAGCGTAACGAGGATCGTCGGCACGATAGCGGGGTCCATATGCATTGACTCCTCGCAGAGAGAGTTGAATAAGGAAGGATACCGATCCACCGCAATTGGGGACCCGAGCGCTCGATGTGTCGTGGGGGGCTCTGTGTACCTCAGGGGGAGGGTCGAGAAGCAATGGTTCTTCTGGCGGAACTGGGATGCGAAGCCGGACGTGCTCGCGATCTATGGTCCGTCGACGGCCACATCGGAGCCAACGCAGATCGCCGGAGGCGTATTCTCTGAAGATGCATCCGTCTATGTCGAAGGAAATACGTACGTGTCACGCAAGTCAGGCACCGCCTGGCCGGCGGTGCTCTCCAACGGTTCGGTGGTGCTGAACGGAGGCCGGGGCCCCGTCCGTGTGTCGGGATTAGTCTACTCCGAAGCTGCAGTGTCAGGCTCCTTGGGCAACCTTGTCGTCTCTGCCCTTGTCGGCACCGGCTTCCCTGAGGCTTTCGCACACGCGATCGGGGCTCTGACGGCCTTTGTGTCGGACTCGCTGGGGCTCGACTTTGGTCTGATAGTGGCGGGCGAGCCCAGCGGAGAGGACCGGGCTAGCGTAACCGTTTCGGGGAACCTGGTCACCCCCGGAATCCCGCTCCTGCTCGGCAAGCTTGTGGCTAACTATGATAGGTCTCTCCTCCAGCAAGGCAACCAGCCCCTCTACTTTGAGGGCGGGCGGCAAGTTCTCGCACCCATACGGGGGACCTGGACTGCAGCGCGAAACTGAGCTCGGGTCGCGATACCATCCTGTTACCTGCCTCGCGATTGTACGATGGGTCGTGAGGCAGCGGAGGAATCCGGTGTGTTTGGGCACAGTGCTTCACATAAACCAGTCAGGCGGGCGGAAAGCCTCGAGCAACTCCTCGTCGGCAGCAATGGGTTCACGCTCGTTGAGGTCCTCGTGGCCCTTCTCCTCGCGGCCATTCTCCTGGTGCCGGCGATGTCAAGCATCGCAGGCATGCTTACAACTAAGGCGAGGGAGGATGTAAAGGCCCAGGCACTTGAGCTTGCCCGAAGCACCCTCGAGGCGATTAAGGCGCTTGATTCCTCTTCCTTTTCGGAGGACCCCGTCTCCCCGCTCACAGTGACAACACCTGATGGCCGCGCGTCTTTCGATATCGAGCGTGTCATGCGGGTCTACGATTGGGATCCAAGTGACCCCAGTAACAAACTGTGGGAAGTGACCGTGTCCGTTTACGAGCACCCCATGACGGATGATGCAACGCCGTTGTGTTCCTTGACGACACTGATATATCCCCAATAGGAGGTTCCGGAGGGACGTCAAGCTCGTGGAAATAGGCAGTACACCTGGGGTTCGAAAGCCACATCGAGACCGGGGCTTTACGCTGGTTGAGGTCCTCGTCGTGCTCACCATAGTCCCGCTCGTGCTCGGGATCGCCTTCAGTGCGGTCTCGGTCGCTCTTCGCTCATACAGGCTCGTCGAAGCCAGAGCCGACCTTTGCTCTGCCGGAACGCTGGTCATGGAGACGCTGGGACAAGACATACGGGGCGTAAGAAGGATCTACGAGGACTCGTCGGAAGCGCGGTTTCACGGGCTTGTACAAGACAACATGACAGACGTTTCTTATGAGTTTGTTCCGTCGGAAGGGTCCTTGCCAGGCACCCTGCGTCGAAACGGCAAAGATCTCTTTGGGCCCGACACGTCCGTCACGTCGTGTGAGTTCACCTACCTTGCGCCAGGCCCTGATCCGGACGCTCCCCTTGAGGAGGTCGCTCCTCAAAACGCCTCGTCCGTGAAAGTGCGGCTCACGATCGCGAACAAGTCGACCTCGATGACCTACGAATCCATCTTCGACGCACGGAATCTCTGAAAGTTAGAGAAGTCTAACCCTGGATTAACCGATATCTCACCTCGCCGGGATAGATTCAAATTGGCTGGAGGGAGCAGCACTGGTGACGCTGCCCCGCCTGCCGGATCTGACCCGGAAGGAGGTGACACTACGATGTCGCGCTCTGCAAAGATCCTCGCTGTGGTTTTCGCGATAAGCCTAGCAGTTGCAACCTCCATCTACGCCTACGCGCAGTCCGCGAGCGGCGCCGGCAACACGGTCGCTGCTTCGCAGGAAACGACGCAGGTGAACGCCCAGGATACGTCTGGCAACGTCGCCCAGGTTCAAGCTGATGACGAGGCTGCCGAGTCCCAGGAGGCAGTCGAGTCTGAGGCTGAGACCGAGGGCGCTGAATCAGAGGAGTCCGAGGCTGCTGAGTCTGCAAATGACCCGGTGGAGGCGCCCGGCACCCCCGGCTATGAGGAAGGCAACTTCGACGGACAGCACGAGTTCAAGTAAGCCTGGGAGCCTGTGGTGGTGACCCAACGAACGGGCAACGTGCGCAGGTCACGGCGGGTTCGTGCTGGAGAGGTTCTGGCAACATGGTGCGGTGCTCTGATGTCCCCCAAGGGGACCGGAGCACCGCATCGTCTGGACATGAGGCTAGAGCGCTACCACCCTTGCATCAGCGTTCGAGTAGTGGGATAATGGCGGAGGTCAGAGGTCTCGAGCGGGGGAGTGGACGCGACCGGGTCCGCGCTGGCTGGTGTAGCTCCTGTGGATATCCGTCAGGCACGCCAGCCGAAGCAGAGTCCTATGTCACAGACCGGCAGGAGGGAATGGCCTCTGCTTCTATCACCAAGTGCGGGACGGGCTGCGTTCGCCCCAGGATAATGGTTGCGCAAGAGGGGTTGAAGCTTGAGGGTTCTCGTGGTGGAAGACGAGGACAAGATCGCGGCGTTCATAAAGAAAGGCCTCGAGGAGGAAGGGTACGCCGTGGACGTGGTGGGAGACGGCGAGTCCGCGCTCGACTACGTCTTCTCTGTGGACTACGATGTCATCATCCTCGATATCATGCTCCCGCGAAAAGACGGCATCTCGGTGTGCCAGAAGCTAAGGGAGCGCGGCTGCAACGCACCCATCCTCATGCTGACCGCAAGAGACGCTGTGGACGACCGCGTCCGAGGCCTGGACGCGGGTGCCGATGACTACCTTGTCAAGCCGTTCGCCTTCAGGGAGCTCGTGGCACGGATCCGTGCTCTCCTGAGACGTCCCAGAGACGTCATCTCTTCGCAGCTTCAAGTGGGCGACCTCGTCCTGGATACCAGGACCCGCGTGGCCCAGCGGGGCGGTCGGAGAATAGAGCTCTCCGCGCGGGAATACGCCCTCCTCGAGTTCCTCATGCGCAACAAAAACCAGGTGTTGACCCGTACCCAGATATCGGAGCATGTTTGGGATTACGATTTCTTCAGCGAATCCAACGTCGTCGACGTGTACATCAGGTACCTGCGTGTCAAGGTGGACGAGGGATTCGAGCCAAAGCTCATACAAACGGTCAGGGGCGTAGGCTACAAGATCTCCGACCAGGCCTGAGAAGGCGCGCGCCAGGGTTCGCTTTGGAGGAATGCGACGCGAATGTTCGACAAGACTGTCCCTATACGGGTGCGGCTCACCGCATGGTATATGCTCCTCGTGGCCCTTACATTGGCCGCGTTCGGCGGGTTCGTCTACCTAAACCTGGCGCGAGGCCTGTACGCCGAGGTAGACGCCGGACTGCGCACGCTCGCGCAGGAAGCGGCGCGCGGGATCGACAGTGAGAACGGAGTCCTGCGCTTTCAGAACACAGACACCGGCCATTTGGTCGTCTCCGCCACTTTACCCGTGCTTCGTCGCTGGGAGGATAACGTCATCATGCGCCTCCTCGACGAAGCCGGCAACACAGTCGACGGCGTCGGAGAGCACGCCCAGCTGCCCCCGCCGCGCGACCGCGACCTGCGTGCCGGCTTTTCCACTGTCCGAGTCGCCGGAGAGCCTTGGCGGGTGTACACCATCCGCATAGACCTGCCGCCGAACCGTTCGCCGTACCTATTGCAGGTCGCGCGGCCACTTAGCGCCGTGGACGAAACCCTCGAACGGGTAGCGGGCGTCCTCATGCTCGGGATCCCGCTCGTCTTGTTTGTGGCGGCACTTGGCGGCATCTTCATCTCGGGACGTGCCCTCGGTCCCATAGCCCACGTGACGCGGCTCGCGAAGGAGATCGGCGCGGACGACCTCTCCCGGAGGCTCAACCTCACGCTCCCCGACGACGAAGTCGGGAGGCTGGCAAGCACCTTCGATAACATGCTATCGCGCCTCGAGGCCGCGTTCGAGCGGGAAAAGCAGTTCACGCAGGATGCGGCGCACGAGCTTCGAACGCCCCTCACTGTGATGAAGGGGACAATTGACGTGGCGCTCTCCAGGCCGAGGGACGCCGCAGAGTATAGGTCCGCGCTCGTGGAGGTGGGGGCCCAGGTGGACCGCCTCATCCATCTGGCGGAAGGACTCCTTTTCCTCGCACGGGCGGAGCGCAGGGATTCGAAGCTCAACGTGGAGTCGCTCGACCTCGCCATCCTCGTGGCCGGACTCGTCGACGAATTGCGACCCGTCGCTGAAGCGAAGGGCGTCTCCATCAGCTACGATGGCCCGGCCAGCTTGCCGTTGAAGGGTGACCAGGACCGCCTCATTCGCCTCTTCCTGAACCTTCTCGACAACGCGGTCAAATACACGCCAGCCGGGGGAAACGTGACTGCCGTGGTCTCCCGGCGAGGGTGCGGCGTCGAGGTAGCTGTGATGGACACTGGGTCAGGCATACCGCCCGAGCACCTGCCTCACATCTTCGAGCGCTTTTACCGCGTGGACAAAGCCCGCTCGCGGAGCGAGGGCGGGGTCGGCCTCGGCCTTGCCATCGCCGAACACATCGCCGAGCTGCACGGGGGGAGCATTCGAGTGGCGTCCGAGCTCGGTAAGGGCACCATCTTCACGGTGAGTCTTCCCGCAATCTAACAGGCCGCGGCTTGCGCCCGGCCTCTTCCCGGCCCCTTGCTTCGGGTTAGAACTATCTCACCCCGCTCTAATCGTCCTCTAATCCTGCTCTGTGATACTTGGATGTGACCCCGGTGCACGGGAGGGCTTCAGGGGGGAATGACTGTGGCGGTCCTCCACGTCTGGGCGAGCACGGTGATCGTCCTCGACGCGAGGCTGGCCCACGCGATCCACCACATCTGTCATCAAGACACCTTGGGCTTCCTGATGGTGGCGGTTACAGACCTTGGTAACGGATTCGTGCTCCTCGGGACGGCCTTGGCTCTGTACATTGCGGGCGACGATGACACCAAGCGATATGCCCGGCTCGCGGCAACCGCCTTCATCGTTCTCGGCCTCGTGGTTCAGTCCTGCAAGCACATGGTCGGACGTGAGCGGCCGCTCGGAGGGTCTTTCGACTCGTTTCCGTCGGGACACACGAGCGAGGCGTTCTGCATGTCCTGGGTCTGGGGGGCAAGGTGGCCCAGGCTCCGGACGGCTCTTCTCTTCGTGGCTGCGCTCGTAGGGTTGTCACGAGTCTACCTGATGGCGCATTACCCGCTCGATGTGATGGCAGGTGCAGCGCTCGGGTTAGCAGGCGGGGCCATTGCCCTCAGCGCGGCCCGCCGGGCCGGGTGCAATCGGGAAGGTGCCCGGGCAACAAACCGACGAAGGCACCTTGGGGCGGGCGCCTCCGCCACACGACCAGTCCAATGCCCCCTGCGGAAGGCAATAAGGCGATGAGCACGCTTGCAGCACTCTCAGCGGTCCTCACAGAAGCTCTCATGGCGCACGGGGTAGTGGGCATGGTTGCGGTCGCGTTCGTGGAGGCATGGATCTTCCCGATACCTCCCGATGTGTTGCTAGTAGGCATCGCAATGCTGAGCCCTGGGAAGGCGTTAGTGTACGCCTTCTTCTGCACACTGGCGTCGTCGGCGGGCGGGGTGTTCGGGTGGCTGATCGGCCGGAAGCTCGGACGCGCAGTCTTCACATGGCGCCCGCTGAGAAGCGTCCTGCCGCAGCGCTACGTCGCGAGGGCTGAGGGCATGTTCCGGCGGCATGGCGGGCTCGCGGTGGCCTTCGCGGCCCTCACGCCTATTCCCTACAAGGTCTTCACCATAGCGGCGGGCCTCTTCCGCGTCCGGCCGGACCTCGTCTTCGTCGCCTCGCTCGCCGGGCGAGGAGCGCGGTTCTTCTTCGAAGCAGGCGTAGTGATGCTCATGGGAGAGCATGCCACCGCCTTCCTCGGTCGAGGCCTGAGCCCCATCACCCTCGCAGCGGGGACACTCGCCGTGCTGGTGGCCGTGGTCTCGAGTCGCGCGCGACCACGACGAGACAGCGAGCAGCCCTGCCCTGTGAAAAGGCGGCGCGTGGCCGGTTCCCGGCACCGACCGGACCATAGGCCCGCGGTGTGATGGGCCCGCGGCGCGGCGACGGGCGAAATGCCGACAACCCGTGGTAGCCACAGTCTGTCGTGCATTGCATGGGGCGACACACGAAATGGTAAAGATCCGCTGTTGACAACGGGCGGAATATGTTGCTAGAATAGGGGCAACCGGATGTGACATCGCCAGCACGTGCATGGCAGCGTCCATAACCACAAACACGCGAGAGACGTTGAAGGGGAGGTCGCCGCAGAAGATCCTTATCCAGAGCGAGCGGGGGATGGTGCAAGCCCCGCGGAGATGGATGTGGCGAGTGGGCCCCAGAGTCGCAGGCTGAAAGGTTGGCGAAGGCACCGCGCCGGCGGGCTGCGGTCTACCGGAGACGGAGCACCGGGCAGGTGCGACAGGACTCTAGCGCACGCGGAACAAGCCGCCGAGTAGGCTGAGCCGGGAGCCTCCGTTACAAGGCAGGGATATCGCTGGAGGCGTCGTGTCGTATTGTGGCGCCGAACGCCGTATCCTGGTAACGAGTGGGGTAGGTTCGGTCTATCTCACGAGGGTGGCACCACGGGTTTTCAAGCTCGTCCCTTACGGGGCGAGCTTATTTGTTTATGTTGAGCGTTTGTAGTTTGCAGCCAGTATCCGAAGGATGACACACGGAGTCTTGGTCCGGAGGCGGCGTCTGACATGTACGATCTCAAAATCGTGGTTGACGAGATCAAGGGATTCTGCGATCTTCCAATGAAAGTCGGGGATTACTTCGAGGTAAGCGGGGGCCGGATCACGATCCCTGACGGCAAGTTCATGTGTCTGTGGGCCCTTCAGAGCCTGCTGCCGATGCTCCCGGCGAAGCAGCGCAACATCGTCGAGGACAACGACTGGCTTGCGGACACCGTCCGGGTGATGTGCCCCGACCCCAACGGCATGGTCGTGTTTCGCATCGAACGCGTCGGGGAGCCCGCCCCCAGCGGCAAAGGAAAGCCGTGCTGCTGGCCAGAGCGCGGCGGTGGCACGCGGGGCGCGCCGGGGCCACGTCCCAGGATGCTAGTGAACGAGAAAGTGTGCGCTGGTTGTCGCGCCTGCGAGCTCATCTGCAGTTTTGTACACGAGCGAAGGTTCTCCGACCTGCTTTCAAGGATACACGTGTACAAGGTGGATGAGGACGGGATCGATCGTCCGATAGTGTGCAGGCAGTGCGGCAACGCGAGGTGCGTGGACGCCTGTCCGAACGCGGCGCTCTCCCGCGACCCCAACACGAGACACATCATCGTGGACGAGGCGCGATGCACGAAATGCGGGTCTTGCGCGCAAGCCTGCCCCTTCGACGCCATCGCGTTCCATCCCGAAAGCGGGACGCCGCTCATATGCGATCTCTGCGGCGGCGATCCCGAGTGCGTCAAGAGGTGCCCCACCGGGGCGATCTCGTACGGCCTCGCGGGCGCTGCTGCGCGCGCCGCAGCAGCCCCGCCCCATGCCGGCTCGGGGCATTCGACACGCCCGGCAGGCCCGGCAGGCGGGGTCGGAGACCAGGGCGGCTCCGGTCGTGCGGCACGGTGAGATAAGCTCTAGTGGGGGGCAAGAACCTGTGAAGAAGCTCTTCGGATATGCGGGAAGGATACTCGACATCAATCTCGGCGCACGCAACGGTGCCGGTGGAATGACGGGTGCGGCCTCCGTAGAGCCGCTCGACCCGCAAGATGCGATGCGCTACATCGGCGGGCGCGGCCTCAACGTCGCGCGGCTCGTCCGCGAGATCGACCTGGACGTCGACCCGCTCTCTCCCGAGAACGTCCTTCTCGTCGGGGTGGGGCCCCTCGACGGGACGCTCTTCCCGGGTGCGGCACGGGTGAACTTTACCTCGAAATCGCCGCAGACGGGAATACTCGGTGACTCCAACGCGGGTGGTTTCTTCGGCCCGGAACTCAAGTTCGCAGGGTACGACCAAGTCATCATACGCGGACGCGCCGCGAGACTGTCGTATCTCTTCATATCCGACGACGGGGTCCAGCTTTTACCTGCCGAGGACCTGGCGGGCCTGGACGTGTGGGAGACGCAAAGCGCGCTCCTTGCACGGCACGGGCGCCGCGCACAGGTCGCGTGCGTGGGTCCAGCCGCCGAGCGCGGGGTGAAGTTCTCAGGGATCTTCTGCAACCTCGTGCGGGCCGCGGCGCGCACGGGCATGGGCGCGGTGATGGCGTCCAAGGGGCTCAAGGCCATCGTGGTCCGCGGGACGAGGCCGCTGGAGGTGGCGAGCCCGGAAGAGTTCCTCGCCTTGGTGAAGGCGCTGGATGCGAGGATCCTCAGCCACCCAGAGTACAAACCCAGAGTCGCGCTCGGCACGACCAGGCTGGTCTCGGCCCTCAACGCTGCAGGGTGTCTTGCCACGCGTCACTTCAAGACCGGGAGGTTCGAGCATGCGGCCGAGGTGAGCGGGGAGGCCCTTGCGGCACGCCTCAGGGTGAAGGGCAAGGCGTGTTTCTCATGCACCATCCCGTGCAGCAGGTTCTTTGAGGTAAAGTCCGGGCCGCACGCCGGCCTCAAGAGCGAGGGACCGGAGTTCGAGGGGCTCGCGGCCTTCACCTCCCGGGTCGGCGCGGGAGACCTGGAAGCGGGCCTTGCAACCCTCGACATATGTAACCGCGCGGGGATGGATGCCATCGCCACTGCGGAGTGCGTGTCCTTCGCCATGGAGTGCTTTGAGCGCGGGATCATCTCACGCGAAGAGGCCGATGGGCTCGACCTGACGTGGGGGAACAGTGACGCTGTTAGGACCTTGGTCCGCAAGATCGCGTCGCGTGAAGGCTTCGGGGACGTGCTTGCGGACGGCGTGCGGGAGGCGGCGCGGAGGATAGGCCGGGGCAGCGAAGACCTGGCGATGCATGTGAAAGGGCTTGAGCTCTTCATGGCCGACCTCAGGGGGCTGAAGGGCTACGCCCTGGGCAACGCGGTGGCGAGCAGAGGCGGCGATCATTTGCGGTCGGAACCCTCCTTCGAGTTGACCGGGGACGCCGAGGCGGCCGAGAGAAGGTTCGGGGCGAGGGAGGCGGCCTTTAGGCTCGAGCACAAAGGCAAGGGGCGAGTGGTGAAACACTTCGAGGAGCTGTGCGCCCTCGCTGACTCGCTCGACGCCTGCAAGAACACCATCGCGAACATGGAGGTCCTGCCGTTCGACGATGCGGCAAACATTCTCCGGGCTGCAACGGGTCTCGAGTTCGACGGTGCCGGGGTGCAGGCCGCGTGCGAGCGCATCGTGAACGTCGAGCGGTGTTTCCTCGTGGCCCTCGGGATCCGCAGAAAGGACGACACGCTTCCCAAGCGCTTCCGTGAGGAGCCCATGCCGGCCGGGTGTGGAGCCACGAGCGGGAGCACCGTCGCCCTGGACGAGATGCTCGACGAGTACTACGAAGCCAGGGGGTGGGACGTGGCCACAGGGGTTCCAACCGCGTCCACACTGAGGCGACTCGGCCTCGATGACTGGCTGGGACGTCTCGAAGACCGGGGCGTGCCGCAAATCCGTCAATGAGCCGCGTTCGAAAACCCGATTTGAAAGTAAAGCAAAGCAAAGCAGGAGGTAGAGAAGAGATGAGAGTCGTGCTGTCACGTGTCAAGTGCACCGATGAGGGCCGCACACCAGGGAAAGACGCCACGGGCCCCGCGGGTCCCGGACGCCCCGCAGGGCCTGCAAAGGATGGTTCGGCGAGGCTTGGGACCGCCCGCATCCGCGCAAGAGCGCTCGTAGCGGGGATCGCGATGGTGCTAGTGCTCGGTTCCGGGACCGGCCTCGTGTTCAGCAAGGATCTGCCGCCGGTCAAGATCGGCGCGGCGGGGCCGTTCACGGGGGACCTCTCCAAGATCGGCCTGGATTCCCTAAACGCTATCCGGATGGCGGTTGAGGAGGCGAACGCCGAGGGCGGAGTAGGCGGGAGGAAGATCGAGATAGTAGTCGGCGACGACGCCGGCGACCCCGCGCGGGCAGTTACAGTTGCCGACAAGTTCGCGATGGACCCGAGCGTGCTCGGCGTGGTCGGGCCCATGAACAGCGGCACCGTGAACGCAGCTCTTCCAACGTACCAGCGGGCGGGGCTCGTGCTAATCAGCCAATCAGCCACGAACCCGTCCCTCACTGAGCTTGGCTACAAGGTCATGCACAGGATATGTCCGAGAGACGACGCGCAGGGACCCGCGGCGGCGAGGTTCATAGCGGAGGAGCTCGGTGCGAAACACGTATACATCATCGACGACAAGGGAGCCTACGGGCAAGGCCTCGCGGACCAGGTCGCAGCGGCGCTCCAGAAGGCCGGCGTCAAGCTCACGCGCGGGCAAGTCACCCCCGAGGACAGGGACTTCTCGCCCATCCTGACCAAAGTCAAGGCGGCGTCCCCTGACCTCCTGTACCTCGCGCTCCCCAACCCGGCTCAGGCCGCGGCCTTGATCAAGCAGGCCGTGGGTCTCGGGCTCCGGCCAAAGCTCATGGGAGGAGACGGCCTCAAGGAGAGGGACCAGCTCATCGTGGGCGCAGGCGGAGCGGCGGAGGGCATGTACGTCACGGCCATAGGTCGGGATATCAAGGACGTGCCTGAAGCGCAGGGCTTCATCAAGAAGTTCGAGAGCAGGTACGGGGCGATGAGCATCTTCTCAGGCCAAAGCTACGAGGCAACGAAGATCCTGATAGAAGCCATGAGGAAGGCGGCTGCCGGGAACCCGGCCAGGCTCACACGCGCGGCCGTGTTGGAGGCGGTCCACAACACCCGGGGTTACAAAGGCATACTCGGATTCCCCGTGGGCTTCACGAGCAAAGGCGACGTGCTGGGCGCGAGCATCTACGTGTTCCAGGTGAAAGGCGGCGATTTCGTCCAGGTCAAGGAGTATCCCGCCGAGGTCAAGTGACCGCGCCGACGAGTGACAAGCAGAAGGCAGGACGCGCGGAAGCGGCGACCGAAACAATCATGTCCGCGTCACGAGCGATGAAAGCTGAGGAGAGAGGGCTGCCATGGGACAGGTGCTGGCACAGCTGCCGCAACAGATCGTGAACGGCCTCACGCTGGGCAGTGTTTACGCCTTGCTCGCGTTGGGTTACTCCATGGTCTACGGCATTCTCAAGATGCTGAACTTCGCGCACGGCGACGTCTTCATGGTCGGCGCGTTCGCGGGATGGGGGGTGCTCACGCTATTCACCCTGAACGGCACGCTCAGCACAAACCCTCTCGCCGTCCTCCTCCTCATGCTCGCGGCTGCGACCGCGGCCACAAGCATCCTGGGTGGGCTCATCGAGCGCTTCGCGTACCGCCCCTTGAGCGGGAGTTCGCGCCTTGCTCCGCTCATCTCCGCTCTCGGCGTCTCCATCATCCTCGAGAACGCGGCGATGCTGCTGACAGCGGGGCGCGCCAAGGCTTACCAAACGGAGGCGTTGATCCCGCCGTCGTGGACTGTGTATCTCGGGAGCACAGCCATCTCGGCGACACGCCTCGCGATAATCGCGACGTCCTGCGTGGTCATGCTCGCGCTTGACTTCGCAGTATCCCGCACGATGCTCGGCAAAGCCATGCGCGCCACGAGCGAGGATCCCGAAGCCGCCGAGTACATGGGCGTCCGTACGTCAAAGGTCATCGCAGCGACCTTCGTGATAGGGTCGGGGCTCGCGGGCGTCGCGGGAGTCATGATCGGGCTTTATTACATGCAGGTGGATTTCATCATGGGATTCTCTGCGGGCCTCAAAGCCTTCACCGCGGCCGTGCTCGGGGGCATCGGAAGCATAAGAGGAGCCATGGCCGGTGGGATCGTGCTGGGCCTGGCCGAAAGCCTCGGGGTGCTGTTCGTAGCGCCCGTGTACAAGGACGCCATCGTTTTCACGGTGCTGATCGCCACGCTTATACTCAAGCCCGCCGGGATCCTCGGCGAGCGTGTACACGACAAGGTCTGAGAACGACCGTCGCGAGGGCGACCGTCCAGGAAGTCTAAGTGGGGTGCAAAAGTGCTCCCAACTCTTGGGAGGGGCTGCCGCTGATTGCACGAGGGGTGTCAAAATCCGGTCACTGGCCGGAGAGACTGAATTCTGGCGAAGCGCGCCCCGCTTGGGGCGCCGTCCCCGAGTGCAACACCGGCAACCCGCCAACTACCGGAAGACGGACGAGGATTAATGCACCCTCACTTAGTCGAGGGGATATGAAAAAGATGAGGAGTCTCGATAGCACAAGGCTGGTATACCTCGGCGTCGCGCTTCTCGCCATAGCGCCGCTCGTCACGCACAACTTCTATTACCTTCGCGTGGTCGGCACAGTCGGGCTGTATCTCATCCTGGCCATCGGCCTCAATGTCGTGGCCGGGGAGGCCGGCCTTCTCGACCTCGGATATGTCGCATTCTACGGGATCGGCGCATACGTTTACGCGCTCCTCTCGTCGCCCCACTTCGGAATCCATGCGCCCTTTCTCTTGAGCGCGGCGTGCTCGGTGGTGGCGGCGACGCTGGCGGCGCTTGCTGTGAGCCTTCCCACGCTTCACCTTCGCGGGGATTACTTGGCCATGGTGACCCTCGGATTCGGGCAGATCGTCCGGATCCTCCTCAATAACCTGGACCGACCGGTGAACATCACAAACGGGCCCAACGGCATAGTAGGCATCGATCCCCCGAGGTTCTTCGGTTTGAGTCCAGCGTCGCTCGAGGCCTCATACTGCCTGATATGGGCATTCGCTCTCGGCGCAGCAGTAGTGACTGGTCGCGTGCTTCGTTCAGGGATCGGACGGGCGTGGGCTGCCGTGCGTGAAGACGAGGTGGCGGCCGGATGCATGGGCGTGGACGTGGCGCGTTACAGAGTGACAGCATTCATGTGGGGTGCGGGCCTTGCCGGGCTCGCCGGGGCGCTCTTCGCGTCGTGGCAGGGGGCGGTGTTTCCCCAGAACTTCACCATGACTGAAACTATCACGGTGTACTGCATGATAATCCTGGGCGGGCTGAGGAGCCTACCGGGGCTGGTGGCAGGCACCGCGGCGCTGGTGCTGCTTCCGGAGCTACTGCGGGCCTACAGCGTATATAGGATGCTGATCTACGGCGTCGCCCTCGTGCTTCTGGTGGTTTACCGTCCTCAGGGGCTCATCCCGGCACCGCCCACGTCCGCGGCGACCTTGGCCCTAGCAGCAGATGCAAGCCGCAAGCAGCGGCATGACGACCGCGGCCGCCTTGCCGGGCTCACCCCGGCCGACGAGGAGCCGCCGGCTCTTGAGATCCTCGACGCGAGGTGTGCCTTCGGCGGGCTCGCGGCGCTCGCGGGGGTAAACCTCACGGTGCATCGCGGTGAGGTCGTCGGCATCATCGGACCGAACGGGGCGGGGAAGACCACCCTCTTCAATTTGATCACGGGTGTGACCAGGCCGTCCTCAGGGGACATCAGGGTGTTCGGAAAGAGCATCGTAGGGCTGCCGTCCCACAGGATATCAGCGCTCGGCGTCGCCCGCACGTTCCAGAACATCAGGCTCTTCGAGGGCCAGAGCGTGCTCGAGAACGTGCTTGCCGGGTGCCACCTGCGGGTGAGGCGCGATTTCGCAAGCGTGACCCTCCGCACGCGATCCTTCCGCACCCGTGAGGCGGCTGAGGTCCTGGCTGCCCGCGACGCACTGCAACTCGTAGGCCGTTCCCTCTCGCAGCGTGAGGCGGAGTGTGTGCGCGGCCTGGCGTACCCCGACAGGCGGCGGGTTGAGCTTGCGCGGGCGCTCGCGGCGAAGCCTCGCATCCTCCTGCTTGACGAGCCTACAGCGGGGATGACGCCAGACGAGATCGCCGAAATGGTTGACACCATAAGGCTGCTGAGGGACCGCGGATACACCGTGGTCGTGATAGAGCACCACATGGACGTGGTCGCGGAAACGTGCGACCGCGTGATCGTCCTCGACCACGGGGAGAAGATCGCCGAGGGCACGCCGGCTGAGGTGGCCTCCAACCCTGACGTCATGCGCGCATACCTTGGCTCGGAGCAGGCTCGCGGCGCAGGCGAGGGCGGTCGACGTGCTGAACCGCAAGCTGAACCGCGAGTGGAGGTCAAGGCAGCGCGAGCGCGAAGGCCCGAGGGCACCGCGACGTCGCGCGCGCCGCTCGACCCAGTGCTTGAAGTGAAGAACGTCCACTCGTCATACGGTGCGGTGAAGGTCCTACAGGGAGTAGATTTGTACGTTGCGAGAGGCGAGATCGTGGCACTGCTCGGAAGCAACGCCGCAGGCAAGTCCACGCTGCTCAAGACGGTGCTCGGCCGAGTCCGTCCGTCGGAGGGCGAGATCTGGTTCCTGGGCAGGCGGATAGACGGCCTCCCGACATCAGAGGTGGCGAGGGCGGGGATTGCGGTGGTGGCCGAGGGGCGGAGGATCTTTCCAGGCCTCTCGGTCCTCGAAAACCTCGAGCTGGGCAGCTACGTGCTCGCGAGCCGCCGGGAGGCTGCCGAGCGCATCGAACTGATCCTCGATCTCTTTCCGGTGCTCGCGGAGAGGCGCAATCAGAAGGCGGGCACGCTTTCCGGAGGCGAGCAGCAGATGCTCGCGATCTCGCGCGCTCTTGTCTCGAACCCCAAGCTCATTTGCATGGATGAACCTTCGATGGGCCTAGCTCCTGTGCTCGTCGACAAGGTGATGCAGACGATCGAAGGGATCAGACAGGCGGGAACGACCGTGCTGCTCGTGGAACAGAACGCCCGCGCCGCCCTCGCCATCGCTGACCGGGCCTACGTGCTGCGTGCCGGGAGGATCGTGGGGTCAGGAGCCGCCGAGGACTTCCTAGCCGGTGAAGCGCTCGCGCGGGCGTACCTTGCCTAAGTATGGCGCCATAAGTTTTTGTCTCCTTCCTTGACGGCGTTAGGGTTGCCGGTGCTTGCGCGACGGGGCGTGGAGAATTCGGCGGTCTTAAGCGCCGAATTCGAACGAGGCGCGCCGCAAGCGCGCCGTCCCCGGAGGGCAACACCGGCAACCCTCGGCAGGACCGCCCCGCCGGAAAGTAGCGCGGACTCTTGGCGACATACTTGGGCAAGCTCCCCGCGCTGCCACGCGCCTCGGCGAGACATCCCCGGCTCACGTCTGTTCCAACGGGCGCGGGGGCTTGGCCGGGAGTCGCGGGGAATGGACGACGGTGATGCTCTCCAGCACCATCTCGGTCTCCTGGAAACCGCGGCTCTTGCGGATCCGCACCTCGGCGTGGGGGATGAAGACCGAAACCTCATGCGGCAGGTCCGACGTGAACCACCGCCGCATCGACATGTCGAGCTCGCCGAGGGACACACCGATCTCGTCGAGCGTCACCGGGCGACGCGAGCCTTCGGAGCCGGGGGCAAAGTGCACCTCCTGCGATGACCCCTCGTCGGGCTTCGCGGGCCACCCGGGCTCGGCTGGAGGCGACCGTCTCATCGTAACGCGGACGGGTCCTTGAGGGGCAGCTCGTCCGGAGCACGCGCGGGTGTCGCAGGTGCGCCCCCCGAGGCCGTCCTCCGCGGCCCCGGTAGCACGCGGCCGCCGTCTGGAAGCGGTTCTTCCGACCCAGGCGGTAGGCCCCTTCAGGAGTCTCGCGAGTTGGCCCAGCACCAGCACCATGTCCACCTCCATCCTGTACCAGGATATGCGGGAAAACAGGGCGCTGGAACGGGCCGTGGCGAGCCGTGCGCTCGCGGCCTCTACGTCGTCTGGAATTCCTGCCGAAGGGTTGATCTTGCCGCGGATACAGGATAGAATGTATGTGAAAAGACGCACAAACGCAAGACCCTGACGGCGAGGGCAGCGGGGGCGTGACCGGGAAACCTCGGGCTGCACGAAGCGCGAGCCCGGGCCGGAGGGGAGTCCTTCAGCAGTGCGTCGAGTCTCTCGGGGTACAACGAGTGCACAACCTAGGCTTTTTCGTCATCCCTGAGTGGAGGGGCTGCCTGAGCGCAAGGGGAGGCTTTTAGGTGCGGGCACCTGTCGTGATGCGCGCCTGGTCTTGATAGCCCGCCTCCAAATGGGAGGCGGGCTTCTTGTGTTGTTTCGCTGATACGCCATGCCATCTCGGCAACGCGAAGGGAGGGAAGGGAAACGGGCGAGAGTGACTTCGTGGACGCGATCCGCAAGGCCCGGGAGGCGCTGGACCTAGCGTGCCACCGCTCTTCCGGGACGAACGGCCAACCCGCGGCGTCGCCACCGCCGCCCGCGGCGCGAAGGGCGGACCTCACTGTCGCCGATATGGTGGCGCTCCTCGGCGCGGGCCCGGACGAGCAGGACATTCTTTTCAAGCTCGCAGATGAGGCCCGACGGCGCTTCGTGGGGGACGCCGTGCATGTCCGAGGCATCATCGAGTTCTCCAACTACTGCGTGCGAAACTGCGCCTATTGCGGGCTGCGCCGGGACAACAGGAGCCTAGTCCGCTACCGGATGACCAGCGAAGAGGTGGTGAGGGCCGCAACCAAGGCCGCAGTTGCGGGATACAGGACCATCGTGCTCCAGTCAGGCGACGACCTTCACTACCGCGCTGACGACATCGCTCGGATGGTGGAGGCGATCAAGAAGGAGGCGCCGGTCGCGGTGACACTCTCCATAGGTGAGCGCTCGCGGCAGGAATACGCCGTGATGAGGCGGGCAGGGGCGGACAGGTTCCTGCTGAAACACGAGACCGCCGACCCGGAGCTCTATAGCAGGCTCCACCCAGGGATGACCCTGGACGGCCGCATCGAGTGCCTCGTCCACCTTCGCGACCTCGGGTTTCAAGTGGGCTCGGGGAACATAGTCGGCCTTCCTGGGCAAACCCTGGACACCCTAGCGAGGGACATCGCCCTCCTTCGCGCGCTCGACGTGGAGATGGCTGGGATCGGGCCGTTCATTCCTCATCCGAACACGCCGCTCGCGTCGTGCCCGCCGGGCGACCTGGCCATGTCCCTGAAGGTCCTGGCCGTGGCACGGCTCGCGTTGCCCCTCGCGCACCTTCCCGCGACGACGGCCCTGGCGACCCTCCACCCGGATGGCAGGCGCCTGGGGCTCTCGTGCGGCGCGAACGTGGTCATGCCGAACGTCACCCCGCTGAACTTTCGGCGCCTCTACGAGATATACCCGGGCAGCATCGCGCAACGGACGCCCGAGGACGGCGGGATAGCCGAGCTTCGGGCGCTGCTTCGCGAGCTCGGAAGGCCCATCTCGAACACCCGCGGCGACAGCCCAAAGCCACCGTGGACCGCTCGTGCGGCCGCGTCATCCGACGCGGTGCCGATATCCCGGCACGGCGGAGCGGAGTGTGTGCGCATACGCAAATAGACCAAAGGAAAAGGAAGAGGTGATCGTCCAATGAAGACGGCAGAAAGGCGCGACTTCATTCCCCATGACGTGATCGAGAAGCTCCTAGCCGACACGAGCGAGCCGGACATCCGTGAGGTGCAGGACATCGCGGGGAAGGCGCGCGAGGCGAAGGGAATATCCCCGCGCGAGGTTGCGAGGCTTCTTCAGGTGACGCGCGAGGACTCCCTCGCAATACTGTACGAGGCCGCACACGAGGTCAAGGAGAGGATCTACGGGAAACGCCTCGTGCTCTTCGCGCCGCTCTACTTCTCCAATTACTGCGTGAACAACTGCAAGTACTGTGGCTACCGGCGTGACAACGACTTCGTCCGCCGCAGGCTCTCGAGGGACGAGGTCGTAGAGGAGGTCAAGATCCTCGAGTCCATGGGGCACAAACGGCTGGCGCTGGAGTGCGGCGAGGACCCGGTCAACTGCCCCATGGATTACATCGAGGAAGTCATCGAGACGATATACGCGACGAAGGTCGGGAACGGGAGCATTCGCCGGGTCAACGTAAACATCGCCGCCACGACTGTGGAAGATTACAAGCGGCTCAAGGCCGCCAAGATCGGCACCTACGTGCTCTTTCAGGAGACATACCACCGGCCCACGTACACGGCGATGCATCCCTCTGGGCCGAAAGCGGATTACGACTGGCACCTCGGCGCCATGGACCGCGCCATGAAGGCGGGGATCGACGACGTCGGCATCGGCGTCCTCTTCGGCCTGTACGATTACAAGTTCGAGGTCCTCGGCCTGGTGTACCACGCGCTTCATCTCGATTCAACGTTCGGGGTCGGACCGCACACCATATCCGTGCCGAGGCTCCGGCCGGCACGGGGGATCACGCTCGAGAGGTTCCCGCACCTGGTGAGCGACCGAGACTTCAAGAAACTCGTGGCGATCCTGCGGCTCGCGGTCCCGTATACGGGAATGATCCTCTCCACGCGCGAGCGGCCGGGGTTCCGCGACGAGGTCTTCGCGGTAGGCATATCCCAGATCAGCGCCGGGTCGCGCACAGGCGTCGGCGCATACAAGAAGGACGCCCCGGACGACAGCGATCGTGCGGCGACGGCGTCCGCGGCATCCCGGCCGACAACGGATGACGACGACAGCGCCCAGTTCGCGGTGGACGATCATCGGACCCCGGACGAGATCGTCGCGAGCCTTGCCCGGTCGGGGTACATCCCGAGCTACTGCACGGCGTGCTATAGGAAGGGTCGCACAGGCGACAGGTTCATGGAATTCGCGAAGACCGGGCAGATCCAGAACATGTGCCAGCCCAACGCCATCCTGACGTTCAAGGAGTACCTGCTCGACTATGCCTCGGACGAGACTAGGAAAGTCGGGGAGGAGGCCATAAGAAAGCACCTGGACATGATCCCTTCGCCCAAAATCCGGCAGGAGACCATCGCCCGCCTCGCCAGGCTTGAGGGTGGCGAGCGCGACTTGTACTTCTGAGAGTCGGCCGCCCCGACCCGCGCATCGGCGGGACGGGATGGGACGGGACGACATGGGATGAGATGCGATGAAGTGAAATGAGGCGAGGTCAGACGACGCGTCAAGGGGAGGGGTACGCGTGGAATCGACGCCCCGCAGCAACAGGCTGCACATCGCCATACTGGGCCGCCGTAACGCAGGTAAGTCGAGCCTTATAAACGCCCTTGCGGGCCAGGACGTGGCCATCGTGTCCGACGTGCCCGGCACCACAACGGACCCTGTGTACAAGGCCATGGAGATCCTTCCGATCGGTCCGGTCGTCCTCATAGATACCGCCGGGATAGACGATGTCGGCCCTCTCGGGGGCATGCGCGTGCAGAGGACGAGGCAGGTCCTGGCGAAGTCGGACGTGGCGATCGTTGTAGTCGACGCAACGCGTGGCGTGGGCGAATACGAGCGGTCCGCGGCAGCCGAGGTACGCGAACGCGGCATTCCTCTCGTCGCGGTCGCGAGCAAGATGGACATCGCGGCTGCACAGTCCGCCGGTGCCCCCGAATGGAAGGAGACGCTTGATCGCTGGGGCGCCGGTCTCGGCGCGAGCCTTGTCCCGGTGAGCGCCAAGACAGGGCAGGGGATAAACGTCCTTAAGGAGCGCATCATCGAAGCCGCTCCGAAGGACTGGGAGGGCCCGCCCATAGTCGGTGACCTCGTGTCGCCCGGGGACACTGTGGTGCTGGTGGTACCCGTGGACATCGAGGCTCCCAAGGGGAGGCTCATCCTGCCGCAGGTGCAGACGATCCGCGACCTCCTCGACCACGGCGTCCGCACGGTCGTTGTGAAGGAGGACGCGGTGCGCTCCGCCATAGAGAACCTCAAACACGGCCCGTCGCTCGTCGTGACCGACTCGCAGGTTTTCGGGACCGTGTCGCGGCAGGTCCCGGACGGCGTGCCGCTCACATCGTTCTCCATCCTCTTCGCGCGTCACAAGGGAGACCTCTGCACACTCGTGGAGGGAGCACGCCACGTCGCTGACCTCCACCCGGGCGCGAGGATCCTCGTGGCAGAGGCGTGCACACATCACCCAATCGGCGACGACATAGGCAGGGTCAAGATACCCGCCTGGCTCGAGCGAAGAGTAGGCGGCAAACTTGATTTCGTCTGGGCGGCTGGAGCCGGCTTCCCAGAGGACCTCGGCAAGTTCGACCTCGTGGTCCACTGCGGGGGATGCATGATCAACCGGAAGGAGATGCTGCACCGACTCGCAAAAGTGAGGTCTGCCGGGGTGCCTGTGGTCAACTACGGCGTGCTCATCGCGTACCTGCACGGGATCCTCGAAAGGACGCTCGAGCCATTCAAGGCCGCGGGCGTGCTCCACGCCGGGCCGCCCCACGGTCTTGAAAGGTCTTGAAACTTGAAACGGGCGTCGCACGCGCCGGCGCGATGAGCGGCATGAGCAGTATGAGCGGCATACCGGTGCAGGGAGCCGCGCAAGCTAAGGGCCGGAGAGGTGTTTCGGGGTTGACAGAAAAGATTCGGGTCTTGCACGTGACCGGACCGTCCGAGGGCGGCATGAGAACGCACCTTACGAGCCTCGTGGAGCGGCTCGACCGCGACAGGTTCGAGGTAGTCGTGGCGTCGCCCGAGGATGCGTGCGTTAAAGCGTGCCTCGAGCGGTGCGGTGGGAGACACGAGGCTATCATTATTCCCGACGGCCTGGCCCTCAGCAGGGACATGGCTGGGGTCGTCGCCCTTGCCCGCCTCATCCGCGCGACGCGACCCGACGTATGCCACTTCCACGGGTTCAAAGCCGCGGCGCTGGGCCGGGCGGCCGCGCGTCTCCTTGAGCGGACCCGCAGCCTCTCCTGGCCGGCAGCAAGCCACGGGCCAAGCCCGGGACTGGCGCGAAGGCCCGCCATAGTCTACACGGTCCACAACTCGGTCCTCCAAAGGACCCGAGGCACCCCTGAAGGACGCCTCTGCGCCCATGTCGAGCGGGCGCTGGCCCGCCTAACCGACCGCGTCATCGCCGTATCGCGGGCGCTTTGGGAGGAGTACTCGTCCATCCCCGGCCTCGGGCCTCGTAAGGTCAGGCACGTCCCGAACGGTGTGGCGCTCGAGCGCTTCCCGGATAACGGAGAGCCGTCGCTGGGGCGGACTCCGGAGAGAGCTGCCCGGGCCAGAGCGGCTCTCGGGTGCCGTAGGGACGCGGTCCTGGTCGGGACGGTCGCTCGGCTCGTCCCAGAAAAGGGCATCGCGCTGCTTCTTCATGCCCTCGCCTACCTGAGAAAACTGGGGCTGCGCCCCGAGGTCATCGTGGCCGGGGACGGCCCCGCGCGAGCCGACCTCGAGGCGCTCGCCGGCACCTTGGGCGTGTCGGAGCAGGTACGATTCTTGGGATTCGTGGACGACATCGCATCTTTTTACGCAGCCCTGGATGGGTTTGTGCTTCCGAGCCTCTCCGAGGGCCTGCCGCTATCGCTCATCGAGGCAATGGTCGCCGGGGTCCCGGTCGTCGCCTCGCGGACGGCGGGCACGGAGGAGGTAGTGGGGCCTGGAATGGGGTTCCTCGCTGCACCTGGAGACCACGTGGCGCTAGCGATGTGCCTCAAAGAATTGATCCTTCGCCCGAACGAGGCCGGCCGCATGGCCGAGAATGCGCGGGAAGAAGCGCGCCGGAGGTTCTCCATCGAAGGAATGGTCCGGGCAACCCAGGAAGTATACGTTGAGGCGATGTCGGAACGAGAGAAGCCAGGGAGGTAGGGGAGAGAGGTGAGTCCGGTCTTCCCCCGGTCGGGTCGCTCGCCGCGGGCTCGTCACGTTCTGCCCGCTAGGCCTGAGCGCACCTCCTTTGGGGCGTCAGCTTGGCATCGCGGTCTTGCGGGCGTTCTCGTCGCCCTGGGAGTTGGCCTGGCGGCTGCGACGCTCCTGGCCATGACGCCAAGCACACCAGGGCCGAGGTGGGCAGAAGGAGAAGAAGGAGAGGGAGCAGCGGCACCGGCTGCCGCCGCAGCCGCGGCTGCGCCCGGCATCCCCGGCGCTTCGCGCGTAGTCCTTGTGCTTGTCGACGCCATTCCGCTCGGGAACATAGATCCCGCGTTGGCTCCGCATCTCTGGAGGCTCGCTTCGAGCGGTGCGGTCGGCCTCATGAACGTCCGGACCGCGAAGACTCTGCAGGACGACCACACGTACGTGACCCTCGGTGCGGGCACCAGGGCGCAGGGCCCGCCGGAGACGGGGCACGCGTTCAATTCCGACGAGACCGTGGAGGGCGTCCCGGCCGCCGTCGCCTTTGCACGGAACACGGGCGCCACCGCGCCGCCCCGCGGAGCCGTGGTACATCCGTACATCGCTCTCATAAACGAGGTGAACTCCGGTCTAAGCTACCACGTCGTTCCAGGCGCCCTCGGCGAGGCGCTGAAGCTTGCCGGAAAGAGGACCGCGGTCTTCGGGAACTCCGACACACCGGGCCATCCCGGCCGCCACGCCGTGGCGATCGCCATGGATTCCAGCGGCCTCGTGGACCTTGGCGACGTGGGCCAGGACACCGTCAAGCACGTGGATGACTTCCCGGGGGGCATGATGACCGATATAGAGGTCGTGGCGCGCCTCGTGAAGGACACGATGACCGCGGGCAGGGCAGACTTCGTCGTGGTTGAATCGGGTGACATGTCCCGAGTGGAGCGCTACCTTGGCGCCGGGCTCCTCACCGACGCAGCGTATGAGAAGGCCAGCAGGTCAGCGCTGGCGTCAGCGGACGCCCTCGTAGGGCGCCTACTGGAGTTCGTGGATCTCACCGACACGGTGTTCGTGGTCCTATCGCCTTCGCCTGCAGCACGCGAGATAGCACGCGGCCGGAGCCTGGCCCCGGTCATCGCGGCTGGGCCCGCTGTATCCACCAAGTCCGGCGGGCTCCTGACGTCCGCAACCACAAGGCGAGACGGGCTCATCACAAACACCGACGTGGCCGCGTCAGTCATGGCGTGGCTGGGTGTTACACCGCCGCCGTGGGTGCTCGGCGCGCCGGTGCGCGCCGTGGCCGACCCGGCAGCGTTGCGTAGGCTTCGCGCCTTGCACGACGAGATCGCATCCACCTACCTCGTGAGGGCGCCGATCCTCAAGACTTTCGTCGGCTTTCAGATCATAGTGGCCCTCGTTTCGCTGGGGCTCATCGCGTTCTTTGCAGCGCGAAGCAAACCCCTTCTCAGACAGCGGGGCGGCGCCGCGCCAGAAACCCCTCTCCCACCACCGGACGACTCACGCCCCAACCACGCCTCTCCCGGCCGGGGCGCTATACGCACCGCGGGACGCTGGGCTCACGCCACCGCCGGGGCTACGCAGGCACTCCTTCTGTGCCTCGGCACGGTCCCGCTCGCGATGCTATTCTTGCCTTCCGCCGTGCATACGGGCGGCGGCGCGTCCGCGGGTGCGCTCGTCGCAGCAGCCGCGCTCGCCATGTACGTTTTCGCAAGGGCGGTCCGTGGCCGCGGCGCGCCTCCCGGGCTGTTCGCTTTCGCTGTGGTTTACCTCCTCACCGGGCTTGCGGTGACCTGTGACGCCTTGCTGGGATCGCCTCTCATGCAGCGGTCGGTGCTAGGATACGACCCGGTCGCAGGCGCAAGGTTCTATGGGATAGGGAACGAGTACATGGGCGTTTTGGTCGGCTCGCTCATAACCGGAACAGGGCTTGCCGTAGACAGGGCGGGTTCTCCCGAGGCCCCGTCATCGGCGACGCGTGCGCGTCGCGCCCCGGTCCTCGCCTGCACCGCGGTCCTGTTCGCGCTGGGACTCGTCGTGCTCGCATCTCCGTCGTTCGGCGCGAACATGGGAGGCACGCTCACGGCTGTGGCGGGGTTCGGGGTGGCCTATGCTCTCTATTCGGGCAGAAGGGTAACGGGCCGGCGAATAGCCGCTCTAGCCGGACTCGGGGCGGCGCTCGTCGCGGGAATAGCCATCGCCGACGCCTTGAGGGCCGGTGGCCCCACGTCCCATTGGGGTCGCGCGATCCTTGCCGTGTCGGCGGAGGGCCCTGGAGCGCTCGCCGATATAGTGCGGCGCAAGGCGGCGATGAACCTGAAGCTCATCAGGTACACCGTCTGGACGCGCGCTCTGCTCGCGTTCCTTGCGGCTGTCGCGCTCCTTTGGGTACGCCCGGTGGGCCTCGCGAAGAAGCTCATGAAGGCGAACCCCGGGTTCGCCTCGGCTCTCGGCGCGAGCCTGTTCTCGGCAGGCGTGGCCATCGTGACCAACGACTCGGGAGTGGTGGCCGCGGCGCTGCTGATGATGTACCCGTCCCTCGTGCTCTTGTACCTGGCCTGCCGTGAGGCGGCTGACGGCGCCTAGGCCCGGCGGCGGAGCGGGCTTCCCGCATGTTCCCAAGGACAGGATGTCCCCGGTCGCCCTTCCATTTCCTGCAGACGTGTGGTATCGTGTGAATGGATGCTATCCCGGCGGGGTGATGGGGGTGATGGAGCGTGCTCAGGTGTCTCCACCTTGCGGACCTGCACCTCGGTTGGTCTCCGTCCGAGCTCCCGGCCGAAAAGGCGACGATCCGGCAGCGCGAGCGAGACCTCCTATTGAAAAGGGCGGTTGACTTCGCTCTCGCACCTGAGAACCGCATCGACCTGGTCATCATCGCAGGCGATCTCTTCGAATCGCATAGGCCTGAGCCCGCTGTGGCCGATGAGGCCGTGCGGCAGCTCGAGCGGCTGGCCCGGGCGGCACTGCCTTTGGTGACTGTCCCGGGGAATCACGACGAGATAACCTACCATGACTCCATATACAGGCAGCGAAGCACTTCCTGGCCTGGCTTGCTCGTGCGCAATCCCATGCCTCAGAGGGTAGCCTCGTGGAACGTCAACGGCACGCCAGTGTCCGTGTATTCGCTAGCATACACCGGCGGGCTCACCCGGGTCGAGGACCTCACAAACCTTCCGCGGGCCGAGGGGCCAGGAATACACATCGGTGCGTTCCATGGCTCTCTCGACTGGCAAGCTGGTGACAGAAGCCTCCCGATAGCATCGGAGGCGCTCGCAGCCGCAGGATATCATTATGTGGCCCTCGGGCACATTCACAGGTATGCGGAATCCAAGACCGGGACGGGCGTCGCAGTGTATCCGGGCATGGTTGAAGCGAAGGGATTCGACGACCCCGGCACGGGCAAGCTCACGGTAGTACAGCTGACCGACACAGCGGGCGCGGGCTCCCCCCGCGTGACCGTCGAGACGTTCCCCCTCCCGGTAAGGCGCCATGCCTCGGTGGAGATAGATGTATCAGCTGTTCCGTCCCGCGACGCGCTGGCGGAGGCGTGCCGCGCCGCCGCGGGAGACGACAGGGACGCGTGCGTCAAGATAACGTTGCGGGGCACGCCGTCTTTCCCCGTGGACACCACCTCGCTCGCCCGGTCTTTGCAGGAGGATTTCTTCTACGTCGAGATAGCGGACGAGACGACTTTCACGAATGAGGACCTCGTGAGCCGACTTGCGGCCCAGCCCACCATCCAAGGGTATTTCGTAAGGAGGCTCGCGGCACGGCTCGAGAGCACGAGTGACGCGCGCGAGCGGAAGGTATTGGAACTCGCCATTCGAAAGGGCCTTGCCGCATTCCGAGAGGGTGGTGGAGCACGATGAGGCGGGTGTCCTTCAGGAGGCTCGCTCTCACAGGCTTCGGGCCGTACCGCGAGAGAGTCGAGGTCTCTTTCACCAAGGGTATCAACGCGTACGTGGCGCCGAACGAACGCGGCAAGTCGTCGCTGGTCATGGGGATGCTTGCCACCATATTCGGCCTTCCTACCAAGGCTGACCCGTCCGCCTTCGGGCACGCCCGCTTCAGAAACTGGGACAATCCCCAGCGGTTCGAGGGGGAGGTGGAATTCGAGGCCGACGGTGTAGTCTATAGAATCCGGCGCGACTTCGACACTCACAGGGTGTCCCTGGCGAAGCTGGAGAACGGGCAGTACATAGGCCTCGTGACAGGCGAGCACAACCCCGAGGCGAGGAGAAAGCCCAATACGCTTTATGAAGAGAAGCTGGCCGATATCTTCGGCATGACATCGCGTGAGCTCTTCGAGTCCACCTTCTGCATCACCCAGCCTATCCCGGAGGCAAAACGCCTGGATGAGAAGGTCCAAGAGCTCCTTTCGGGGGCTGGAACGGGTTTCGCGCGCGCATTGGCAGTGCTCGTCTCCGAGCTCTCGGATCAGACCAAGAACACGGGCGATCGGGGCGTGACGCCACGAAACCAGAGGAACAACCGCACGCTCGAGGATCTCGAGTCCCGCATCCAGGCTCTCGAAGCAGAGATCGATTCGGCGCGCCACACAGTTGATTCCCTTGAAACGGTCCGGAAGGACCTTGCAAAGATCGAAGGGGAGTTGAACGAAAAGAGGGCTGCGCTGGCGTCCAAGGAAGCCATCCTCAGCGCATGGTCCGAGTGGAAGCGACTCGCTGCTGAGTTCCGGCGAGCCACGAAGGACCAGGCGGGCCTAGAAGCCGCGCTAGATCAGGCCAGGGATCTGTCTGCCGAGATCGAGAGCGGCGTCCGAGCCATTCAGGAGGCTTATCCCGAGTTCGAGGGCGCGCCTCCGGATGTCGACGCGCAGCTCGGAAAGCTCGTCTCACTGAAAGAGAAGCTTGCTGAGATAGCACAGGGGATCTCTGAGGCGGAAAGGGCGGCAAAGGCCAGGCAGTCGGACCTCGACCGGCTCGAAACGGAGCTGCGAGCCATGCGCGACTGGGGCACGCTCGGGCCTGGGGCCGAGGCGATCGTGCACAGGGCCAGGCGTAACGGCACCGTGTTACTTCAGAAGTGGCACGACTTCGTCGGGCGGCTCGAGGAGCTCCGTGAGTGTGACGCACACCTCGCCGGAAGGTTCCGGGCGTTCACCGAGGCCAGTCCCGACGAGCTGCGGCTTCTCGAGGGGTACTCGGCGAGGCGCTCTGAGCTCACACGGAAGCTCGAGGCCGCTAAGCGCGAAGTGGAGATCGTCGAGGAGCGGATCAAAGCGCACGCGAGGCGTCGGGAGGAGCACGCGCGGCGCTACGCAGCGATCGCGTCCCTCGGACCGGGCGCAGGGGCCATGATACGGCAGAAGATCGAGGCGCTCCGCAAGGAGCGTGAGCTCCGCGCGGCACTTGCGGAGCGCGAGCGAGCGCTCGTCATGCCGCGCAGTCTCCGGCTCGTGGCAGGGCTCGTCCCGGGTTTGGTGGCCGCGGGCATCGCCGCGTGGCTTGTGTCAGACAGGCCCATTGGCTCTGCAGCCTCTGCGGCGGCGTGGCCCGGAGTAGCGTTGGCAGGGGTCGTGGCGGCACTCCTCTTCGGGGCTGCCGGATACCTCCTTGCCGGCGCGGTGCACGCCCGCAAGGTGGGCGCCGCGAAGCTGAAGCTCGAGATGAGGACGCTCGAGGCGGAGCTTGCGCGGTGCAGACAAGAGATGGCAGGCGTTGACCAAGCGCTCGGGGCGGTCGTTGCCACGGACGAGGCCGAGCTCGGCGCGCTCCAAGCGAAGGTGGAGCAGCGCGACGAAGAGGCGAGAGAGCTTGACGCCGAGCAGGCGCTCATCGCCGGCGAGAGCGACGTGCTATCCGCCCGGCGAGCCTTCGAACAAGCTCGCGAAGAGTGCGAGGCATTCGCGGAAGCGACAAGAAGGTTCGCCGAGCTCTTCGGAGACGTCGACGCGGCGTTCTCTGAATGGAAGGCCCTGCTCGACAAGAAGCAGCGTCTCGAGACCCTCACGCGAGAGTTCGCCCGGGAGGCGTTTGGCTGCGACCCTTCCGACGCTCATGCGGCGATGTTGTCTTCCCCCAGCACGAGCGACGTATGGAAGGAGGTCGCGCGTGTCGTGGCAGTGGGGTCGTCCACGGATGACTCGCGCACCGTCAATGACCTCGCAGCCTTCCTCGAGCGGTGCGACCCGTCGTGGTGGGACGAGGCCGCGGCGGAAGCCCGCCGCCATGAGAGCATCTCTAGCGACATCCAAGCTGCGAAAGCCGCCATTGATGCCGGGAAACAACACGTGGAGGCGTTGACGGCGCGGGCCAAGGAATTCGAGGAGGCGTATGCGATGGAATCAGCGTCGCTCGGCGCCATACTCGCGGCGTCGGGCGGCGAACCGGCCGTGGCTCGACAGAGATGGGCGGACAGGCGGTCGCGCTTGGAGAAGGTGGCGCGGGCGCGTGCTTCCCTCGATACGCTGCTTGGTCAGTACAGCGCGGCCACCGTTGACGAGCTGCGTGAGAAGAGAATAGGCGCCTCGAACAGGGCCGCGCAGGCGCTTGCGGACTGGAAACATCTCATAACCCGCAATCCCGGACTCCCCGAAGTCGACGAGGCGGACGACGCTGAGTTAATCGAGGGCAGGTTGAAGACGCTCGCCCGCGACACCGAGGCCTTGCGCGGGCAGGTGACCGAGCTTGAGAAGAGGAGGGGAGACCTCATTGCCGAGCAACGCTCGCTTGAAGGAAGCACGCCGGTGAACATCGCCCAATCCCTCGAGCGGCTCGCACGGCTCAAGCGCCAACGTGAGGACGTGGAGCTGCTCGCCGACGCCCTAACGGTCGCTTGTCTCGAACTTACGGCTGCCATAGCGGACTTTCAAAGGTCATACCGCGGGCGATTAGAAAACGCGGCGACGGAACACTTTCAACGCATAACGGGCGTGGAGCGGCGCGCGGTCGTGATCGACGAGGATTTCAAGGTCCACGTGCACCAGGCGGGCGTCCCTTGCGATCTCGGCCAGCTCAGCAAGGGCGCGCAGGATCAGTTGTACATTGCGTTACGGCTTGCCATCGCAGACCTCCTCGCGCAGGACTATCTGCTTCCGCTCATTTTCGACGACCCGTTCCCGACGTGCGACAGCGCGAGGCTCGCCAACCTGGGCGCGACCTTGCGGCAGATCGCCCTCGACCGCCAGGTCCTGGTCATGTCCCACATCGAATCCCTGCGGACCTGGGGGACGCCGGTAGAGGTGCGGCGCTAGCTCGGACACTGCCCGCCTCCTGGTGTGAGCGTGCTCCTCGTGGAGCAGAACCCACGAAGGGCCTTCGCCGCGGTGACAAGGAGCCACGTGCTTGAGACAGGCCGGATCCGGATCACCCTCGGAGGCGCAGCTTCTGAGCTTGCGGCGAACCCTGACGTGCGAAGGGCCTACCTAGGAGCCTAGGCGCAGGAAGCGTGGGTACAAAAAGAAAATGGTCGGGGCAGGCGGACTTGAACCGCCGACCTCTTAGTCCCGAACCAAGCGCGCTACCAACCTGCGCCATGCCCCGACCAAACCTCGTGACCGTTCGTTTCATGCATAGTATACTCGAACGGTGGCAACATGTCAAACGTGGACTTCGGAGGTGCAAGACAAGTGCCTGAAACCGAGCGGCAGGTGCCGCTTCCCATCTTCGACGCTGCTGACGACACGCCTCCCCCCGCTCGAACGCCCGCGTCCGTTGGAGAAACCCCGGCCCCCCAGACGCCCTCCGGCCAGGTTTCCTGTGGCCGCAGCGCCGCATCATGTCTCAAGGAGCTTGAACAGAAATGCAGGGCCTGTACGAAGTGCGATCTCCGTGCTGGGTGCACCCAGGTCGTCTTTGGGGAGGGGAACCCCCACGCCAAGCTCATGTTTGTGGGTGAGGGCCCGGGACAACAGGAGGACATTCAAGGCAGGCCCTTCGTGGGAGCGGCTGGACAGCTTCTGGACAGGATCCTCAATGCCGTGGGCATCAGGCGAGATGAGGTGTACATCGCCAACGTGGTGAAGTGCCGCCCGCCGGGAAACCGGCTGCCCACCCCAGATGAGGCCGAGGCGTGCCTGCCTCATCTCCGGGCCCAGATCGAGGCGATAAGGCCGAAGATAATCGTGTGTCTCGGGGCGCTCGCGACGCAGACGCTCATCGACAAGCGGGCGCGCATAACGAGGGCGAGGGGAAACTGGTTTGAAAAGGACGGCATCATGTACATGCCCACGTTTCATCCGGCTGCCCTCCTGCGCGACGAGACCAAAAAGCGCCCTGTGTGGGAGGACATGAAAAAGGTGAGAGCGATGCTCGACCAGATTGGGCGCACGTGACTGCTCCGTCCGAAGCATCCACAGAATAGTGGGTCCCCTGGTCATCATCAGTCACTGAGGCGAATAACCTAGTTGTGAAGCAACGCGTCGTTTCACGCGTCGCGCTCCTAGTGAGGGTGAACAGGCCCGGGCGCCACCCCCCGCCCCCGATAGGGCGCCGGCAAACCGTCGCCAGCTAGGACATGAGGCAGGGATCTGCGCACCCTCGCTCTGGGGGGTCGTCTCATGACTCCGGACAAGACCAGTAGGAGCAGACCTGACAAGACCAGGCCCGATCGGACGAAGCCCGAGAGGAACGTCGGAAGCTCCGAGGGGACCGAGTGTGGGTGGTTTCTCGCCATCGTGACGGGGCTCGTGGCGTCGGTCGTTGCGCTGCTTGCTGTATTCCTCGCCATTGCGGTGTACGACTACTCCGTTCCTCTTCAGCCCTCTCTCCTCGGCAAGCTAGCGTCGGTGGGGAGCTACCTCGCCACCGGCGTGGGCGGTTTCGTCGCGGGGAAGAAGGCTAGGAGACGCGGGCTTGTGTACGGCAGCTTGGTTGGGCTCGTGTTCGCCGCGGCCATCCTCATCACAGGCGCAGGAAACCCTGCGGCAGTGCCGTTGACGAGCTCGACATTCAAGAGGCTTCTTCTCTCCGTGATGGCCGGTGGTCTCGGGGGTATGTTCGGCGTCGCGTCAACTTGACCAACTTGGTCCGAGGCCGACTACTGGGCAGGCGCGCGCAGCAAGGGGGCGGCGGGCGGCCGCTGGCAGGTGTCGCCGTGCATCGCGTACGTCGCGCGCCGTGCCTGGACTGGGCTGGACCGTGTGTCCCGAAGAGTAGTTAGCGAAAGCCTAGAATCAAAATCAAAACGTTGCGAGGTAGTGATACACGACTGGAAGATGTGTTATAATATAACCAGAGAACGAACCGCCGCGCAGAGGGGGAGTCCGTCTTGAGCCAGCTTGGCGCAAAGCCCCGGGGAAGCGCCTTCGTCGCGGCGCCCGGGCTCAGGGTCGGCACGATTGCCGAGCCTGTTGCGCGCTTCTGGCACGGCGAGCTCCTGAAGGGCGGCAGCCGCCTCTTCAGGAACGTGAACGGTGACAACTGCAAAGCTGGCGCATACGGCTTCAGGGTTTTTGGCGACGGAGCGGTCGCTGTGGTGGTAACTGCGAGAAGAACGGGCCGGGGCAACGGATCAACGGTGCCTCGGCCGTCGTGTTTTCTTGCGGCTTGAACTCAAGGGCCCGAGCTGCGCCTGCGGCCCGCCGCGGGAGGCAACTTCGAGGCAGCCTGCGTAATCATTGTCGGCTGGCCTGTTGGCCCAGCGGAGCCTCAACAAATCAAACAGGAGGGGACTCGGGTGATTCAATTGAATGCGGAGGACGTTATCAGGGGTCTGAAGAGACTCAAGAGCCTGGCCAAGCAGGACATCCTCATCAGCAGCCTTGCCCCCAATCCGGAAGAGTGGATGAAGATGGCGACCGCCAGGAAGCAAAAGTACGAAACCCTGATGTCTCTTGTGGAGCAGTACGGCGTGCCGGGGGCGTGCGAGATAGCGCTCGAGCAATACGCGAGCCTGCCTGCTTCGAACGGAGACCCCGCAAGCGTCGATCCGCACACAAAGGGCGAGGAACAGGCGCTCGAGGTCTTCTTCAAGACGATAGGCGTGGACGGGAGGGCCCTGAAGGACGCTAGAGCGCGTCGAAAGGGTGTCGGAGGAACCTTGTGATCACGGCGGGGTCACGACCGGCCATCTACGGCGTCTGCACTATAAGGCAGTGTAAGTGCGTGTCGGAGCCGGGCCCGAAGGTGGGAGCGAACCGGAGGACCGCAGAGGACCGCACCGGATTCCGAAGCCGAAAGCGGCACACGCCAGGCACACACCGGGCACAACCCGCCGGACGGCCCGCTGGTCGGCACGCACTGGGCCTTCTTGACGAATGTTCTTGGCGAATCTTCATGAGGATCAATCAGTGTATCCGCCTCACAAGCCCGACTACCTTGCCGAGGATCGCCACATCCCTGACTATGATCGGATCCATGAACCTATTCTCCGGCTGCAAGCGAACCCTGCCTGCTTCCTTGAAAAACCTCTTGACCGTGGCCTCGTCGTCTAGGAGAGCGACGACTATGTCGCCGTTTTCGGCCGTGTCCTGCTGCCTCACGATGACGAGGTCATCGTTTAGGATCCCGGCTTCGATCATGCTCTCTCCGCGCACCTTCAACATGAACAGGCTGCCTTGCTCGCCGAAGTCTTTGGGAAGAGGGAAGTAGTCTTCGATGTTCTGCACTGCCAGTATGGGTTGGCCGGCCGTCACTCGACCAACGACTGGCACCGCGAGAGCCGACCCGCGGTGCAGGGCGCCCGACGCGGGCAGGACTTCGATGGCCCGAGGCTTGGTTGGATCTCGCCGTATGTAGCCCTTTTTCTCCAACTGCGACAGATGGCCGTGAACCGTGGACGTGGACTTAAGCCCCACTGCCTGCCCTATCTCGCGGACCGACGGCGGGTACCCACGGAGCTCCATCTGCTTGGTGATGAAGTCGAGGATCTGCTGCTGCCGACGGGAGATTGCCACGGATTTCCTGCGCGGCATCGTCCAAAACACCTCGCTCTCGGGTCCAAGCCCTCACGCTTTCCGAGTCGGATTATACCATACGCTACCTCCATCCGCAAACGGTTGTTCGTTGTTCGACGTCGCCCATGCCGACTTACTCCGCCGTGTCGCGGGCTGTCCCAGGTAACAAGCCCAAGCGGGGTGCTGCCCGCCATCCCGTGGGATGCGCCCCGCTTGGCCCTCTTGACACAAACATATGTTCGTGCTATGATGACGCTGCCAGTACGAACATATGTTTCCCTAATATGCGAAACGTGAGGCCAGGGGGGACTATTCATGAGGAGAGCCGACGTGTCATCGTGGAGAGCGTCGTCGAGGGCGCACGCAAATGCGGAAATCGGCATCGTGCTTGCGTGTATGGTGGCAATGGTCTGCGCCGTGGGCATCACTTTCGGTGCCGGCCGACCCGCCCGCGTAGCGTCGTCGGTACCGTCGCGCGAGGTCGTTGAAGTGGTGGTCGCCCCGGGTGATACCCTTTGGAGCATCGCCAGAGACCACGTGGGAAAGGAAGTCGATATCCGCGCCGCCGTAAGTGACATCATGGCTCGGAACCACCTGTCAAGCGCGACGCTTCGGCCCGGCCAGGTGCTCATGGTCCAGGTGGACGTGGTGGCGGATGGTGATGGCAAGCGTCCAGGTGATGACTGGGCCTCACGTGACGAAACGGTCGCCACGGCGGGATACGCAAGGTAACCGAGGCAGCCTCGATCTCGACTCGAGGTCGGGGCTGCACCTTTCACGGCGTCCCGGTAGTACCCTCGCAGTACCTCGACACCTCATCGGACCGTTCTCGCCCGCCAAAACCTTTGGATCGCATAATATATCTTATGTCAACTAGCTAGGGAAGAAAGCACTGACTGACGCATGTCACGGCCAGACTCCCCACCCCCGCCCTTCAGCCGCAAACAGTATACCCCCCTGCCGCCCTCTTCCGGAAACGATTCGGGAACGAGACTAAGGCTCAGATCACCGCGCCAATTGTCCCGTACTTTCCGTAATCCTAGGACTCCTAGGCCCCGGCTCAGTTCCGCCTGCGAGCGCCTTCTCTAGGGCCATCTTGGCCTCGCGCCGGACGAGGTCGTCCGTTTCCGCGGCCAGAGCCTTCTCCAGAAGACGCGCCGCGGCCCTTCCGCCGATCTCGCCGATGGCCCACGCCGCATGCGCTCGGACAGGCACGTGCGGATGTTGGAGCGCGAGCCCGAGCGGCGCGAGGAGCACAGGGTCCTTTGTATTGCCCGCTGCGATGGCCGCGTCGGCCACGATGCGGTTTTCCCTGGAGTAATTGGGACCAATGACCTCCGCCATCCGTGCAAGCCTCGCCCTACGCCCGCCAGCGTCGTCCCCCAGGATGCCCGCAAGGGAGAATATCTCGGCGTCCTCATCCGGCGGGGCCACGGCGTTCTTTACAGCCACCGCGTTCCGCGGGCAACAGCGCTGGCAAGCATCACAGCCCAGGATGCTGGTTCCGTACGCCCTGCGGAGCTCGATCGGAACGACCCGACCGGAGTTCATGTACGCACGGACGCACCGCGAAACGTCCAGTGCTCCGCCCGGTTGTATCGCGCCCGTGGGACAAGCCCGCACGCACGCAACGCAGCCACCGCACTCGCATGTTGTCGCCGGCGTCAACGCCTCCTGCTCTGCGTCGCTTGCGAGAGGCACATCTATGACGATCACCTGAAGGCTTATGAAAGAGCCCGATTCCTGGCGGTAAATGAGGGAGTTCTTTCCGTACGACCCAAGCCCCGCCCGCACTGCAAGGGCCTTGCTCGGAAGCCGAGGCTGGAGGACCGCACGCACCCCGGCCCGTTCTAGTGCGGCTGCAAGATGCTGTGCGGCCTCACGCGCCTCCGGATAGGCGCGGTAGTAGGCCGAGTACCCCGCCATGCCGTTCGGCAGAGGAAGCGCGTAAGGCTTGAACGGCCGCGCCAAGACCAGAATCGAGGCGGCCGAAGGCATGATACCTTTCGGCTCCCCTACGAGGCTCCTGAAGTATCTTTCATACTGCTCAGGCGAGATCATACCCGCGCGGACGCGCCGCCGGACCTCGCTATCCCATTCCGGCAGTGGGCTCGCGCCCGTCACGCCCAACCCAGTGAAACCGAGCTCAGCGGCCTTTTCCACTAAAGCGCAGCGGAGCCGGCGCTCCCGGCCACCAGCAGCGGGCTGGCCCAGCGGGCCACCGGCCACCCTGCCGCCGACCGCGGTCAGTGACATGTGCTACACGTCCCGCCGCTGCATGAGGAACAGCCGCCGCCCGACGACGAAGCTGTGCTCTTGAAGCCAGATCCCCCATTATACCCGAACGTCGACATGAGCCTCTTGACATTGCCGGCGCCGCAGTTCGGGCACTTCACCTCAGCGTGCGCGCTGCCCATGATGAGCTCCTCAAACTTGGTGCCGCATTTCGTGCACACGAACTCATAGATAGCCACAGCGTGAACTCCTCCGTTCTTGACGAGACTCAAGGGAACTCCAAGGTTTGAAGCTTCCCCTCTCCCCTTCCCTCCCCCGTTGGAAGGGATACTCCCAGGGGTATTATACAACCCCGCCCTCCTGACGTCAAAGCCTTTCGCGCGACGGCCTCGCCGCGCAAGCAAGGACCGCACGAGGCGCGCAACTCGAAACAAGCGGGCCCGCACGCCCACGGGATCGGGACCTAGCCCCGTCTGAGCCTCGCAAGTTCCTGACGCAGCATGGAGTTGAATGGGTCTATCTCCAAGGCCTTCTGCACCTCCTGTATAGCCTCAGCTTTCATGCCCTTGGCCTCGTACACCATCGCAAGATGGTAGTGCGCCGTTGCAAGGCTCTTCTCTGGGAAGTCCGACGGGAACAGCAGCGCCCGGCGGATGGTCCTCTCGGCATCGTCCAGACGCTCCTGCTTGAAATACGCCCATCCCAAGCTGTCCATGTATACCGGATTCGCAGGCTCCCCATCTACGGCCTTTTCTAGGAGAGCGACGGCGCGCTTAAGGTCCCTCTTCGTGTCCGCCAGGATGAAGCCCAAGTTGTTGCAGGCTGGAAGGTAGTTCGGGTTCTGCGCAAGCACCTTCTCCAACTCTTGGATGGCCTTGTCTGCGTTCCCGGAGAGCCAGTACGACAGCCCCAGGTCGCACCTGGCCTCGGTGTTCTCCGGATCGAGCTCGAGCACCCTCTCGTACGCCCGAATGGCCTGCTCATACTTCCTGCGATCGAACGCCGATTGCGCCTCTTTCAGCTTCGCGCGCATCTCCTCCGCTTCCTTCAGCACGAACAGGTCGTCCTTCACGCCTGTGTTGAGCTTGATGTCGCGGAGCACCTGGTCTACGCGCCCACGCGCCGACGAAAGCTCTACCTTGGTCGGGAGGAACACGCCCTTGTCCACCTGGGTCATGGTGATCTCCCCCCGCCTATCCCCGCGGAGGTCGGTAACGGTGAGTGTGTACGACTTCCAGTCGCCCTTCTCACCTTCTTGGATCGTTCCGAGGCGCAGGAGAGTCGGCTCTCCCAAGATAGCGCTGGTCTGGGCCTGAAGGATGAGGAATTTCATGTTGTCGATCCACACGGTGTCGGGCTCCGCCCCCGGGGACTTCCGATCCTGCACGCTGAGGACGTACGCCACCCTGTCGCGTATGTTCGCCCTTTCGGACACTCGCACGTCGTACGCATCAGCGATGCTATCCCTCGTGAACCTCAGCATGTAGCTGAGGGTCTCCAGGCCAGCCACGGACATCGAGTCGTATGCCTTCCAATGCCCATCTTTCGGCACCACGACGCCTGCGCCTTTCGCAAGGATCACGCGCGTCCCCTCGTTGGAGGACGGCGCAAGATACGTGATGTGATACTTGTCCGGCCTCTTGAACACGACCTGCATGGTGACGGTTTCCTCAACGCCGCCCCGGTTGTACACAGACTCCAGAACGCACGTGAGGTCTCGCACCCTAGCGTTCGCGCTCTGAATCTGCTTGAGCACATCCTGGGTGTTGATGGACTCGTCTGCAGCGTGCCCCGCGCCCGAGATCGCGAGGACGAAGAGAGCGAGCACACCAACCGTCCTTGCCAACCGCCTACAACAAACAAGCGCATCCGACACAGCTTCCCATCCCCCAACTCCGTCGACTTGTGACTTGTTCCCGTGCGGACCCTGCTTCGGTTTTCACCACGGCACCACTTCGCCAGGCTGCACGCCCGTCCTCTAGAAACGAGCGAGCGTGCCACCTTGTTCCGTCCGGACGTCCGCGCCAGGACGACGGGCCCGGAGCTGGCCTTAGCCTTCAGCGGGACGCCCGAAATCCAGCTTCATCATGCCTTGGAGCATCCGCGCATTCTCAGCGGCCTGCCCGGCATGGCAATTGTTGAAAAGCACGTAGGTCTTCGCGGCCCGCGCGTCCAAGGCTTTGATCCTCGGCACCCATTCCGCCAGTTCAGCCTCGGTGTACAAGTAATTGTAACGCTCCCACCCCTGCGTGTGGTTCCACCATTTTTCGGCGTTCCTTCCATGGAATCTCACATAAGCGATATCCGCGGTCACCTCGGCGACCGGGGGCACCAGTCCCCGCAGCCTCGGTTCGTCCACACAACAGAACCCGAGCCCTTCAGCGCGAAGGAGTTCGAAGGTCTCGGGTCTCACCCACTCGCTGTTGCGAAACTCCACGACTACGGCTATGTCTTTCAGGCGCTCCCTGAAGCGTCTGACATAGTCAGCGTTTTCCGGAGTCCTTTTGAAACCCCACGGGAATTGCGCCAAAACACACCCGAGGTTGCCACGGGTCGTCATGGGCTTGATTGCCTCCATGAACGCCCGGAAGACGTCGCTCTTGTCTTCCCCGGCCGCAGGCTCCTTGAACTCGTGAGTCATCCCCTTGTGAGCTTTCACACAGAACTCAAATCCCTCGGGGACCTTGCGCGCGAGCCCTTCCATGGTCCGGACCGACGGCATCTGGTAATACGTGAAATCCAACTCGACGCAGGGGAAAAGCCCCGCATAGAATTTGAGCATTTCGCCGTCCTTGATATCATCCGGGTAGAAGACACCTTTCCAGTCCTTGTAGCTGAACCCGGCCGTGCCGATGAGCACCATAAGCCGACTCACCCTCCCTGTTTTGACCCGTCAGCGTCGACTTGCCCCGACCGCCTCCTGGACGTGGGGTTCCCGCGCACACGCGCAGGCCTCGTGACGTCAATGAGGCTCGCCCTGGTGATGGCATGCTCGCCGAACCTATCCCTCACCCTGTCCAGGGCGCAAACGAGGCTTCTCCGTCGCTCCCCTCTCGACGGAGGCTCGAAGAGCGCGAGCTGACACGTATAATCGCTCGCCGCTGCAAGCCCCGACGCCGACACGCCTATGAGGCGGACTTTCCTTGATCGTGCCCAGTTGTCGCGGAGAAGCTCGACGGCTGCCATGTAGATGTCCTGGTCATAGCAGGTGAATCCGCTCAACGTGCGCGACCTCGTGATGGTGGTGAAGTCCGAATACCTCAGCTTGAGAGTGACGGTCCTCGCCACAAGCTCATGCTTGCGCAGCCTCCTCGCGACCTGGTCTGCTAGGGAGAGAAGGTGTCTCACTAGTGCCTCCTCGTCAGCGCAGTCCTCGACAAGAGTCACCTCTCGACCAAGGGACTTCGGCCTTTCGTTGATACCGGGGTCCACGGGGCTGTCGTCGATTCCGTTCGCCACGTCATGGAGGACGCGCCCCATGACGCCGAACCTCGCGACAAGCACGTCCACGGGCGACTGCGCAAGGGCGCCTGCCGTGGTGATCCCCATGGACTCCAAAGCCGCCGCGGTCCTCTCGCCCACCCCGTACAGCCTGCCGACAGGCAGGGGCCAGATGACCCTCGGCACGTCCGCGGCCGTGATGACCGTGAGCCCATCCGGTTTACGCATGTCCGAGGCCATCTTCGCAAGGAACTTGTTGGGCGCCACGCCCACGGAGCACGTGAGCCCGAACTCCTGCCGGACCTCCTGCTTGATCTTGCGCGCTATGACGCGCGCGTCGCCGTGCAGCCGTTCGCACCCTCTCACGTCGAGAAATGCCTCGTCGATGGAAAACGGCTCAACAACCGGGGTGTACCGCCGATACACCTCGAGCAGGCGCCGCGAGACGGCCGCGTAGTCTTGCAGACGGCTTGACAGGAACACCCCGTGAGGACAGAGTCGCTTTGCTTCCGCGACAGGCATGGCCGACCGCACACCGAACGAACGGGCCTCGTACGACGCCGTGGACACCACCCCTCTGCCGTCAGGGTCCCCGCACACGATGACGGGCTTCCCGCGAAGCTCGGGGTGGGCTTGCTGCTCAACCGCGGCGAAGAACGCGTCCATGTCTATGTGGATGACCCTCAGATCACTTCCTGCGTACGAGCCCTGCTCTCTCAAGGTCGTCCACGAATCCCTTCAGGTCGTCGAGGGTGAACCCCGCGAACTCCGCGGACACCAAGGCCGCGATCCTCCCCAGAGTTCGCTTGCCGTCCATGTAGTTCACGGCCTCGATGAGCTTGAGCTGGAAATCCGGGTCCTCCCTCTGCCTTTCTTCATACTGCTTGCGACGCTTCTCACCAACCCTGTCGTACAGGTACGCCGGGTCCAGCGGGCCTTTGAAGAGTCGCACGTACACAGCCCCGCTCGCTGCCTCATCGTCATCCGTGCGAGCTAGCTGCTCGCGGCGACCGCTCTGCCAGCCTGTGAGCTTGCCTTCCTCGGAAGCTTCGCGGAAAGCTCCGGCGAAGAGCTCGACCTTTGCGCGAGCCGCCCTCGCCGTCGCGCGAATGCCGCTCTTCAGAGTCCGCGCCATCTCGCGCACGCGCGAGGCGTCCCCGGCCGGCACCAGCTTCACCACGCCGTCAACTGCCGCGAGCTCTCTGTCGACCATGACCTCAAGACGCTGCTCGAGAGCCTTCGCGATATCAACCCGCCTCGCCGGCTCGCGGCACATCGCAGCAGCCTCGCATGATGCCCTGGCGGCGCTGGCGATCCTGTCCCTCGCACCCGCATCAACCAGGTTCAGGGCGAATTGTGCGGCCGCGGCGTCGGCCGCCGCAAACGTCAGCGCGATCGACGATGCCACGAGTCCGATGCGCAGAAGCTCCTCAGGGTCGAGTCGCTCGACCGTATCCATATTCGAGTGGTAATACCGGTCCGGCCAATGCCCCAGATACACGCACGGCACCTTGAACGACGAGTCAACGAGGATGTAATGGTCTGACCCAGCCGTGAACCCAGTCACGTTGTAGTGCCAGTCGCGAGTCACCTGGCTCCCCTCATACATCTTGCCGCGCAAGGCCACCATCTCCATGTAGAACGCCGCCACGTCGTTCACGGCCGACGGGAGGCTCCAGGGCGTCGGCACGAGGTTGGCGCAGGACATGGTATCGCGGGACTCGCCCACCATGTCGAGGTTCACACCCGCCTTGACCTTCCTCGCCCAGCCCGGATGGCGGTCCAGATACGCCATCGTTCCGAACATCTCTGGGACGAACATGAACCTCACGCCGAGACGAGGCCGAGCCAGTCTCCCTTCTGCGATCCCTTGAGACAGCGCCCTTGCTATCTCCATGGCCAGCCCGCAGCCGCTGGCGTTGTCGTTCGCGCCCGGCTTGGGGTGGCAGAGGTGGGCGATGATGAGGACCTCACCGTCGTCAGTGCCTTCGCCGGCCTCACCTGGGATAAGCCCGGTTACGACATGCATCTCGCCGGGGAAGAGCCGCGCCTCGACGCTTGCCTTGACCCGCACAGGCCCGCTTTTCAAGAGCGACCTCAGCTCCTCGGCCTGTCGATGCGACAGCGAAAACCCCAATGCCATCCTGCCGATGTCCTCGTGCGTCACTGGAAAGCTTGCATAGTTCACAGCGTCAGGAAGGTCATACCGCGTCCTGCCGATGGACGAGTCTTCGTGCACCATGTGGTCGCTGAGCACGCCCACGGCACCCCGGCGCCTGACAGCGTTCAGGAACGCCGACCGAGCGGCCCCAGAGGTAAGGACGAGTTTCCTCGCGACGCTGCGGGTTACATACACGTCCTCGGACTCCCCGTCGCCGATATCTACGACGTCAAGCACAACTCCCTCTGGGGGCGTGGAAGTGCTGCCGAATATCAGGCACATTGGCTCCGTTTCAAAATCACAGATGGGGCGTTCCTCGGGATACACGAGGGAGAGCGTGGCGCGGACAGGTTCCCACGCCGGGGGTGGCGTCCAGGTTCCGTATGTCTTCTTCCCATCGATGGGGTACCTTTCGATGGTGACACGGTCGATCCCCCAGCTCATAAGCTTCTCCCGGATGTACTGGGCAGCCCGCAAGTAGTCAGACGAGCCCTTTGCCCTGTGAAACCTCGCGATCTCAGATGCATAGACAAGCGCGCGCTTTCCTGACAGCTCGCGCCTCAATGATCGAACGAGCTCAGAACCAACCATGGCACGTTTGCTGCCCGTCTCATGACCTGGGGAGACCAGCTCAGCACTCCGCGCTAGCGCCGCGCGGAGCCGCCCATCGACGGGCATCCCCCTTTCATTGGGACTTTACAATGAGCGCGCGGAACGACCTGACGCGCCCGGATCGACCATCCCGAAAAGCCAGGTATCAAAGGCCGGAAGCGCCCCGGGCGCCATTCACTGCGTAGCCTTGAGGAGCGTTACGAAATCGCCCTGTTTCAAGCCTGCCGCGTTTGCTTCGTCGGTATCAATGTGCATGTCGAGGGCGAAGTCCCCTCTCACGCGCACGACGACTTCATCGAAAACGAGCGCCCTCGGGCCTTCCGTGCGGACCGCCACGATCTCGCCGTCGCTCACGCCATACTCCTTCGCAAGGTCCGGCGTGAAGTGAATGTGCCGCTTAGCGACTATGACGCCCTCGTCCACCTTGACCGGGCCGTTGGGGCCGACTATCACGATGCCGGGGGTGCCCGCAAGATCTCCCGACTCCCTCACAGGGGCATCTATGCCCAGGGCGTAACAGTCGGTGCGAGAGATCTCGACCTGGGTCGCCTTCCGCACGGGACCGAGAATGCGGACTTTCTGGATGACTCCCTTCGGCCCGACAAGCGTCACGGTCTCGTTTGCCGCGAACTGCCCGGGCTGGGAGAGTTCCTTAAAACACGTGAGACTATACCCGGATCCGAAAAGGGCCTCAAGGTCCTTCTGGCTGACATGCACGTGTCTTCCTGAAACGCCAACTGGGATCTTTCTAGCTTCGCTCATAGCGCCAACCCCTCCAAGAATGTCGGATTACAGCCTGTTGCGCCCACGTGGGTGATTCTGAGTGCATCGCCACAAGTTCACGCTACCTGGTCAAGACGCAAGCCCTGTCCGGGATTGCAGCCCTTGCCTTCCGGTGCGTTCGTGCCTTCGTTCGACCTCGCGAGCCTGTCCAGGCCGTATGCGTACTCGCCAATACGTTCTCCGAATACGCGTGATTTCCTCCTGCTAAGAAGGGAGCGGCTCGCCGCGTTCCGCTGGCACGGCGAGCTGTACCACCACGCCAGCACGCCTGGTGCCGATGAATGTGCGCGGACAGATGAACCGGGCCGGGCCGGCCGGCATCGTTGACAAAGCCGCAAGCGTCTGATAGAATCGACTTGGGCGAAAGCCTGAACTGAACACTGTGAGGCGCGCAGGGGAGTAGCTCAATGGGTAGAGCGGCGGTCTCCAAAACCGTAGGTTGCGGGTTCAAGTCCTGTCTCCCCTGCCAGTATTCTCAAGGGTTTCAGGGTTCACGAGGAGACAGCAAAAAGCGGTTTGACAGCAAAATGACAGCAAAACGAGAAGGGGGCCCGGCAACCGCCGAGCCCCCCGATGCTCTCCCGCCTTAGACGCCCGGCACGATGCCGGTCACCTTCACGATATGGGTTGGCCGTCCCACCGCCACATCTGCCCGGAAGCGCGCGCGGATCAGCACTTGCCCGCGCGCCCAGGCGTCGCCAGCCTCGTAGCTCGCCTGAATGGTCACAGGCAGGCGCAGCCCCAGGAAGACATTCGAGAAGTCGCCCACCAGCGCCAGGGAAGCATTGGTGGCGGTCCCCACCGTCAGGTTCGTCGGCAGGGCGCTCGTCGTCAGCTTGCGGAGGTTCTGCCACGAGACAGGCGGCGTCAAGGGTTGGCCTGTTGTGTCGGTCAGCCGGTCAATGGCGCCCATGTCCCGAGGGTGCAGGATGGCCGCAACCGCCTGCCCGTTGTTCTCAGCAATCTTCTGCACGGCCTCGGAGAACGGTGCGTAGGACGTGATGGCGCCGCCGTTCGCGCCGAGACTTACCTCCAGAACGCCCGGCGTGCTGGCAACGCCCAAGGGCTCTTCTCCAGCGCCACTGCCCAACAGAATCGCCTTGTCCAGCGCGAGCCCGGCGGCGGCGGCGATGGCGTTTTCAACGGCCTGTCCCGCGAGGGTCGAATCTTCCAGGAGCTCCAGCGACATCCGCACGAGCACCATCCACGTCTTAGCCGTGAGTACCCGGGCACCGAAGGCCGTGGTGCTGTCCTCGCCTATCGCCTCGTTCTCGGCCTTCCAGCCGCCGGTCGGGTCGGCCTCTAGCGAGGGAATAGTCAGCGTCTTTGACTCCATCGGGACGGTCCTGACGCCCGCTTGAATCGCGACGGCGTTCGCCCGCGCCAGGTCAAGCACGAAAGCCGCGAGCTCGTCTGGGACGGTGAACCCGCCGGCAGAATCCGGCGTCGTCCCGAGGGCCGCCCGCACGTCGCGGGGGATGGTGCGCCAGTCACCTACAGCCATGGCGCGCACCAGTTGCCCGAAGGCATGCCGCTGTTCGTCCAGGCTCGCGCCAATCTCGGTCCGCCCAGTCGCCCGCACCCAAGCGGTCAGCTTATCCTGGGGAGCGAGCACCGCCACGCGAGCCCCGTCCCCGAAGTCAGCGCCCCCGGCGATACGGTAGCCAGTCAGGGGCTTCTGCTTCTCCTTGGCCACCTCGGCCTCAAGGTCGGCAATCTGCTTGCGAAGGTTCCGAACGTCGGCCATAATCGCCTCGGCCGTCTCCACGTCTCGAAGCTCCAGGGCCGCCTTGGCAGCCCGCTCGGCCTCGGCAAGTCTGGCGTGCAAGTCCCGCAGTTCTCTAGTCATCTTCGTATCCCTCCATGAATTCTTCGGCCAGGCGGCGCAGGCGCTTGAGTTTCAGGTATTCCTGCTCCTCCTCGGGAGTAATGTTGCGCCGCTCCGCCTGAGCACGGTCAAGTATTGCTTCCTGCTCGGCGGCTATCGCCGCCGGTGTCCACTTCGGCATGTCTGTCCTCCTAGAACGACAAAAACCCGGCCTGCCCGCGTCTACCGCGAGCTGGTCCGGGCCTCCACCGGCCTTGGGACCTGAGAACGCCTCCACCGGCGCTCCCGGCCTGTTCGCTTTTTCAACATGGGCCGCTCCACCGCTAGCCCGTGAATATTCTACCATGCCTGCCATCGCTATTCAACCTCCACCCACTCGCCGCCGCGCGCGAGGCGCTTCTGCTTTCGCCGCTCCCGGCGCTCCTCGGCCTTCGCCTGCTTCACCAGCTCGTCAGCTTGCCTGCGTTCATCCTCTGTCATAGGACGCCCCGAGTCTAGGACGCCCTTCACGAAACGCCGCCACTGAGTCCACGCGCCCCCGGTCATAGCCCGATGCCCTCCTCCGGCGGCAAGAATGCGTTCTCCGGGAGCCCGAGCCGCCGCGCACGCTCCTTGGCCTCCTCCCGGGCGGCCACGCGCCGCTCCATCTCATCCGCGAGCTCCCTGGCGAGACGGAACAGCACCTTGGCCGTGCTGGGTTCCTCCCGCGAGAGATAGCCCGGCGCGAGCAGGCGGACAATCTGATTACCTACTGCGTTGAGCTCATCGAAGCTCAGATCATCGAGTCGCATTTTAAGCCCTCCTCTTCTCGGTTTGTTCAAAAAGGGAAATTTGCGCGCGCGGGGGCGCGCGCCCGGTCCAGGGAAACGGCCTAGAATATTTTTGAAATACCCCCTAGCGAAAACCTACGACGTCACGTAGCACCCGGCAAAGTGGGGTAAAACATCCGATTTTGCCCCATTTTTGCCGCGTAAGTGGGGACAAGCGAGGTTCCTTGCCCCATCTGTGCTACGCGCCGTCAGTGAAGAAGGTCCAGCGCCGCAAGGACGTCCGCGAGAATCGCCCGGGCCGTCTCCGCGTCCTCGCTCTCGCGCATGGCCTCGACGTCCAGGGTGACGGTCTTCCCGGGGCGGGTCCTCCCCTCGCCGTCCTCCCAGTCCGGGAGGCTCACCTGCAACCTCCCGGCCTTCGGGAACCACCTCAGCACGTTCTTGCCGCTCGCCGCCACGATAGGCTTCTCATTCTCCCAGTACCGATTCATGCTTACCGCCTCCTATCTCCCGGCCTCGGCGCCCTCGGGCCGGGTGAACGCCGCCACGGGCTTCTGTGGGGCGCTCGCCACGCGGCGGCGGGTCCTCCTGTCGCGCCAGGATGCCCTGCAAGCTCGGGTCACCCCCTCGCGCGCGATCCCGTTCCGGGGTTTTCGGAGGCGCGCGCCCGGTCCCGGCGGCCTGCGTCGGCTTGCGCGGTAGGGGGGTGCAAGCGTTACCTCAATCTGCCGCGCCAGGATGCCCTACAAGGGGGCTTTCGCACCTGCTCAGGTATCATCCCCTGTCCCGCCCGTTTCTCGCGGCTCCCGGGGCCTCCTGCGGGCCTCCTCGCGGGCTTCCCGCACCCGGGCTCTCAGCACAGCCTTCCCCCGCTCAAGCGCCCGCGTCCAAATCTCGCGGTCGTGGGCAAGCAGGCTCAGAAACTCGGCCTCCGTCAGGACCATAACGCACCTCGGCAAGCGAACCTCGATCATGCGCTCACCCCCAGACAACCGGGATTCCACCAGCACCGCCAGCGCCTGCCGCAGGCCGGACAGCGATACAGCGCGAGGAGGCAGCGAGGACAGGCGTCGGCTAGTTGGCGTCGCATACGCAATGCACCTCCTCGAACGCGCGTCCGGCCTCCTGCGAGGACCACCTTGCCACGATGCGCCCAGTGTCGGGCGGGCAGCACCTCGCGCACGTCCACGGACCGTAAGCGATGCTCTGCCAGAACAGGGTCCCGCCGCACCGGTCGCACACCGGAGGCGGGAGGTCCGGCGCAGGCCGCAACAGGCGCACCAGCTCAGTCTTGCGCCCGATTAGCGCGGCCTTCAGCTCAGGCCTGAGCACTCCTGCTGGAGCCTCCACGCGGAGCTTGTCCCCGACGAGGGATACACGAGCACCTAGGGAACGGAGGCGGTCGAGGACGGCCTCGGGAGTCATACCTCGAACACCTCCCGGTCGCCGGTCTTGCGGTCGGAGTGAAGGAAGTGAACCTTAGTGAACCTTTTTTCCGGTTTTTCTTCTTGTACTGTACTCTCGCGAGAAATATGGGAAATTGGTTCACTATCGTTCACTTGGTTCACTAACCCGATGCCGTACCACCAGAAGGGTCCCCCTGTGCTCCTGCGCCGCTCGAACCCGCGTTCCGCTAATCGCATGCCGAAGTTGCGCTGTGCTAACGGCCTTTCACCGTTCGCCTCGCACCACTCCACGTATGCCCTGTAGAGGTCCCCCGCTCTGGCCTTCGCGAGAGGGTTCACGGTGCAGCATTCCTCCAGGAAGTGCGCGAGAACGTCCATTTCGGCGCGATATGCCCCGGTCGCCTCGCGTACCTCGTCCGGCACTCCAAGACCGTGTTTCTGCCAGTCTAGGCACCCGCGCACAGCCCAGGCGAGAATGCCGGACAGCTCGGCCTCAAAACGGGCCATAAGTTCCCGCCTCGGGAGGCGTTCACCCTCGGGTATCCGCACGTCGAACGGGATAAGGCGAATGCGGTCCCAGATCGCGGCGTCCGTCCCTCGGATAACCGGCCTGTGATTCGTCCCAAGCCATAGCTTGAATTCCGGCTTGAATTCGAACCACTCGGCGCGCATGAACCGCGCCGTGATGGTGTCGCCTCCCGTGAGGTCCTTAATCTTCGCCTCAGCGAGCCTCCGGCCTTCCTCGGCCTCGGAGGCGTAGACGAACCGCGCACCCCTGAGCCTCGCTACGTCGTTCGGCACACCGTCCCGGTCACGCGCAAGGAGTGTGTCGGTTGTGGTCCTCGCTGCATAGTCGCCGAGGAGCAGTGCCACAGTCTCAAGGAACGTCGTCTTGCCATTTGCGCCGGTCCCGTAGAGGATGAAGCAAACCCGCTCGTCTGTGCAGCCGGTCAGGGAATACCCCACGGCGCGCTGGAGGAACGTCACCAGGTCCACGCGGCCTGCCATGATCCGGTCGAGGAAGGCGCACCATTGCGGGCAGGTGGCATTCGGGTCATAGACGACCGGCGCGAGCCTCGTGAGCAGGTCTCGCGGGTCATGCGGCCTCAACTCGCCTGTGCGCAGGTCAAGAGTCCCGTTCTGGCAGTTGAGCAGCCACGGGTCCCTATCCAGCTCCTCCGGGAGGACGGGAATCCCCGGCTCGGTCTTGAGGAGTTCCACCATCGCACGGATTTTCTGCGCCGCCTCGCTCCTCAATGCATGTTTCGCGAGGTCCTTTCGGCGCCGGTCGTCTTCCTCTGAAGCGGCCTCAAGGTACATGCGCCTAACAGTATCCTTCGCACGAGCCTGCACTTCGCCGGCCAGATCCTCCTTCCACCGCCTTCCATCCCAGACGAACCAACGCTGGAAGGGATGGCAGTAGCGCAGGTCGGGGCCGTGAGCTATCAGGAAGCGCCGCGCGTTTCCGAGGTCCGTCGTGTGCAAGTCCTCAAAAGGGTTGTGGAAACCTTCCTGCTGTGCTAACCTGGAAGTGGCCATGCTGAACCTCCTTCCGGAACCCCGGCGCGAGCCGGGCCTTTTCTACGCCTCGCCGTTCCGCGCCCGCTCCCACCGGGCCGTCTGCTCCTCGATCCAGCGCCGCAACCACGACGCCGGAATGCGGCAGGTCCGCCCCAAGCGAATGGTCGGGATCTCCCCACGGTTAATGGCCTCATAAAGGAAACTCCGGCTGTACCCGCACATTTGGGCCGCCTCGGTGACGGTCAAAAGCAACTTCTCAGGCATGGTCCCGCTCATCGTCGTCGCCCTCCAAATCCTCCACGGCGACGCCCAGGGCCGCCGCAAGCCTCTCCAACTGCGAGTGATACGGTTTCGCATACCCGCGCTCGAAAGCACTTATCAGCTGAGGATGCAGCCCCGCCAGGTACGCCAACTGCGTCTGCGTCATGCGGCGCGCCTGCCGCAGCTCACGCAACTTCCGCATGTTCTGTCGCCCCCCTTGACGGAATTTGCTTCTCGCGTTAAGTTTAAATCAGGGACACACGGGGTCCGAGTATCTTAGCGCGTGATTATCGCGTGATGCGTGGAGGCGTACCAGATTGGAGCTGATTCCTGGGCAATTTGAGTTCTTGTGGGACGTTCCGGACCGAGGCTTCGTGTGGGATGACGCCGCCGAGCTGCTTCCGGGCACCACGGGGAAGCCAGCGCCCGGCCAGCGCCGCCTTGCACCGCCGTATCTCGTCCAGCACCCAGAGACAACTTCCCGCCTGCGCCGTCGGCCGCTAGAGGATGGAACACTATTCTTGGAGTTTGCGTCTCTCGAACCCACTCCGGAGGCTATTCTCAAGTTCGCCAACAAGCATGGCTTCTTGGGCCTCACGGTTGCGCTTATGCCTGCAAACGGACGATCCGAGTTACGCTTAGGAGAAAGTCTCGCGGCCTGGGTTGCAGCGATAGAGGACATGCACGCCTACGTTCAGGTATGGGAAATGCTACAGCGTCGCGATGCGGGAGGGCTCGGGCAGTTTATCGTGTGGAGCCCCGACGGTAGCGGGGTCACGTTCTATGCAGGCGGTCTCGAAGACGTTCCGAGGGACCGTGGGGGCCTGCCCAGACACCCGTTCTACCATATCGCGCACAAGTATGAGTTCGCGGATCATCTCGCGAAGTGGAGGCTCGGAGACGTAATAGAACCCGCGCGGCTCCTGCTTGTGCGTGTGGTCAGCGAACGCCTCAACGGGCAAGCCTCGCCGCGCCTGCTCCTCAGCCGAAAAGGGAACGGGTTCGCGGGCTTCGTCATGCCAACGAACCTCTACAGTGCTATGTGGGTCCAGTTCTACCGTGCCATTTTGGGTGAAGCGCGGTATCGCCGATGCGAGATTTGCGGCCAATGGATGGACGTTACGTACTCCCGGCGGGATAAACGGCAACACACGGAATGCGGGTGGCGGGTGCGAGGACGACGGCGCAACGAAAAGAAACGCAAAGCACGGCAAGCATTGCAAGACACGGGAGGCACAGACAGGCCATAGCGCCGCGGGCCACGATAGGGGGCCGGGCGAAAGGAGAATGAACAGTGGGAGAGGCGATGGTTCTGGCACTGAGTCTGAACGATTCTAACCCTGGAATGCGGAGACTAATCATTGTCCGAGAGGGGGCAAACGGGCTCGAAATTCATGAGCGGCGCGTGTCTCGCGATAGCGATCCGCTACGGAGGCAGAGGGAAGAGGCGAGGGTCGCCTGTAAGCGCCATGACGATCCACTGTGGGGCGAGCTTGAAGACATATTCAGGGACGTTCCCGCAGCCCTAAGCCTGGAGGCGAAAGCCAATGTCGAAGCGTAGGGGTCACGGGGAGGGTTCCATCTACCAGCGTAAGGACGGGCGATGGTGCGCCACCGTCACCGTGGGCAGGGATGCCACCGGCAAGCCTAAGCGGAGGTACATTTACGGGCGCACAAGGAAGGAGGTCCAGGAACAGCTAACGAAGCTCCTTGCCGACGCGCAAGGCGGCCTGCCGATTGACGTGACAAAGCAGACGGTCGGGCAGTTCCTGCTGCACTGGCTGAATGACACCGTCCGGGGCTCTCGGGCGCCGAAGACGTACCTTCGGTACGAAAGCACGATCAATACCCACCTCATCCCCGCCCTGAGCAACATCCCCCTGGCGAAGCTCGCTCCACAACACCTTCTGCGCCTCTACAGGGAGCTACAGGACGCCGGCGGGCACGACAAGGCGCACAAGTGCCATGCGACCTTGCACTGTGCCCTGAGCACAGCCGTCAAGTTGGGGCTTATTCCTCGCAACCCTGCCGACCTTGTTGACGCCCCGAGGGTCGAGCGAAAGGAAATGCGGGTCCTCACACCCGAGGAGACCGCCAGGCTCTTTGATGCCGCCCGGGGCGATAGATACTATGCCTTATACGTCCTCGCGGCCACATGCGGCCTGCGCCTGGGTGAATTGCTCGGCCTGAAATGGCAGGACATCGACTTCGACGCAGGAACCCTCCAGGTGCAGAGGCAGCTTCAGTGGATTACGGGAGCAGGGCCGACGTTTAAGGAGCCGAAAACCAAAGGCTCCCGCCGCACAATCTACCTCCCCCGTCTCGCGATTGACGCCCTGAAGGAGCACCGCAAGCGGCAGGCCGCCGAAAGGCTCAAACTGGGCGAAGTATGGCAGGCTCAGGACCTCGTGTTCCCCTCCGAGATAGGAACGCCCGCTAATCCATCAAACATCTATAAGTGGTCCTGGCACCCGATTCTTGAGAAGGCAGGATTGCCCCGAATCAGAATTCACGATCTGAGGCATACCGCCGCGAGCCTCCTGCTCCTCGCGAACGAGAATCCCCGCGTGGTGCAGGAGCTACTTGGGCACTCGGATATATCGACCACGCTCGGGATATATAGCCATATCCTGCCCTCGATGAAGCAACGGGTCGCGGCCACGATGGACAGAATCCTTTCCCCTCAGCCCGAACAGCGCAGGGTCCGAGGGTCGGATGAACCTACGGTTATTTGACCAATGCTCGTTTCTGACAGCAAAACTGACAGCAATCGGAGAAGAAAAACGTGCATCTGGGTGGAAATGGTAGACATAACGCCCAGCTAGAAGGACGGTAAGGACGACTATGGACGGTTCGGAATGGTCTCCAAAACCGTAGGTTGCGGGTTCAAGTCCTGTCTCCCCTGCCAGAAAAGGTTTAGCCCCGCGAGAATTCGCGGGGTTTTTCTATTATGCCGCTGCTCCTAAGGTCGCGTCGCGGCTTCAAGGCTTGCGACGTTCCTTGCGCGGGCATCTTTGAGTCTACGGATGAGCGCCTCCGTGCGAGCGATCCGCGCGCGCGTTTCGCCGGGGCGGACGGTCGTCGCGAAGTAGAGCACCGCACCCTCGTTGCTTCCGCGAGGAAGCAGGTACAGGGGCATTACTACCTCCGAAAGGCTCTCCGCGTCACCGCCCGGAGTGGAAGCACCCTGCGTTTCATCAAAGGGGATCACCACGGCTTTATCCGCCTCCACACGATCAACGACACCAGTCCAGCACGCGCGCAGATCCTCGCTTCCATCATCCGCCGCGCCATGGATAATCCTCTCAAGGAGAACGCCGAGGCTGCCCACCACCAGCGTGACGACTATGGCTGTCGCCACGAGCCCCAGCCAAGCCCCTGGAGGGATCGTTTCCTGCTGCCGTGCCTGCCATGCGGGACCTCGGCCGGCCCGGGCACGCCTGCGCTTCATGAGCTCATCGCGTTCGTTCGGCATGTTCTCCACCCCAGTCGTCGCGGGCGCTCGCGCTCCAGCCCGCTCGCATGCCTTTGTTTTCTCCATGCGCCACCAGCGATCCTACGATGTAGTCCCATGTTCATCCTTTAGTTGGAGCACAACAAGTTGGAGCGTACGGGACACGCCCCCGGCCCGGGGACGAGCCAAGCCGCACGGCGCCGTCCAGCTAGGTCGTTGGCCCGGTTAGCGTAAGGTCTCTGTTGGTAAGTATAGGATGAATGAAGAAGAGAGGCCTCAGGCAGTTGGCTGGATGCCTGTTGCCTTGCCGCGCAGTCCTTGGTAGAATGAATGAGGCTACGGCTGGGAAGGAGACCGTCACGGCGTGAATATCATCCTCATCCGTCATGGCCAAACGAGGTGGAACAAAGAGGAAGTATTCCGGGGCAGGGCTGACATCCCCCTCGACAAGACCGGACTCGCTCAGGCTGAGGCGACCGCCAGAGCCCTGGCGCGGGTTGAGATCGCGGCGGTCTACTCGAGTCCTCTCGCAAGGGCGCACGAGACGGCTCGCATCATAGCAGGCCCCCACGGGCTTGACGTGCAGCTCGTCGACGGATTCACTGATATCGACTGCGGCGCGTGGGAGGGGCTACCCGTGCAAGAGGCCCGATCCCGCTATCCGCGCATGTTTGAGGCGTGGCAAAAGGCCCCTCACACCGTCACTTTCCCGGGAGGCGAAAGCCTCGACATCGTCTCGGCGAGAGCCTGGACGGCTCTCGAGCAGATCGCAGCCGACAGGACAAATGACGAGGCTGTCGTCGTCGTATCCCACCGAGTCGTCAACAAGCTCATCCTTCTTAAGGCGCTGGGCCTCGCGAGCTCGGCCTTCTGGAAGATCCGCCAAGACACCTGTTGCTTGAATATCATCGAGCACGGGCCGGGCGGGTACGTGCTTCGGCTGCTCAACGACAGGTGCCATCTCGTCGGGGGCCCGATCCCTGGCCCGACCCTGGATTTCTGAACCTGCTCAAGCAAGACCTCGCCGCCGTCATCACTCGCCATTCAGTTCTACGCCGTGCGCTTCGCAACCACCGGCAGTATCCCACGCAAATCCTCCACGATTGCGACGGGGCCGAAAGGCGCGAACTCCTCACGGCGGGTCAAGCCGTGGAGCACTGCGCAGAAGCGAACGCCCGCACGCCGCGCAGCCTCAGCGTCAACGAGGCTGTCGCCTGCGAAGAGCGTCTCGCCCGGTTCCACGTGGAGCACGGACATCGCCCTGAGAAGCGAATCAGGCGCAGGTTTGTGACGGGCCACGTCCTCCGCGCCGATTATGACGTCAAACGCCTCAAGCATGGCCTCCTTCTCGAGGATCCGCTCTATCCTGCGTCGGAGCTTGGTTGATACTATTCCCGTCACCACGCCCGCAGCCTTCAGGGTTTCGACGGTCCCCGCCACTTCGCCGTACATCTTGGTGCCTTCCACCATGACGTCCTCGGCCTTCTCCATGAAGAGAGCGGCAAGCGCAGCCTGGTCATAGCCCGGCGCGAGGATTCGGAACATCTCGGGAAGCGTCAGGCCCACGGTTCGCAGGACCTCGCGTTCGCCGCGCAACGGAGCGCCGACCGCACTCAACGCGTAGCGGACGCACTTCACGACCGGGTCCGACGAATCCGCAAGCGTGAAGTCAAAATCGAAAAGAACGCACCGGAACCTGGGAGACAAAGCCACACCTCCATAGCGGTCGCCCTCAACGCGACGCCCCACCTCGGGACTAGCTCACCCTGACGATCGCGCACTTGAGGTAATGGGTTTCCTCTACGCCCAGCATGATCGGGTGGTCCCTGGCCTGAGCCCGCAGCTCCACTAGCCTCGCCTCCCTGCCCGCGTCGGCCGCGGCGTCAGCGAGCATCGCGACAAACGCCTCCGGCCTCATATGGTATGAACACGAGCACGTCACGAGGATGCCCGAGGGCGCGAGGATCTTCATGGCGCGGAGGTTTACTTCCTTGTAGCCCCTGTATGCAGCCTCTACCGCGTGCTTGCCGGGTGCAAAGGCAGGAGGATCGACGATGACAAGGTCGAAGCGTTCGCCCTCGCTATCGAGCCGCCTCAGCACGTCGAAGGCGTTTCCCTCCACAAAAGAGACCCTGTCGGCGAATCCGTTCTTCTCGGCGTTCAGTCTCGCCACCTCGAGTGCGGACGCCGACGAATCAACCCCTACCACTTCACGCGCGCCGAAGGCCGCGGCATGAAGGGCGAAGCCCCCGGTGTAGCAGAATGCATCCAGCACTCGAGCACCGTCGCACCATGGCGCGATGGCCCTGTGGTTTTCCCGCTGGTCAAGGAAAAGGCCGGTCTTCTGCCCCAGTGCGACGTCCACCCAGAAACTCAGGCCGTTTTCCTGAGCCCAGAACGCCGTCGGAAACTGCCCGCTGACGAACCCCGACCTTTGACCGAGGCCTTCGAGCTCCCTCACTCGGGAGTCGTTGCGCTCGTATATCTTGCTCGTTCCCAGCAGGTCGCGGAGCGCGGCCACGATCATGTCCATCCTGACATCCATGCCAAGCGCGAGGGTCTGAACCACGCACACGTCTTCATACCTGTCCACGATGAGGGACGATAACATGTCCCCGTCGCTGAACACCACGCGATGGCACGGCGCCTCCGCGCCTATGGCCCTTCGGTAGTCGCGTGCAGCCGCAATTCGCCTGTAGAAAAACGTCTCATCGATGTTCTGCTCTTCCCAGGACAACACCCTCACGGTGATGCTGGATGCGGGGTTTATGAAGCCCCGGCCGAGGAACCTCTTCTTGTAGTCGACCACGTCCACTATGTCGCCTGGCGCCTGCTCTCCAACGATCGCATCGATCTCGCCAGCGTAAACCCACGGGTGCCGCGCCCGAGCGCGGCCGTCCCTTCCCCGTTTCAACACCACGTACGCCATCTGAGGTTGTCATCTCTTTCGCCTCGGGCCGGGCAGAGGATCATCCCCCCGGCGCGATTCCCAACATTTCTCTAGTTTCGGCAGGGGTCGCGATTTCCCTTCCGACCTCGCGTGCGATGCGGGCCACGCGCGCCACGAGTTGCGCGTTGCTTTGCGCCAGGACCCCCCTGGAATAGTATACATTGTCCTCGAACCCAACCCTCACGTGGCCGCCCATCACAATGGCCAGCACCGCGAGAGGGAGCTCGGCCTTGCCCACGCCCGCAACCTGCCACATGGCCCCTGGAGGTATCTGCCGCACGAGGTGCATCAGGTTATCCACGGTTCCCGGGATGCCTCCAGGCACCCCCATGACGAAATCGAAATAGAAGGGCTCCTTGAGAAGCCCTCGCCTCGCAAGCCTGAGGGCGTTGGCCACCATTCCGACGTCGAATACCTCGAGCTCCGGCTTTATGCCGAGCTCGGCCATTTTCACGGCAAACGCCTCTATGAGGGCGGGCGGGTTCTCGAAAACCCCGTCCCCGAAGTTCACCGTGCCGCACGTGAGCGTCGCCATCTCCGGGACCAGGGCCAGCGGGCGGAGCCTCTCTTCAGGCGGGGTGCCCACTGCGCCGCCAGTTGACACCTGCACTATGCAATCGCATCTCTCATGGATGAGGCGAATGGTCTCGCGGAACACCTGAACGTCCTGGGTAGGCCTCCCCTCACCGTCCCGCACGTGGAGGTGGATGATGGACGCCCCCGCCTCACGCGCCTCGGCCGCCGCCCGGGCGATCTCATCGGGCGTGAGCGGAAGGTTGGGATTGTCCTCCCTGGTGGTCTCGGCACCCGTGAGCGCCGCTGTTATTATGAGCTTATCGGCCGCCATTCCCGCCCCTCCTGCGCTGTCTGTCCTTCGGGACGACGCACGTCCCGCTCGCGCGCAGCACCAGCACCGGCTCGGAGAGAACCTCCGCGGCTGACGAATCCTGCGCAAGCGACGCGATGACCTTGTGGATCGTGAACTCCATCTTGCGCGAGGTGTTTCCAACGGCCGTTATGCGTCCTCTCGCCTCGAGGTAATCGCCGGCGTACACAGGCACGAGAAACTCAACGTTGTCGTATGCACGAAACAGCCCTTCATCACCGTCGTGCCGGATCAGGAGCTCTGTCGCCACATCGCCCAGGAGCTGCATGAGTCGCCCACCATCAACTATTCCCCCACCGTAGTGGCTGTCTTGTTGGCTCATCCTTACTCTTATTAGGGACTCCTCCATCCCGATCCCCCCAACCCCTCTAAGTGGTCGCCTCGCGAGCACGCCGGGCCCGCACATCGCACCTCCCCCCGGCCGGGGCACGCACCTGTTCGTCATGTTCCTTCGGAGCATGGCCCTTCGGAGGGCGTCCACGTGCCCATGCGTCTCGCGAGCTCCTGAGCTATGAACGCACCGACGTGCGACGGGACCGTGCCCGGTCCGAACCCCGCGTCGTATCCAAGCTCCACAGCGAGCTCGTGGCTTATCCGCGGGCCTCCCACTATGAGCAACACCCTGCCGCGCAGGCCCTCGGCCTCGACAAGCTCGGCCAGGTGTGTCAAGTTGTCTATGTGAATGTTCCTCTGGGTCACCACCTGCGAGACCAGGATCGCGTCCGCGCCAACCTCGATAGCCTTGGCGACCAGCGCCTCGTTGGGTACCTGACTGCCGAGGTTGTACGCCTCGAACCACGGGTAACGCTCCAGCCCGTACTCGCCCGCATATCCCTTCATGTTGATGATCGCATCGATGCCCACAGTGTGGGCGTCGGTGCCAGTGCACGCCGCAACAACGACGATCTTTCTGCCAATGCGTGTCTTTATGAAGTCGTTTATCTCGTCGAAGGTCATGTGTTTCATGTTCACCTTCGGAACCTCGATCGTGGTGAGGTCCACCGAATGAACGCATCTGCCGTATATCACGAAGAACGTGAAGCTGCCGGCGATGTCGTGGCTGTACACAACCCGGACGTCGTCAAGGCCCATCTTCTCGCACAGCAATTGGGCTGCCCTGGTGGCCTCGGGCCCGCACGAGACCGGCAACGTGAAGCTCATCTGAATCCACCCGTCGTCGATGGTATCGCCGTACGGCCGAACCCTGCTCCGATCCACCTTAACCGTCGACACCGCCACCCAGACCTCCCTTCTCACAGAGTAAGAGCGCCAGGCCCAGACGCCATTCTTGCAGCAACTCCCGCCCCCGCCTCGGGGTCGAAGGCGCCACCAGACGCCGGGCATGCGGCGGCACGCCAAAGTTTGGGCGCGAAGCTCGGGGACGACAGCTCCTTCATGAAAAGGTCTGGGAACGGGTTATAGTAGCCATCTCGCTTTCTCACGACCCCGTCGAGGCCACGCCCACCGTGCGGATCCCTCTTCACTCCCGCGAACATGCCTTGCGATATGGCGGACATGAGGCCGATCTCCGCAACTTGCTCCAGCATGGCCACGGCCTTTGTCAACACCTCGTTGGCACGCTGCTCCATCTTCCCGCCCGGCCTATAGGAGATCTCATGCCCGAGATGCCGGGCGTTGTTCATGACGTATCTCGCGTTCTCGATAGCAAGGTACCTGTCCTGCAGAAACGGGGTGTGTATGTGCTCGGTCAAGACGCCCACAAGCTGGATGGTCTGGCCCGAGATGACGCCCGCCAGGTTGAACATGGCGTCCATGAGGTGTCCTTTGAAGATGTTCCCAGTCATGTGCTTGGTGGGCGGCATGTACTTCAGGGGTGCATGGGGGAAAATGGCTCGCGCCATCTCAGCCTGGGCGAGCTCATAGAGGAACCCATCCTGCATATCGGGGTTCATCTGGAAGGCGTGTCCTAGCCCAATCTGCCCGGGCCGGAGGCCGGACCGCAACGCAAGCTCCTCGTTGATGAACTGCGACGCGAGGACCGTGTGAGCGTGCTCGTAAGCGTCCGCCGTCGTGAGGTAGTTGTCCTCGCCGGTGTTGATCACCACCCCGGCATACGCGTTTATCATCCTCGAGAATCGCTGATCAATGAAGGTGCGGCGCATGTTGATGTCGCGAAAGAGTATCCCGTACATCGCGTCGTTGAGCATCATGTCGAGGCGCTCCATGGCCCCGATGGCGGCTATCTCGGGCATGCACAGCCCGGAGCAGTAGTTCACCAGGCGTATGTACCTGCCACATTCGCGGCTTACCTCGTCGAGAGCCTCACGCATTATCCGGAAGTTTGCCTGCGTTGCGTACGTTCCGCCGTAACCCTCCGTGGTTGGCCCATAGGGCACGTAGTCGAGCAGGCTCTGAGCCGTGCTACGGATCACCGCGATTATGTCCGCACCGCACTTCGCGGCGGCGGTCGCCTGTGTTACGTCCTCGTATATGTTGCCGGTAGCGACGATCACGTATATGTACGGAGGCTCGGCCGTATCGAGCTCCTCTATCAGGCGCTCGCGCTCGAGACGCCTGCCCTTGATGTACGCGCACATCCGCGAGGCCTCGGTCTCCACCGCCTCTCGCACGGCGCTTTCGTCGGCGGCGTGGATCCGCTCCAACTCAAGCTCTCCGCGGGCGATCCTATGCGCGATCGCGGCGGCGGACTGGCCCTCGTGCACCATCGCCGACCCGATCCAGTACGCGATCCCATCGCCAAGGAGCCCGGCCGCCTGGGCGCGTTCCACTATCACATTGGGAAGCGGGACCCCTGCCTCGTCCACGCCGTTCAGCCCGAGCAGCCGGAGAACGGTCCTCTCGATTGTCGTGGTGGTGTTGGCCGCGATCTCGGGCTCTATGCCGTCCGCGATCTGCCTCGCGGCCCGTCTTGCGCGTTCGACGAGGGATGTATCCACGTTGATCCTGGTGGCGATCACGCTACTCCCCCCTCACCTGGCAACTTCACGTCCTCGCTCGCCCTGGCCAGCTCTACGCGACTTCTGCTGGCCGCGACGGCGGTTTGAGGAAGGTTCCGCGAAATCCCTGCCACAACGTCGAAGACCGGCACAGGCGCGACGGCAAGTGCCGTGCCGTCCACGAAACCCTCGGGGTCGAAAAGGCGGCCGTCGGGCGCAGCGGGGTTCGTGGTCACCGCCACAAGCTTGATAGGATGAATCACGGCGAGCCTTCCCCCGGCGGACCTGAAACGCTCGATGTCCCCGGGCTCGGCAAGGATCTTCGTGGCATCGCGGACCACCACAGTGAGCCGGGTCGCACGGTGCCCTCTTAGAAGCGCTCTCAGGAGTCCGCCTGCGAGCGCGCCGCCTATCACGATCGCGTCGTGGTCCTGCGTGACCATGCCAGCCACCTCATGCGCCCGGAGAAGCACGCTCGGCACGCGCAAACGGGTGAGCGAGCCATCCCGGCGGACCAGCACCACGTCGGCCCGGGAGAGGGAGTCGCGGAGCACGCGCGCGGCCGCTTCGCTGCTCCAAGCCGGCGTCATAAGCACCCGCGCCGCTACGGCCGTACGGCGGACCACCTTGGGCATGGTCTCGGCGGCTGCGGCGCCAGTGGCAAGCACCGTCGCCTCAACCAGCGAAGGCGCGCACGAGAACCTCCTCCCAGCAGCGCCATCCAGCGCGACGAAACTCGCGCCGAGCTCGCGCATGAGAGCAACGGCCTCTCGCGCCGCCGCTGCGCTGTTTCCACCGCCCACCTCGACAGTGCCCGGCGCAAGGGTCCTGTACACGACCAGCCGGCCCAGTGCCGATGAATGACGGGTCACACCAACACGCTCTATCGGCGTCCGTGTCTTCGCCGCAAGGCGCTCGGCGGTTGCGAAGAGCGCTCCCGCTGGTAGTCGTATCGGCGGCTTCGGCTGCATCGTCACGGCATCCACGTCCTCGCCGTCCCGACCTGCGGAAGCCACCCCCACGGGTATCCCCCTCGCGGCGAGCCCGTCGAGTATCGCCCCGAGCGTCACGGTCTTGCCGCAGTTCTTCGCCATGCCAACCACGGCCACGCTCCTGCCCGCTGCAAGGACGACATCGGCAATGCCGGGATTCGGCCCTGCCACGACATTCACCTCCCCTTGTCGGTCTCTCGCGCTCTCTTCCGCGCGTGTCTCTCAAGGTCTTTCGGCTCCATGCTCACGGCCTTGCTTTCGAGGAGCCCCGCGACCCCGACGGGCCTCCGCTCCACCTCCTTGCAGAGCGAGCATGTGCCGCACGAGCTTTCGTAGCTTTCCGGCTCGTTGTACACGCTGATGACGCCCTCGTAATTGCGAAGCACGACCTTGTGTTCGCCCTGTGAGATAAGGTACTGAGGCCCGACGGGGATCTTGCCCCCGCCGCCCGGCGCGTCCACGACGAAGGTGGGCACCGCGAATCCCGATGTATGGCCCCGAAGGTACTCGATGATCTCGATGCCCTTCGCCACCGGCGTCCTGAAATGACCCAGCCCCATCGAGAGATCGCACTGGTAAATGTAGTAGGGACGGACCCTCATCTTCACAAGCTCGTGCACAAGCTTCTTCATTACGTAAGGGCAGTCGTTCACCCCGCGGAGCAACACCGACTGGTTGCCCAGGGGAATCCCCGCGTCCGCCAGCATCTCGCACGCCTTTCTTGACTCAGGCGTGATCTCTTTCGGGTGGTTGAAGTGAGTGTTCACCCATAGGGGGTGGTACTTCCTCAACATGGCGCAAAGCTCAGGCGTGATCCGTTGCGGGAGGACCACAGGGGTCCTCGTTCCGATACGGATCACCTCCACGTGCTCGATGGATCTCAACGCCTTGAGCACATATTCGAGGGCGTCGTCGTCAAGCACCAGCGGGTCGCCGCCCGACACCAACACGTCCCGCACCTCCGGGGTCCTCCGGATGTAATCGATGGCCCGGTCGATGTCGTCCCTCGTCACGTGGGCATCGGCGTGCCCGGCCAGCCGGCGCCTGGTGCAGTGCCGGCAGTACATGGAGCAGAAATTCGTCACCAAGAAAAGCACCCTGTCCGGGTACCTGTGCGTGAGGTACGGCACAGGCGAGTCCACATCCTCGTGCAATGGGTCAACCATGTCGTACGGCGTGGTGCGCAGCTCTAGCGCAGTCGGCACCCCCTGTCTCCTCACGGGGCAATGTGGATCGTCGGGCGACATCAGGCTCACGTAGTACGGTGTGATCGCCATGCGAAAGCGTTCCAGACACCGTGTCGCGCCCTCTTCTTCCTCGGGGGTGAGGTTTAGGGCTTTTTTGAGGGTCTCCACGTCGGTGACCCTGTTTCTTACCTGCCAGCGCCAGTCGTTCCAATCGGCGCTGCTGACATCCTTCCATAGCGGGATGTCGCGGAAGTGTCTCATCTGCGCCGCCATCTCCTTCGGCGGCCGTCAACCGGCCGCCCATCTTTTCAGGAACATCTCCATCAGGACCGGGCACTCACGGAGCGTGGCCAGGGCTATCTCAGCGTGTCCCTCCGTGTACCCGTTTCCAATGATCATCGTCACGTCCTTGCCGATCCCTTCGGCACCGAGCGCGGCAGCGGTAAAACTCGTCGCCATGCTGAAGAAATACACGATCCCCTTGTCGCGCGTCGCCATGATGGACGCCATCTCGGTGCCCGGGATGTTCACGCAGTTGATCGTAATGTCGGCAAGCCTGCCCGAGGTGAGCTCGCTCACCTTCTCGAACACTTCCAACGGGCGCGTCGCGTCCGCCGCAAAAGCATGGTCCGCGAGGCCCGATTCGACCACGCGATCGAGGCTCTTTTGACTGTGAGCAAGCCCAAGGACCCTCCCCGTCACCCCCGCACGCTTCCTCGCCTCGAAAAGGCATAGTAGACCCGACTTCCCGCCCGCACCGACGACCAGCACCGTGTCCCCAGGCTTCACGAGCTTCGCGGTTTGAGCTGGTGCCCCGGCAACGTCGAGCACCGCGAGGGCAAGAGAAGGGGGCATGTCGGACGGGAGCACCGTCCAGACGCCGCTCTCAAACAGAATGGCCTGACCCCGGATCCTCACTTGATCCGTGTCCTTGCGTATCTCGAGGATCTCCTCGATCACAAGAGGTGTCAGCGAGAGCGAAACCAGGCTAGCTATACGTTCGCCGGGTTTCAAGTCAACCCTTCCCACAAGCTCCCGGCCGACCTCGCGGACGGTGCCGGTGAACATCCCGCCTGAGCCGGTCGCGGGATTGTGGTGTTTCCCCCGCTCCCTCACGATGTCCAGCATGATTCGCTTCATCTCGTCCTCGTCGCCCCCGGCCTGTTGCTGGATCTGTGTAAAGCTGGCCGCATCTATGTTCAGCATGTCGACGTCGACGAGGATCTCATTGTCGTAGAGCACCATTGTGTTGTCGATCTTCCAGGCCGCCTGTGGCAGCACCCCTTTCGGCTCGATCACGCGATGGGTCCCGTATTTGCATCCCTTCACGACGTTCACCCCCGCACATCACGGCTTCCGCGCGCGACCGGACGAATCGGAGGGGCGAACTGGAGCCTGCCCTCCGCGACGCCCCGAGGCCGTGTCGCGACCTTCCTCGCGCCCTGAGCACGCGGCCCCCAGGTGCTGGCAACGGCCGGCACCCAACAACTCACTATTATAAGCAAAGTGCGTGCCGTACGCACGCACGAACTGCGGGAGAAAACCGTATTGGGGGCGTGGTTTCCCACACGGTGCACGTGGATTGTGAAGGGTGCAGGGCGCCCATGTTTCGGCACCCGCCCGGTATTCAGCGGCCGCACGCGCTGTCATGGAGGGCTGGTGAGCGCCCCGAGGTGCCGTCGCCACGAGGCGCGAAGCGAATTCACGAGATTCTGGGGATAGACATGGCACACCAGTTATGGTAAAATGCAGCTATCATGGCCGCGACGCTCCCTCGGTTCTCCGGCGGTGCAGGTGTGCGGCCTAGAGGTAGAGAGGCCCGGTTCGGGCCGGGCCGGCCGATGTGGCTGCCTGGTGCCCGGCAGCGATATCAACGGGTTTTGTGGGTCATCTCAGTCTTGCGGGCCTTGGATGTTCCGTGCGCGTGAACGCCCTTCACCTGGGCTTTTTGAGACGAGGATTCCCGCCCGCGTGGAGTGCCCCGGGGTTTGGTGGCTTCGACAGCTAAAACCTCCCTGGCTTCCTCTGTTTCCTTCGCCGCGCGGGCGGGTTTGACTGGTTCTTGCGCTTGCCAAGTGTCGCCAACCATGATCTAACCATCTCCGTGCATGACATTCCCGCGTCTATCATGCCCGCCGGAGACTGCGACAATCCGTGCTCGGCGGCAGGCCGCTGTCGGCGCCAAGTCGCAGCGCGAAAGCCCAGGATTCCCACGTCCACGCGGTTCGTCAGGCCAGGCCGATGTCCCTGCGGTACCACATCCCACGGAACTTCACATGCCGCACGCCTTCGTACGCGCGAGCGCTGGCCTCCCGAACGGTCCCGGCGGTGGCCACGACGTTCATCACGCGTCCACCTGAGCTCACCAAGCGGCCATCGGCGTCGTATTTCGTGCCGGCGTGAAACAGAAGGAGTCCCTCGGCCCAGGCGGCCTCCTCATCCATGTAGATCCGGTCGCCCACAGCCGGCTGGGCCGGATACCCTTCGGATGCCACGACTAGGCACACGCTCGCCCCTTCACGCCATCGCACCGCCACCGACGCCGGCCCGAACCCGAAAGCATCTCCCTCAACGGCGGCTTCTATGATGTCCACGAGGTCGGATTCCATCATGGGAAGAACGGCTTGGGTCTCCGGGTCCCCAAGCCTCGCGTTGAACTCGAGCACCTTCGGCCCAGACGACGTAAGCATGAGCCCGGCGTAGAGGACTCCTACGTATCTGCGGCCTTCCTCAGCCAGGCCCCGCACAGCTGGCTCGATGATCTCCGCCATGATCCTTGACTCCAGGGGCCCGCTGGACTCCGGAGCAGGGGCTATTGCCCCCATTCCACCCGTGTTGGGGCCGACGTCGCCGTCGCCGGCGCGTTTGTGATCCCTCGCGGGCATGAGCGGGACCGCGGTCCTGCCGTCCGTGACCGCGAAGAAGCTCATCTCTCGCCCGGTGAGGAGTTCTTCCACCACGATGCCCCGACCCGACTTCAGCGATGCCACGGCTCGGACGGCATGTTCGGCCTCATCAGGCGTTGTTCCGACGATGACCCCTTTGCCGGCCGCGAGCCCGTCCGCCTTCACGACAACGGGCGCACCGTGCCGCCGGACGAAGTCGACGGCCGCGTCCTCGTCGAGGAAGATGCGGTAGTCTGCGGTGGGGATCCCATTCCTCTTCATGAACTCCTTCGCCCAGGCTTTGCTGGACTCAATCTCAGCGGCTAGGCGCGTGGGCCCGAATACGGCCAGCCCAAGCCGGGTGAACTCGTCCGCGAGCCCCATTGCGAGAGGAGCCTCCGGCCCAACCACGGTGATGTCCACGCGCCTGTCCAGGGCGAATCTCGAAAGCTCCGCGACGTCGGTCGCGGCTATGGGCACGCACGAGGCGAGCCTCGCTATCCCGGGGTTGCCAGGCGCGGCGTAAACCTCCGCGACCCGGGGGCTTGAGGCGAGTTTCCACACGAGCGCGTGCTCCCTTCCTCCCTGCCCGACAACGAGCACGCGAAGACCATCACGCTTCAATTCCATCACCCCATTGATGAGTCTTGCGGGCGCCGAGACCAGAATGCCTACCCGTAAGCCAGGATGCGCCGCATATCGCTCCTGCGGGGCCTGGGTTGCCGCACGGCAGGCGCCGGTGATGGGCCGCTTTCGGCGCCTAGCGCGCCTCGGGCCCTCGCCCCTCTCACACACAGGAGCGGCAACCATTCGCGCATCCCTGGCTAAGTATGTCGCCAAAAGTTCGCGCTACTTTTCGGCGGAGGGGTCTTGCCCAGGGTTGCCGGTGCTTGCACAACGGGGCATGGAGAATTCGGCTCTCTTAAGCGCCGAATTCGAACGAGGCGCGCCGCAAGCGCGCCGTCCCCGGAGGGCAACACCGGCAACCCTCGCGCCGTCAAGAAAGGAGACGAAAACTTATGGCGCCGCACATTAGTGCCTGAAATGCCGGACGCCGGTGAATACCATGGCGATCCCGTGCTCGTTGGCGGCAGCTATGCACTCCTCGTCCCTGACAGACCCGCCGGGCTGGACGATGGCCGTCACGCCAGCCTTCGCAGCCTCGTCGATGCCGTCCCGGAACGGGAAGAAGGCATCGGACGCCAGAACAGCGCCTCGGGCGTTCGGCCCGGCATGCTCCGCAGCTATCCTCACGGAGCCGACGCGGTTCATCTGGCCCGCCCCGACCCCGACCGTGGCATCGTCCTTCCACAGCACGATGGCATTGGATTTGACGTGCTTCGCGACGCGCATTGCGTGGAGGAGCCATCTTGCCTCTTGAACGCTTGGCCTTCTCGCCGTCACCACGCGAACATCGCGGTCCGCGTCGCCGTCGGCACCGTCCGCCTCCTGGGCGAGGAAGCCTCCGTCCACCCAGCGCACGTCCATTCCCTTCGCGGCGACGCTCAAGGGATCATCCCCCGCGGGATCATCCCTCGGGATCACGAGCACCCGCATGTTGCGCTTCGTGGCGAGGATGCGGAGCGCATCGTCCTCCACGCCCCAGGCGAGAACGACCTCCACGAACGTCTCCACGAGCTTGCTGGCCACTTCCTCGGTGAGGGTCCCGCCGAGGCCCACCACGCTCCCGAAGGCGGATACGCTGTCAGCCTCGCGAGCCTTCACGTACGCGGTTGCGAGGTCATCCCCCACCGCCACGCCGCAAGGATTGGTGTGCTTTATGACCACGGCGACTGGTTCCTTGAATTCCTTCATGATCCTGAGCGCCGCGTCGGCGTCGAGGATGTTGTTGAACGAAAGCGGTTTGCCCTGCACCTGTCGGGCGCCGGCAAGGCCTCTCCTCCCCCACCTCGCCGTCCCCAGGCCCTCGACAGCATAGAAAGCCGCCCTCTGATGAGGGTTCTCACCGTAACGCAGATCGAGCACTTTCGTGCCCCGCACCCACAAGCGCTCGCCGAACGGGCCGTCGTCCGAACCGGCCGCCCGGCTCAGGAACTCCGCTATGGCGTGGTCGTACTCAGCCGTGTGCCGGAAGGCCTCAGCAGCGAGGCGCGTCCGTGTGGCATGCGATACCTCCCCAAGACGCTCGAGTTCGGATATGACCTCCGCATACCTCGCGGGGTTGGTCACGACCGTGACGCGCTCGAAGTTCTTGGCTGCCGCCCTCACCATGGTCGGGCCACCGATATCGATGTTCTCAACGGCCTCCTCGAGGGTGACACCCGGCCTTGCCACAGTCTGCGTGAACGGGTAAAGGTTCACCGCCACGAGGTCGATGAACGCGATGCCCAGTTGCCGGAGTTCCTCCTCGTGCTGGGGCGTCCGCCGCGCGAGGATCCCGGCGTGCACCGCGGGGTGAAGGGTCTTCACACGGCCTCCGAGGATCTCAGGGAAGCCTGTCAGGTCCGACACCTTCCTTACGGGGACTCCGGCCTCTTGCAGAACGGCCGCGGTGCCCCCAGTGGACACGATCTCGTAGCCGAGCCGCGAGAGCGCGCCCGCGAACTCTACCACGCCTGTCTTGTCGTAAACGCTGATGATCGCCCTACGCACTTCCAATTCGTCCACCTCCTTGTGATGCAGGACCGGTGTTGAGGACGCATCAGAGATTGCCCGCCCCATTTCCACTTTCCGTTACTTGCCAGGCAGCCGGTGTTGCACTCGGAGACGACGCCCGAGGCGGCGCGTCCCGGCAGAAGCCGGACCAGACGCACGGGGTGAGCCCGCGCAGGCTCACCGCTCTTCCACCAAGACCCTCCTCCCCTCAAGTCTCACCCGCCCCTCTGCAAGAGCCCGAATGCACTCCACGAGGAGGTCGTGCTCTTGCTCAAGGATTCGGGCGGAGAGCGACTCGGGAGTGTCGTCTGGCATCACCGGGACAACTCGTTGGCCCAGTATCGGCCCTGTATCCACGCCTTCATCCACGAAGTGCACCGTGCAACCGCTGTATTTCACCCCATACTCCAGCGCCTGGCGTTGAGCTTCCAGGCCGCGGAACGCTGGGAGCAACGACGGGTGTATGTTGATCACCCGGCCCGGAAACGCTTCGAGAAACGTCCTGCCGAGGACCCTCATGAAACCCGCCAGGACCACCAGGTCCGGTCCGAACTCGGCTACCGCACGGACGAGAGCCTCCTCGAACGCCGCACGCGAGGCAAAGGCGTCGCGCTTGACGACCGCGGCCGGTATCCCGTGGGAGGCTGCCCTCCCGAGGACAGGCGCGTCGGGATTGTCGCACACGACGCCCACCACTCGGGCGTTCAACCTCCCGCGTTCGGCGGCGTCCACTATGGCCTGAAAGTTGGATCCCCGGCCTGAAGCCATCACTACGACGCTGAACCCGTCACGCGTCAACGAAAGTCACCTCCCCGTTCCCCGGAACGACCTCTCCCACGACATAACACCGCTCGCCCGCCGCCTCCAGGATCTGCACAGCCCGCGCGACGTCCCCTGGCTTCACGGCGACGATGAACCCGATGCCCATGTTGAACGTCCTCGCCATCTCTCGCTCTTCCACATTCCCGAGCCTCTGGATCAATCTGAAAACGGGCGGAACGGGCCACGACCCGCGCCTGAGCCTCAGGCCCAGGCCGGGCGGGAGCATGCGCGGAGGATTGTCGATGAGTCCCCCTCCGGTTATGTGAGCCATGCCGCATATACGAACCTTGGCTGCAAGGTCCAATATGGACCGCACGTAAATCCTGGTTGGCTCGAGGAGCTCCTCCCAGAGCCGACGTCTCACGCCTTCCGGCTCGTCATTGAGACCGAGCCCGGCGATGTCGAAGAGGACGTGCCGCGCGAGGGAGAACCCGTTGCTGTGGAGGCCAGACGAGGCAAGGCCTATAAGGGCGTCCCCGGGCTCGATTCGCGTGCCGTCCACGAGCTGGCTTCGACTCACAAGTCCCACCGCGAATCCCGCCACGTCGAAATCGCCTTCACCGTAAAACCCAGGCATCTCGGCGGTCTCCCCTCCGAGCAACGCGCATCCCGCTTGCCTGCACCCCTCCGCCATCCCGGACACTATGGTCGCGACCTTCTCCGGGTCTATTCTGGACTGGGCGAGGTAATCAAGGAAAAAGAGCGGCCTCGCCCCGCACGTGAGCACGTCGTTCACGCACATGGCCACAGCGTCGATGCCTATCGTATCGAGCTTCCCGGCCTCGATCGCGACGCGCAGCTTCGTCCCAACTCCGTCGGCGCCCGCCACGAGCAGGAGGTCCCCTGCGGGCGAGCCAGCCTCACCCAGCTTGTACACCCCGCCGAACCCACCGATTCCGCCGACCACACCCTCATCGAATGTGGAGGCAACCGCATCCCGGATGAGCTCCACAGCCCTCGCGCCCCGGTCAATGTCAACGCCCGCGCCCGCGTATGTTGCACGCAGGACAGGGCCCGCACTCGCTGCAGCGACGGGGCGTGCAGCCTCACCCCACGCGCCAGCGCCCGTCTCAAGCGTAGTCGCAGTGACACCAGGCGCACCCCTTTCGACAGGCACCGGGTAATCGCCGTCGAAGCACGCGAGGCACAGTCCCAGCTCTTCCCGGCGCGTCGCGCCCGCAGCACGCTTCATGGCCTCCAGCAGCCCCTCGCGGCTCAGGTAATGTAAGGTGTCAGCCCCCGTCAAGGCCAGCACGAACTCCTCACCACCCGACGCCGCAAGCCGATCGCCACGCCTGGACGTATCGATGCCGTAGAAACAGGGATACATCACGGGGGGCGAGGCCACGAGCAGGCCCACGCTCCTCGCACCGGCTTCGCGCAGGAGCCTCACCAGCCGCGCGCTGGTGGTGCCCCGAACGATCGAGTCGTCCACCAGCACGACACGCTTGCCCTCCACGAGCCGGCGCACGGCGTTGAGCTTGAGCCGCACGCCAAGGCTCCTCTCGCCCTGGGTTGGTTGGATGAACGTGCGGCCCAGGTATCTGTTCTTGACGAGGCCGTACTCAAACGGTATGCCGCTTTCCCTAGCGAACCCCAGTCCAGCCGCAACTCCAGACTCGGGCACGGGCACCACCACGTCAGCGTCCAGCCTGTGTTCCTCTGCAAGCACGCGTCCCATCTCGTACCTGGCCTCATTCACGTTCACGCCATCGATCACGCTGTCTGGCCTTGCGAAGTAGATGTACTCGAACACGCACGTGGTGCGCCTCGTTATCACCGGGCCGTGCACCGATCTCACGCCGTTCGCGTCGATGAGCACGATCTCCCCCGGTTCCACCTCGCGCATGAGGTCGGCTCCGATCACATCTAAGGCGCACGACTCCGACGCGAGCGCAAAGCCGCCCGAGGGCAGCACGCCCAGGCAAAGCGGTCTGAACCCGTGCGGATCGCGCATCCCCATGAGCATCGTCTCCGTCATCAACACGACTGAATAGGCGCCCTCCAAGTCGATCATGCACTTGAGGAGGGCGTCCGCCAGGTCGTTCTGGGAGTATCTGGCTAGGAGACACCCGATGACCTCAGTGTCCACGGTGGTCTGGAAGACCGACCCCGACATGCCGAGGGTCTTCCTCAGCGCGTCCGCGTTGACCACGTTTCCGTTGTGCGCGAGGGCCAGGTCCCCCCAGGGATAGTGGAACACGAGCGGTTGAGCGTCGGTTATGCCGGCCGAACCGGCAGTTGAGTAGCGCACGTGTCCGATGGCGAGGGTGCCCTTCATACGTTCGCCGACCCCACCTCCGAAGACCTCGGACACGAGCCCCATGGCTTTGTGGAGACGTATGCCCGTCCCCGCCCCGGACGACACCGCCATTCCCGCGCTTTCCTGCCCTCTGTGCTGAAGCGCCTGCAGCCCGTAGTACACAAACTCCGAGGCACTTAGCCCCCCCGCCGTCATCACGCCGATGACGCCGCACTTCTCCCGCCACCCAAAAGGCCGACCCATCGGATCCGGACCCATCGGACCCGGCACGAGATCTAGGATCCCATGGCCCATGCTATCGCCCCCCGGTACACTCTCGCGAGCTCTTGTACTGGGATGTCCACGAGCGTGCGGGCCCCTCGCCTTGCGCGGCTCGACTGAGGGCCCGTGCACTCGTCCCGCCCCCCGTCCCGCCCCTCGTCCCGCCGATCATCCTCGATGACAAGACGCGTTCCGCCTACCTCGCCGAGCACCGTCACAGGCACGTCGCGGCTATCCGCCATCGCGAGCACGTCGGTCAGCGCAGCCGGCGGAAAGGATACCAACATCCTGGCCCCGGACTCGCTGAAGAGGAACCGGTCCGCACGCAGACTGCCAGGCAGCCTCACGCGCGCTCCGATCCCGTCACCATCGCGCCCCAGGATGCACGCCTCGGAGAGCGCGACGGCGAGACCGCCCTCGGACAGGTCATGGCACGAGGAAAGGAGGCCTCTGCGGATGAGGGAGATCGATAGCTGAATCAGGGCGCGCTCCGCATCGAGGCGCACGGCGGGCACAGGCCCTCCCTCGATCCCGTGTACCTCGGCTAGGTACGCGGTCGCTCCGATCTCGTCGTACGTCAGCCCGAGAACCGCCACGGTGTCTCCCTCGTGCTTGAAGCCGGGGGTCGTCAGGTAAGCCAGGTCCTCGATGAGGCCGACCATCCCGACTACGGGCGTCGGGTAAACCGCCACCGCGGGCGACCCGGGCTTCGCCGACTCGTTGTAAAAGCTCACGTTTCCGCCGGTCACCGGGATCTCAAGCGCCCGCGCCGCCTCCGCCATGCCTTCGACCGCCCTCTTGAACTGCCAGAAGACCTCGGGCTTCTCGGGGTTGCCGAAATTCAGGCAGTCGGTGATCCCCACAGGCTCCGCCCCCATTGCGGCGACGTTTCGCGCGGCCTCAGCCACGGCGTGGGCGGCACCCGCCCAAGGGTCGAGGTAGCAGAAAACCGAGTTCGCGTCGCACGTGAGTGCAAGGCCTTTCCTCGTGCCGGTCACTCTCACCACTGAGGTGCCCTTCCCCGGGAGCACGACAGTGTTGGTCCCGACTTGGTGGTCGTATTGGCTGTACACCCATTCCTTGCTTGCGATACCGGGCGACGCCAGGAGACTCGAGATAGCGGCACCATAGTCGTCCGGCTCGGGCACGCTCGCAAGGTCGCGCGCCCTCTCTCGCCTGAAGTACTCCGGCTCCACGGCCTCCCTGATGTAGCACGGAGCCATGTCTGTGAGCGCCTTCGCAGGCACTTCCGCCACGATGGCGGCTCCGTCTCTCACCCGCAGGACACCGTCGCTGGTGACGCGGCCGACCACAGTCGCCTCGAGCCCCCACTTCTTGAAAACCCGTTCCACCTGGGGCTCGCTGCCAGCCTTCACCGTCACGAGCATCCTCTCCTGGGACTCCGAGAGCATGACCTCGTACGGGGTCATGCCCTCCTCGCGCCTCGGCACCTTGGCGATGTCGATCTCCATGCCCACGCCCCCGTGGGAAGCCATCTCACACGACGAGCACGTCAGCCCTGCCGCGCCCATATCCTGGATTCCGACGACCACGTCCTCCCCGAGAGCGTATAGCTCCAGGCACGCCTCGACCAGGAGCTTCTCCATGAACGGGTCTCCAACCTGAACCGCGGACCGCTTGGCCATAGCCTCGGGAGATAGCTCCGCCGATGCAAATGTCGCGCCGTGCATCCCGTCCCGTCCCGTGCGTGCGCCCACCACCATGACCGGATTTCCTGCACCGCGGGCCGCGGACTTCTTGACTGCGGATGCCGGGGCCACGCCCACGCACATCACGTTCACAAGAGGGCTTTCCCTAAAGCTCTCGTGCGTCGCGACCTCCCCCCCCACCGTGGGTATGCCGATGGAGTTTCCGTACCCAGCTATGCCCGCCACCACCTGGCCAAAGAGGTGCCGCGAGTGGGGATCCGAGAGCGGTCCGAACCTCAGGGAGTCGAGGAGCGCGATAGGGCGGGCGCCCATCGTGAAGATGTCGCGAATGATGCCGCCGACCCCTGTTGCCGCGCCTTGGTACGGCTCGACAGCGGAGGGATGGTTGTGGCTTTCGATCTTGAATACCACGGCCAGGCCGTCCCCGATGTCCACCACGCCCGCGTTCTCGCCCGGTCCCTGAATCACGCGCTTGCCGGCTGTTGGCAGGAGGGCGAGCAAGGCCTTGGAGTTCTTGTAGCTGCAGTGCTCCGACCACATGACAGCGAACATGCCGAGTTCTACAAGGTTGGGCTCGCGTCCGAGGATGTCCAGGACGCGTTGATACTCCTCATCAGAGAGGCCCATCTCCCGCCACGGCTTCTCACCCAAGCTTCCCACCTCCCGAAAGGAAATCGAAGGCCGAGGCAAAGACCAGTCTGCCGTCGGTGCCCCCCAAGACGGCCTCGCATGCCCGCTCGGGGTGGGGCATCATACCGAGCACGTTCCCACGTTCGTTGGTTATCCCCGCGATGGAGCGGCACGAACCGTTGGGATTCGCCTCCGGCGCGGCTACGCCTTCCCTGTTGACGTACCGGAACACCACCCGGCCGCTCCGCTCGAGATGGTCCAGGGTTGCGTCATCCGCGTAGTAGTTGCCCGTGGCGTGAGCTATCGGCATCGAGAGCACCTGTCCGGGCCGGCAGAGACGGGTGAAGGGGGTGAGGGCATTCTCCACACGCAGGTGCACGCGCTCGCACCTGAATCTCGGGACCGCGTTCGTCAACATGGCGCCAGGCAGCAGACCGCACTCGAGGAGTATTTGAAAGCCGTTGCATATTCCGAGGACAAGCCCGCCCGCCTCGGCGAACTCCACCACCTCGTCCATTATCGGCGAGAATCTCGCGATCGCCCCGGCGCGGAGGTAATCCCCATACGAGAAGCCCCCGGGGAGGATCACGAGATCGTGCCCGCCAAGGTCGCGGTCTTGATACCAGACGTACCTCACGTCTACGCCGAACGATTCAACCGCCCGGTAGCAGTCGGCGTCGCAGTTGGATCCCGGGAACACCACCACCCCGACCCTCATCCCGCCCCGCCTCCAGCCTCGCCGAGCTCCGTCACGTCAAGCGAGAAGTTCTCGATGACGGGGTTTGCCAGGAGCTTGTCAGCGATGTCCTGTATCTCGCGCCTGGCGGATTCCCGATCGCTCGACTCCAGGACGAGTTCGATGTGCTTGCCAATGCGCACGTCCAGGACGTTATCGTGGCTCATAGCGTGGAGCGCCCTCTTCACCGCAGACCCCTGGGGGTCCAGTATGGACTGTTTCAAAGTCACGGTGACCTGAGCCTTGAATCTCACGGCCTGCTGCCCTCCCCTTCTCCGGACGTCCATCGTGTGGGCTCGCCCACCACGCGCCGCAGGACCTCCGCGTATGCCTCCTCGACGCCCCCCATGTCTCGCCTGAAGCGGTCCTTGTCGAGCCGCTCGCCGCTGGCGACGTCCCAGAGCCTGCACGTGTCCGGCGAGATCTCGTCCCCGAGCAGGAGCACGCCGTCGGACCATCCGAACTCCAGCTTGAAGTCAACCAGAACGAGCCCCCTCTCGGCAAGGAACGGCGCGAGTTCCCGGTTTACAGCGCCCGCAGCTTCCCGCAGGCTTGAGACGACGTCGCGCGAGGCGAGTCCCAGCCCAACGATATGGTCCTCCACGACGAGGGGGTCGCCGAGGGCGTCGCTCTTGTAGTAGAACTCGATGATGGGGAATGCGGGCCGCGTGCCTTCCGCAATGCCGAGCCTCCTTGAGAGGCTGCCCGCAACGATGTTCCTCACAACGACCTCCAGCGGAAGCATGGAAAGCCTCCGCACGACCATGGTGTTCTCACTCTCGAGCCTCACGAAGTGGGTCCGTATGGAGCGGGACTCAAGGTGGGTGAAAAGCGCCGCCGAAACCTGGCAGTTCACTGTGCCCTTGCCCGCGATCTTTCCCCTCTTTCGACCGTCCAGAGCGGTTGCATCATCCTTGAACTCAACGAGATAGCAGTCGGGGTCATTCATGCGATAGACTCGCTTCGCCTTTCCCTCGTATACGAGCTCGTTGGGTCTTGCCACGTCAGACAGGGTCATCTCAGCTGCGCCTCCCTCTCCGGCATCGTGTTTTCGCCGATTGCGAGTCCGTCTGGAGCCTGAAGCCTGGGTAAAGCCTGAAGCCAAAAGCCTTCAACTTCAACGACGTACCTCATCCCTGTCTCCCGAGCGTCTCGATCACCCGGGCGTGTTTCGCCTCCACCTGCTGCGCGAGTTGGTCCCGGTACCGGGTCAGGCTCGCCGAAAGATTCGGGTCCGACGTCGCGAGGATCGAGATCGCGAGAAGTGCTGCATTCAGCGCTGCGCCTATCCCCACACACGCGACAGGCACCCCGGGCGGCATCTGGACCGTGGAATAGAGCGCGTCCACACCGGCGAGCGCCGACCCGCCACACGGCACTCCGATAACCGGGAGCACCGTTGCGGCAGCCACGACGCCGGCAAGGTGCGCAGCCCCGCCAGCGGCGGCGACGATGACCCGAATGCCGCGCCCCGCCGCCTCGCGTGCGATGCTGATCGTCCGGTCGAGCGACCGGTGGGCGGACGTCACAACGACCTCGCATTCAACTCCGAACGCCCTGAGCGTGTCGATACACTCCCGCATGACCGGGAGGTCGGAATCGCTCCCCATCATCACCATGACCCTCGCGCCCGCGCCGCCAGCGGTCTTGAGGCTATCTCGCCTGTGTTCGCCGCTCATTTCAGCCGCCTCCAATGCCCAGGAAATACCAAAGCCCCGGCGGATAGGCTTCGAGTGAAACCTATCCGCCGGGGCTTTTATCCCTCAAGGTGTAGCACCGCGACGCCTCGCCGCGGGCCTGCGTCGCTCGGACCGAGCCCCGTCACTGCGCCGCGCGCCTGGCGGGTGGAACCCTAGACGCACTTTCCCTCGCGCGCCGGCCGACCAGCCACCTCGCCGTTCACGGATCCATCAGCTGGCAACACCGGCGCAACGTGTTATTCGTCTGTCGTCGCCTCGACCATACCACACTCCTCGGTTGAATGTCAAGAGCCCTCTGTCACAACTTTTCACGCGCCTCCGAGCGCAAGCGGGCGAGAAGCCGGCGCATGTCATCAGGAAGTGGCGCGGTGAACGTCATTCTCTCACCGGTGCGCGGATGGTTGAAGCTCACGGCCGCTGCGTGCAAGGCTTGGCCCGAGATCTCCGGAGCCCTCCTGGCCGTCCGCTCCCTGCGTCCCCCGTAGACGGGATCGCCCACGATAGGGTGGCCGATGTGGGCGAGGTGAACCCTGATCTGATGAGTCCTGCCCGTCACGGGATGGAGCTTCAGCAGCGCGTACCCATCTAGGTCTTCGAGCACTTCGTACTCGGTGAGAGCGGCCCTGCCTTGTCCCTCCGGAACCACCGCCATCCTCTTTCTCTGGACCGGGTGCCGGCCAATGGGAGCGTCTATGACGCCGCGCGCCGCCCGCGGCACGCCGTGCACTACAGCGAGATATGTCTTCTCGATCGCTCGCTCCTTGAGAGCCCTTGAGAGGGCCAGGTGGGTCGCGTCGTTCTTCGCAGCTACGATCACGCCCGAGGTGTCTTTGTCGAGCCGATGGACTATTCCCGGCCGGATCTTCCCGCCTATGCCCGAAAGGTCGCGACAATGGGCAAGGAGCGCGTTTACCAACGTCCCCGACCAGTTCCCCGCGGCCGGGTGAACCACAAGGCCCCGTGGCTTGTTGATGACGATGATGTCGCTGTCCTCATATAGGATGTCCAAGGGCAGATCTTCCGGCGCCACATCAAGCGGCTGGGGCTCGGGCAGCTCCACGGTCACGAGATCACCAGCCCGCACCCGCCTGGCCGCCTTCGCGCGCGCGCCGTCCACGAGTGCGCGGCCCTCATCGATGAGTCTCTGCGCCGCGGAACGTGAGAGGGCAAGGCGCCCCGCGATATAAACGTCGAGACGCTTGCCCTCATCGTTCTCGTCCACTCGGTTTTCAACCGGTGGCAGGCCCATGTTACTCGCGCCCCACCGCCTGTGCCTGGCTCGACCGCTGCTCCTCGGCGTGCTCGCTCGACAGGATGGAGATGCACGCAAACGCGCCGAACGCTAACACTATGCTGGCTAGCTGTGCCAAGGAGAGCGGGCCCAGCATTCTCGGCACGTCGCGGAAGATCTCCACTATGAACCTGGACACCGAGTACAGCCCGACGTACAGGAACATAAGGTATCCTGGGAATCGCTTGTGGTTCCTCAGTCGGTAGAGGATGAAGAAGATGACGAGGCTGAGGACTGCCGCGTAGATCTGCGTCGGATGACGAAGCGTCTGGTCACCAGCCTTGCACGCAAGCGCCCACGGCAGGCTAGCGGGAAGACCGTAGCAGCACCCGTTCAGAAGGCATCCCACTCGCACCAGAGCGTACGCAAGAGGAATAATGGGTGCGGCCACGTCAGCCAAGACCCATGGATTCAGCTTCTCGTGCCGCGCGAACCAGATGCCCACTAGTATCGCGAGAGCAAGGCCACCCTGAAAGGAAAGGCCACCGTCCCTCAAATTGATGATCTTGACCGGGTCCTGAAAGTAGGTTGGGATGTCAAGCAGGATGAACAAGACCCTCGCGCCAACGATCCCGGCGATGCACGTATACAGGGCGAGGTCGATGATCTTGTCGGGGTTTATGCCCCTGCGCTTCGCCTCTCTCATCCCGAGGATGGTGCCAATGACGAATGCGACCGCCAGAAGGAAACCATAGGAAAAGACCGGTATGCGCCATATCTGGAACAGTATTGGCCTCACTCGCAACTCCTCCCCCCGGTTCTCCCCAGAACCAATGCGTATACCAACAAGAGCGCTCCTGCAGTAATGGCAACGTCCGCAAGATTGAACACCGGCCAGAAGCGGAGGTCGATGAAATCTACGACGTACCCGACCCGGACCCGGTCGATGAGGTTGCCAACGGCGCCCCCAAGCACAAGCGCTGACCCTGCCTCGAAGGGCCGGCCATGCTTGTGAACCGTCCCGGTCGCGTTCGCCACCACCCACCAGGCCACCACGAGAACGGACACGACCACCGGGATCGTTGCTGTGCTAAAGATACCGAAAGCGGCCCCGGGGTTGCGCACATGGGTGATCCGCGCGAATCCCCAAAGAACAGGGAAACCACCGCCCTGGGGCATGGTCATCTCAATGACGGCCTTGGTCATCTGGTCCGCCGCGGCAACGGCGGCGGCAGCGAGCCCCTGCCGAACCCATGTGCGCGCTCCAAACATGTTTCGCCCGCTCGAGCGGCGACCGGCTGAGCGCCAGTGCCGAAGAATCATACGCCGTGGGTATTGTACCACATACACAGGGGGCTTTCAAGAACGCTCGCGCGGCGCGTCAGGGTCGGGCGGGATTTCATCTGGATTCTCTGCCATGATGAGGTCAACCTGCTCCACTGCGCCTTCGACCTCGTCCGCGTCCTCGAACGCCTCCCCATACTCCTCCGCGCCGGGCACGTCCTGAGGCGTGCTGGACGTGCCGTAGCGCGCTACGTCTTGCCATACGTCCTCGCCGTCTATGCCGGGGGTCCTGCCATCGAGGATGTGAACACCGAAAGGCCTCCCGATGGCCTCCTCTTCGATCGGACGCACCCGCCTTGTGGGGATCTCGCGCTCGACGTCCTCTTGGCAGCGGGAGCAGAGCGCTGCGTAAGGTATCATCTCAAGCCTGCGCGGGTCGATCTCACGCCCGCAACGTTCGCACGTGCCGTAGGCTCCGCTCCTCGCTCTCTCGATGGCCTCATCGATGAGTTTGAGGAGCACCCGTGCGTCGTCGCGGAACTTGACGTCTTTCGCCCTCTCGAAGAGCTCGGTCCCGACGTCAGCCGGGTGATTGTCATACATCGAGAACTCCCCGATGGAGTCCTGCATCGACGCGTCGAGCCCCCCTTGGCCGCCGCGCCCTTCGAGGATATCGATCCTGTGCCTCAACCGTACTCTCTCTTGCAAGAGCCTCTGAAGGAACTTCTCCTGGGTTCGCCGTTCCACTCGTCTCATCTCCACTGATTACCGCACACGGGCCCCGCGGCCCGCAGCCACGCCTTCCACGCCGCGCTCTCGCGCCTGACCACCATCTCTCAGCGAACTTGGAGGTGGTCTGAGACTATCCTCACGATCTCTGCTATGAAACGTCCGATGACCGGAAGGTTGAGCTGCACTAGGCGGGAGAGAATCAGAAGAAAGACTGCGGCAAGGACGGTCGCCCCTATGCCGATGCCGAAACCCCGCGCAAGACCGCCCAGGAAGTTGACGTAGATGATCCGCCGGGGATTCCGGAGGAACTCCACATACTCCGCAATATTCATCTTGTCCATGGCGAGCGACAGTTCAGCGATGCGACGTATGAGCGTGTTCGCCGTATCCTGGTCGATGGTCGCCCTGGCTTCTCCCCGTTTCTTCTCCATCGCCCTAAGGAGATCACCGCACGGCCGCGCTGCCCGAGCGTCGGTGCCAGCCCTCGTCCGCTACCCCTTCCGCCGCTACTTAGGGTGCCCCGGTCGTTCGTTCTTTAGTTTAGTGAGTAACTCGTCGACCCGTTCCTGGGGGACGCCCTCGATGGCGATGACCTTGTCCCGCCCCTTCTCACCGTTTTCGACGGTCACGGACGACCTTCCCACCCCGACCAAGTCCGCAATCAGCTCGCATACGGCACGATTGGCAAGTCCTTCCACAGGGGGCGCGCTCACCCTCACCACAAGGACGCCGTCCTCGAGCCCGACCACTTCCGAAACGGAAGAGCGGGGCTTCACTCTCACGCTCAGCCTCGCTCTTCCACCTGGTGTCCTTGGATGCGCCGTCTCCACCGCCTCCCCTCAAGTGGTCACCGCGGACCTCACCTTCACTCCGTCCAGGCTCCCGAGCTTCCCGGTGAGGCTTCCTATCTCGTCGGTCGTGCCGTCAACGATCAGCGCTATAACAGCAACGTCCTTCTCTCTGTACGGCACGCCCATCCGTCCGACGATCATGCTTGCATGGAGGCTCAGGATCTCGTTCACCTTGGGCGCCGCCTTCAACCTGTCCTCGACGAGGATGCCCACGACCGCTATCCTTCTCTCTTTGCCCGGGCTCTCCTTGCCCTTTCCTTTGCCGCCTTCGGCCTGGCCTCGTAGTGTGCCTCGACCCGGGCTCCCATCGATCTCACATCCGCCGCTCACAGGTCGTCCCGCACCTCCCGTTCGAGGCTGACAACGGTCCGGCCCTTGCGGGTCTCACCGCCCACTTCCACAAGCCTCACGCTCCCCCTGCCCTCGAGCGACATCACGTCCGATGGCCTCACCGCGAACGACGGGTCAAGCCTCTGGACGCCGTTCACCTTCACGCGACCCCGCCGGATCTCCTCGGCCATCGCCGTGCGGGACGTGCCGAATCCCAGGCTGGCCACGGCATCCAACCGCAGGCTCGCGACCGTGCCCTTCACGGCCTTCCCACGCCGCAGCGCCCTGGGGTCATCCCGTCCGCCCGCGCCGTGCCCGCTCGCGTCCTCCCCGATCAACGAGACACCGCCCCCCTCCATCTCGCGACCATTCATCGACCCTCGAAGATGGTGGACGAGGTCGCGGCCACCTCCCCTTTCGAAGGGAGGTCAAGGCCTATCTCGAAATTGCTCGGGGTGAAGAGGAATATACCGTCCCCCACCTTCTGCATGCTTCCGTCGAGCGCGTAGGCCGCTCCACCGGCGAAATCAAGCACTCGTCGCGCCAGATCGCGGTCGAGCTCCGACACGCTGATTATCACGGGACGCCGCTTCTTGAGGTGGTCGAGGATCCCGGGGATATCATCGAAGGCGCGGGGCTCGGTCACCACCAGCTTCGCCTTGGGCGGTTGCGGCAACGCAACCACCCCGCGGCCGCGGCCACGCCTTGGCTGCGTCGCTGCGCGCTCCGTTTCGAGAAGGCGCTGGTCGTAGAGGACTTCGCTCTCGTCCTCGGACTCTTCCTCCTGGACCTCGCCGAAGCCCATGAAGTCCAGGATCCTGTCGATAAAGCCCTTCCTCACAACACCGCCTCCCCCCGCCTTGGCCCGAAGATGCCCGTGCCGATCCGCACCATGGTAGAGCCTTCCTCCACCGCAACCTCAAAGTCCTGCGTCATTCCCATGGACAAGCACACTCTGTCGGCTTTGAAAAGGCCCTCGTCTTGTATTCTCCCGCAGATCTCCTTCGCCATGCGGAAGTACGGCCGCGCGCCCTCGGTCGTCTCGACCACGGGTGCGATGGCCATCACCCCCGCGAGGCGCACTCTATCGAGGGCCGCCACTTGTCTCGCCAAGTCAACGGCGGCGTCGGGGTCCACACCGAACCTGGACGGCAAGCCGGACACATTGATCTCGAGCAAGCATTCCACGACCTTGTCCAGTCTCTCCGCAACCCGCTGGATCTCGCACGCGAGCCTCCAAGAGTCCAGCGACTGGATGAGGTTGAAGATCTCGAGGGCCGTCTTGACCTTGTTGGTCTGAAGGTGACCGATGAGGTGCCACGCGACGGGTTTCCCATCCACGCACGCCCCGAGAAGCGCGAACTTCCGGCTCGCTTCCTGAACGCGGTTCTCTCCGATGATGGATATCCCGGCGCGGACCGCCTCGCGTATCGCCTCGGGACCAACGGTCTTCGTGACCGCGACGATCTGCACGTCACGCGGATCTCGACCGGCCCTTGCAGCGGCCTCGGATATCCTCCGCCGCACGGACTCGATCATGAAAGCAATGTCAGCCAATCGCCTTTCGCCTCCAGGGAGCCTTTCGTCTCCGGGGAGCTATGAAGGGGGCGCGCAGGAACCAGGTCCCACCTAGCGCCAGACCGTGATGCGCGCCTCGTGAACCACCGACGGGTTCGTGAGAACGCGCTCGCCTTCCTTGAGGCCGCGGACCACGACGGTATCCTGGTCGCCTCCCACGATCTCCACAGGTTTCCTCACGACACCGAGGTTCACCGGAACGTAAACCAAGTAGCCCTCGCCGCTCCGCACGATCGCCCGCCGCGGGATCGTAAGCCCCGAGCATGTCCTCGTGACGAACCTCACGCGAATCCGTCGCGCAGCGCAGAGCTCCTGAGGAAACCCAGAGACCTCCACCAACACTGCCCGGTCTCCCGAAGGTGTGGGATCGCCTCTGGATACGACGCGTGCGGGGAAGAGGCCCATGTCGGACGCGGAACCGCATGCCACCCGAACCCGCGACGACGCCAGGACTTGGTCGTCTTCGTTGGAAAGGACCGCCAACACCAACAGACGGTAGTTGTTGATGAGACGGAAGACCGGCTCCCCCTCGGCGACCTCCGAACCATCGCTCACGGAAACAGGCGACGTCACCAGCGACCGAACGCGGTCTGGGGTCAAGTCCTTGGCGGACGACGGCGTGAGCGAGTTCTCCATGCCGTCGAACTCGAAGCTGACCACCCCGGGCTCCTTCGCACGCAGCTCACACACGGCCTGCCGGTATGACCTCTCCCGCTCTTGGACCTTGGCGGCGAGAGCCTGTCCACGCACCTTGAGGGCTTTCTCTTCCTCGGCGAGGCGCCGAGACGCAGCGGCAAGCGCCGTGTCCGCACGCCCGAGCGCCGCCTTGTGCTTTTCCTCGCCAGACGCGTCACGGGATGCCCTTGCACGGTCCAGCGCGCGTCTCTCGTTCTCAACATCCAATCTGCATGAATCAACCTGGTTCTTCAGCTCAGTGAGCCTTGCGCGAGCATACGCATCGAACTTGGCGAGCTCTTCCTTGGCCTCCGCAAGCGGTGGCTCGAGCTGCTGCCTGGCCTCTTCCCTGCAGATCTCGGCAACGACCGTCCCGGCCTTCACGCGCTCGCCCTCGGCCACCAGCAAGCGCACCTTGCCTTCAATCGGCGCCACGATCACCGTCTCGTCGCGCACGACCACCGCCTCGGTATCGAAGCCTTCCTGAACCGATCCCCAGGCTGCCTGGGCGCACTCCAGCCGGCTCTCGAACGCCGATATGGCCGTGGCCCTTCGAAGCGACCACACGGTAAGGCTTGTGACGGCAAGCACGAGCACAGCCCCGCCCATGACAAACGACCTCAGCCTGCGCCGCCTCGCCCGGTCGCCGTCCGGTGCAGACCGCTCGGAAGGCACCTTGCACGCCTCCGGGTCTGCGTCGTCGAAACCCCCTACGACCCTCAGATGTGAGCGGGGCACGCCCCGCGTTGCGGGCCTTCGCCTTCCCCGCCCGCGGGCGGTGCCGCGCTCTTCGTCGCGAGCCCTGGCGCGACGCACAATCCGATACCCCCCATACCCTACACAGCCATACAGTTTTTCTACAGCCCAAGCTCAAGTCCTGCCTCGACGAAGATGCCGCCGCCAACTTGTGTTCGTCGCGGTCCGAAGCTGTACGACAGCGCTAGACCGGGCCTTTCAGGTTTCGACAGGCTGCGAGGATCGTCTCAGGGTTACCCACGGATGAAGAGCAGAGCGGCCATCCGCCCGGTTACGCCCCGGGCGCCCCTGTAGGAGAAGAATAGGTCTTGCCTGCAGGACGTGCAGAAGGTTGAGGTGAAGATGCTGCCGGGCGAAAGCCCAGCCATCTCTAGCTCTCTTCGGCAGGCTTCCTTAAGGTCCAACCGGAAGCGATCCTGACCCACCTGGCGGACGACATCATGGCTGCATGCCGCAGCACTACACGCCTCCGCGACCTCTCTTCCGACCTCGTAGCAACACGCGCCTATGGACGGGCCGATGCCTGCCAGCAAATCGCGGGGGCGCAGGTCGAACGCCCGGCACATCACCTCCACGGCCTTCGCTGGAGCCCGGCGCGCAATACCACGCCATCCGGCGTGAACGAGCCCCACGGCGCGCCCGGAGCGGTGCACCAAGAACACAGGCACGCAGTCCGCCACATAGGAGGAGATCACAGTGCCCGGTGACGCCGTCACAAGGCAATCAGTCAATGGAATGCCTGGAGCCCACGGCGACCAGTCCCGCCCGCGGTCCTCCGGACCCACCACTGCCACCGCATCCCCGTGGACTTGCTCGCCCGCCACAAGCGAGCCGTCGGGTGCCCTGATCGCCGAAAGAGCCAGTCGCCGGTTTTCGCGCACCCGGCCCGGGTCATCGCCAACGTGAAAGCCCATGTTGAGCGTGGCAAACGGCCCCTCGCTCCGCCCACCAAGCCTGGTGGTGAAGGCGTGAGACACCGTCCCGAGCGCCTCGATCTCCGGAAACACCAAGTACTCCACGCCGTTCGAACAACGCGCCTCCAACTCGCGTGCAACCTCCGTCGAATCATACGACCCTTTGCTGGACTAACCGCATCTCTAGCGGATCTCTACAGGTTCCCGGTGCTCGTCAGCGCCCAGGTTCCGTTCATGGTTGCCGGGTTGCCCCCCGGCGAGGGCGAGAGCGCGCTTGCAGCACGAGGATTTCGCATTTGCCGGGCGAGAAGAGCCAAGCGAGAGCAGCCAAGGCCGTCACGCCCCGTCGTACATCGCACGCAGCGGCGACCCTGGTGCCCTCAACAACACAGATGAAAACCTGTGCCATCGCTCCTGGCGCGAGGCTCCGGCGTCGTCGCAAGCCGGCGATAACGGCCGCGGCCCCGACCTGCCTCTACCCTCCGCAAACCGCGACCCCGTCATACCTTGGGCTGAGATCCACGACGGTGCCGAGCATGAGCGAGCCCTTCACGTCTATGATACGCTGGTTCCGTGACCCCCGAAACGCTATCGACGTGTCTCTCTCGCGCTCCACGTATGGGCCGTCCACCAGGATGTCGGTGACATCGAGGAGGTCGCGCCAGGCCCTCGGCGAGTCAGGACGTGTCAGGGCTTCCCACGTGTACCCGGTGTACGTGACGATGTTCAGCCCAAGAAGCTTCAAGCGCCAGCCCAGAAGCGCGAACCCCTCAGCTTGCGCAAAAGGCTCCCCGCCGCTGAACGTCACCCCACGGATTATAGGCGTGAGCCTCATCCGCTCTATCACCTCATCCAGGCTGAACGCGCGCCCTCCTGCAGGATCGTGAGTCTCTGGGTTGTGGCATCCCTTGCACCCGTGCGGGCATCCCTGGGCGAAGACAACCGCACGTATCCCGGGCCCGTCGACTACGCTTTCCCTTGTGATGCCAGCAAGCCTGAGCGTCAAGTCTGCCATGGTGGTCCCTCCGCCCTCCCGCCACGCGCGGCCACCCGCCTAAGTGCGGGGTCATTGGCTTTCTCTCGCTCTCTGGGCGCGGATCGGCTTTGTGGCTGTCGCACAAAGCGTATCAACACCTCGCCCTTCTGCAAGACGGACCGGATTCCGTCGAAACATGTCCCGCGTGGCGCCTCGTTCGAATCAGTCTGGCGCGCGATGCAGTAAAACCTTTCCAGACCTGCTCGTGCAAACCCCGGCAACCCGGCGCCCCTAAGAAACGAGACGGAGACCCTGGCCCCCTGCTCAATGGGAACGCCGACATATGGGCGGCACGCCTCAAAGGCCTCAAAACGTGAGATGGGGCTTGCGCGCAGCGAGCTCAGCGCGCTTGGCGTCGTTGAACCTGTCGATGGTGGACAGGTACCCGGTTATGCGCCTCACCCTTCTTATGTCGGACGATCCGCACTTGGGGCACGTGTCCTCGATGATCCCAGAGTAAGAGCACGACCTGCACTCGTCTATCGGAAAGTTGATTCCACCGTATCCCACATCGCAGCTGGCCATGTGCTGCACGATGGCCTCGACAGCATCGGGGTTGTGAATGGGCGGGGATGAGAGTTCCACGTACGAGATATGTCCGGCGTTGGTGTACTTGTGGTACTGGCCCTCGATCCTTATCTTCTCGTACATGCTTATCTCGAAATCCACAGGCACGTGAAAGCTGTTCGTGTAGAATTCCTTGTCGGTAACCCCAGGCACGACGCCAAACCGCTTGCGGTCGAGAGCCACGAACCTCCCAGAAAGGCCCTCGGCAGGGGTCGCAAGGAGCGTGTAATTGAGGTCGTGGATCTCAGCTGCCTCATCCACCCGTTCCCGCATGAACGCCACGATCTCGAGGCCGAGCCTCTGAGCCTCGTCACTTTCGCCGTGATGCGCTCCAATCAAGACCTTGAGAGCCTCCGCAAGCCCGATGAACCCTATCGACAGCGTACCGTGTTTGATGGCCGGCTCGATGCAATCGTCCGGGCCAAGGTCTTTAGAGCCCAGGTAGAGACCCTGTCCCATCAGGAACGGCATGTCCTTCACTTTGAGCTTGCGTTGCACGTTGTACCGGTGATAGAGCTGCCTCGCAGCGAGCCGCATGACCTCCGACAGCCCGGTGAAGAACCTGTCTATGTCGCCCCGCGACTGGAGAGCCACCCGGGGCAGGTTGACCGACGTGAACGAAAGGTTGCCCCGGCCTGTCGTCACCTCGGGACCATGCCGGTTGCCTATGACTCTCGTGCGGCATCCCATGTACGCCACTTCCGAGCCATATTTCCGGTTGAACGACGAATCCATGAACGAAAACGTCGGGTTCATCCGGCGGCTCGCCACCCGCACCGCTAGCTTGAAGAGATCGTAGTTCGGGTCGCCGGGCTTCATGTTCACGCCATCCTTCACCCTGAAGATGATGTTGGGGAATATCGGATTCTCCCCACGCCCGAGGCCTTTCTCGAAAGCCAGCAGCAGGCAGCGGGTGACCATTCTGCCGGCCTCGCTTTGATCGCACCCGAGATTGATCGAGGAGAACGGCACCTGCGACCCAGCCCGGCTATGCATGGAGTTGAGGTTGTACACCAGGGCCTCCATGGCCTGAAAAACCTCTTCCTCGGAATGACCCTCCATGAATGGAGCAAGATCACGGTCAAAGAAGCCGAACGACTGCCCGCCATGCATGTCGTTCTGGGAGCTCTGGAGGATGATGGCCGCGAGGGCCGCCGCGGACGCAGGCCGCTTCGGTGGCCGTATGTACCCGTGACCCGTGCTGAAGCCGTTTGACAGGAGCTCGTACAAGGGTATTTGCACGCACGTCAGCGTCTTGCCGTACCAGTCGAGGTCGTGGATGTGGATGTCCCCTTCCAGGTGCGCCCGGGCGATGTCCTCTGGGATGAGCCTGTGCAGGTAGTAGTGACGGCTCGCTGCGGACGCGATCTGCAGCATCTTCGCGGAGGGCGAATTCCCCACGTTGGCGTTCTCGCGGTTCGTTTCCACCAGGATGTCGGCCACTACGTCCATGAGCTCGGCCTTCGCTTCACGGATCCGCGTGCGCTTGTCGCGATATAGAATGTAAGCTTTGGCCACCTTCGCATGGCCAGCTTCGATCAGGACGCGCTCCACGATGTCCTGGACGCCCTCGACAGTCGGAATGGCGCCCACGCACTCGTCAGCCACGTGCGAGAGCACCCTTGCCGTGAGCTCCTCCGCAAGCCTCGGGTTCTCCTCGTCAACTGCGCGCATGGCTTTGCTGATCGCGTTCAGTATCTTCGCTTCGTCGAACGGCACTATCCTGCCGTCCCGTTTCTGGATGCTCGTAAACACCCTGGACGGCCTGGCGAATCTGCCCTTCTCGCCGCCATCCGCGGCATCTACGCCCTGGAGATCCTCTCCCGCTACAGTAGCCCTTACTGCCACTCGAAGCTCACCCCTCCACTGAAACACAGCCGGGCCCCCGCGGCCCGGAGCCGAAACCCGCGCTCCCGCGCCGCGCCGGGCTCTTCACTCCTCGTTCAGGAGCTTCTTCAGCTCGTCCATGAACGTGTCTATGTCCTTGAATTCGCGATACACCGAGGCGAAGCGCACGTAGGCGACTTTGTCGAGGTCCCGCAGCCTCCGGATGACCATTTCGCCGATCTCCCGGCTTGACACCTCGCGTTCCAGACGGCCGCGCAACTCGCGCTCGACGTCGCTCGTTACCTCTTCCAGCACACTCATGGGAACGGGTCGTTTCTGGCACGCTTTCATGAGGCCGGTCAGGATCTTGTTGCGATTGAATGGTTCGCGCCTGCCGTCTTTTTTCACCACCATCAGCGGTACCTCGTCAACGACCTCGTAAGTCGTAAACCTGCGCCCGCACGACATGCATTCGCGCCGACGTCTGATCGCCGCTCCTTCCTCGGTCGCACGCGAATCTATCACCCTGCTGTCGGGATGGCCGCAGTACGGGCACTTCATCACTATCCCCCTAAGTGCGGGAAGCGCGCGTGTCGCTCACTCGTCCGGCACCCCGGTCGTCGCCCGGTAGTCACCGTCCGGCCGTTCCACGAGCATCAGGCTCGCACGCCATCGCCGAAGGCCTTGACTCCCGCTGCGCCTCGGTGCTGCCACGCACAACGTCCCTGCCAGGATCTATATATTGTGGCTGATTGTTATTATATTGCCCAACATATTGTATGTCCAACCCGGTTTCGCCACCGCTCCGCGGGGAAAGGCGCGATGCCACGATCCTGCTCCTCGGGGCGGTCGTTATCTCATTCTTACTTACCGCGTGAGTGCACCGCACGCGCAGAGAAAGGCCAGTAGTCGTACTTTCCCATCCTTGCCCAGAATAAAAGCATGTACCCGAGGCAATACTTGTATTGAACCTGAGATATTCTGGAAACGCGGGGGAACCCCCTACGATGACGAACAAGGTCGAGATATGCGGAGTCAATACGTCGAAGCTGCCAGTTTTGAGCAACCAGAAGATGCGTGAGCTTCTAGACCTCGTCAGGCGCGGGGATAAGGACGCGCGGGACAAGCTCATATACGGAAACCTCCGCCTAGTGCTCAGCGTCATACAGCGTTTCAATAACAGGGGAGAGTATGTGGACGACCTTTTCCAGGTCGGGTGCATAGGCCTGATGAAGGCAATCGACAATTTTGATCTCACGCAGAACGTGAAGTTCTCGACCTACGCAGTTCCCATGATAGTCGGGGAGATCCGTCGCTATCTCAGGGACAACAACCCGATCAGGGTATCCCGCTCGCTGCGGGACGTGGCGTACAAAGCGCTACAGGTAAGGGACGCCCTCGTCAGCAGGAACTCCAGGGAGCCCTCCATCACAGAGATCGCGGACGAGCTCAAGCTGCCTCGCGAGGAAGTGGTGTACGCTCTTGACGCCATTCAGGATCCCGTGTCGCTCTTCGAGCCCATTTACCACGACGGCGGCGACCCGATCTACGTGATGGACCAGGTGAGCGACGAGAAGAACCAGGATTCAACGTGGTTGGAGGGCATATCCATACGCGAGGCCATGGAGAAGCTGAATGAACGGGAACGGCTCATACTGAAGCTGCGCTTCTTCGAAGGCAAAACCCAGATGGAGGTCGCCGAGGAGATCGGCATCTCTCAAGCGCAGGTGTCGCGCCTCGAAAAGGCGGCTCTCAAACACATGAGACGGTTCATGTAGGCGGCTGGGCGGGCTCGGCCCGGTCGTTTCGCCAGGCACGAAGAATCGGAGGTGACCGTGTTGCGGGTCAGGATAGCAGTGAGCGCGCTGATACTAATTGCCACCGTCGCTGGCGTCGCCTTGTCGGCGGCGGTTTTCGATACTAGGATACTGCCATCGTCTCCCAGCCTAACCGCGGAAAACGCGTTTAACACGAGAAACCTCATACGGCTGCACGTGGTCGCAAACAGTGACAGCGAGGATGACCAGGCCTTGAAACTCCGGGTGCGCGACGCGATCCTGGCCCGAGCCAGAACGCTGCTTGGGTCGGTGAAGACCAAGGAGGAGGCGTGGCAGGTTCTGCTCGAGAAAGCCAGCGAGCTTCAAGCGGCCGCGACGGAGCGGATCCGGGCCTCGGGAGAGTCGTATGGGGCTCGCGTGGAGATGGGCACCTTCGCGTTCCCTGAACGGACGTACGGACCGATAACCATCCCCAGTGGAGACTATGACGCTGTGAGGGTGGTGCTCGGAGAAGGCAAGGGCCAGAACTGGTGGTGCGTGCTGTTCCCGCCACTCTGCTTCATACAGGTGGACAAGGAAGGCAGACTGGAAGGTCTCACGCTCGACCTCTCACCAGGAGAAACCCTCGCGAAGCTGCGCCTCGACCTCGCAGGGCCCCCTCGCGCCGGCTACCCCGCAGCCGTGCCGCAGACCGGGACGCGGACCCGGACCGGAGGCGCATTCCAGCGGACCGTCACGGCGTCTGCCCCGCCGATTCTCACGCCCGTGCCCGCGGCTACGAGGCTGTGCCTGTCCGCGGCACTCCCAACTTACTCGCCAGCCACGCATTTCGTGCGGCCTTTCCTTTCCTATGATGGCCGCGTCGAAGGCTTGACTCGCCTCTTTCTACCCGTGTCGACGGGCTGAAGCGCAGCGACAGTGCCGCGCCAGGGTCTGCGTCCGTGCTACATGGGTGGGCCGTGGGCCGTCGGCCGCCCTCCAATACAGACCGACTCCTGACGAACGCCCCTACGGCCGCGCCCCGCACAACACTTGCCAGCGTAGGCGCGGAGACGCCTGAAGAGGGACGCGCACACGCCGCCACTTACTCGAATATAGTACCTTATGCAAGTCTTGGGGGTGGTGGCGATGCTGGTCCGGATCTCGGACCTTCGAACGCGCGAGGTTGTAAACGTCGTCGATGGCCGGAGGCTCGGACCGATATGCGACATGGAGATCGACCTTGCCACGGGGCAAGTGAGGTCCATAATGGTCCCCGGCCCCGCTAGGCTCATGGGAATCCTCGGGCGGTACAACGATTACGTCATCCCATGGGAAAAGATCCGCAGGATCGGGCTGGATGTCATCCTCGTCGAGGCAAGCGAGTACGCCGAATCGTCCAAGCAATGACTGGCCCCGCACGCGGGCGGGCCAATGAGACGTGAGCCGGGGGAGGCGGCCCGCGGTGGAAGGCGTCCTGTCCTCCGCAGCTCCGCTCGGATGCTGACCGCTCTGGACAGGCCCGCGGCCGCCCGCCGACCGCCTCCGCCGAACGCTTGAACCGAAGGCTCCAGGATGGGGCCGAGCCCTAGCCCGGCCCAAGCGCTCATTCTCCGGCCGCGGCTGCGGCCTTCGCCCTCGCCCTTGCCTTCGGGTATTCCTTTTCCCAGGCAACCTCGGCGATCCTGCCGTAGGCCTCGGCGTATTCGTCGAGCGCCCTCGCAAGCACCGTGATAACGCAGTCCGCCCCCTCGTGGGTCGGGTGCGCCCCGTGCCTCGCCACGACCTCTCGGAGGACCCACGGGTTGTCTATTATCATGCAAGGCCGGAGATGGTTTTGGTTCAAAGGCATCCTCGACTTGATGTCCATGAAGAACGGGGACTTCAGCACATCCGCTATCGTGGTGTTCTTGATGTTGTCCACAGCGAAATGGACGAACACGCACGGTTCGATGTCCCCTCTGGCGTTTATATGCAGGTAAGAGCGGCCGCCGGCAAGGCATCCCGCCACCAGCGGGCCATCGTTCCAGAAGTCTGCCACGAAGATGGGGCGCGTCTCGCGTATGTGAAGGACGTGCCTGCGCATCCGGTCCCGCTGCTCGGGAGTGCACATGAGACCCATGTCAGCGTCCTTTCCGACCGGCACGAACGTGAAGAACCACCCGTACATCGCGCCCTTGTCGATCAACATGTCTATGAACTCGTCGCTCGCGACGACATCGGTGTTGAACCTTGTATACGTGGCCGAGAAGCCGAACACGGCGCCTGCCTGCCTCAGATTGTCCATGGCCTGCATGACCTTGGCGAACGTACCCGCCCCCCGGCGCGCGTCGGTCGCCTCCTCGAAGCCTTCGAGGCTTATGGCTGGGGACATGTTCCCGAGCTCGGCGAGACGCCGTGCCGTGCGCTCGTCGATGAGGGTACCGTTAGTGTACACCATGAAGACCACGCCGTCGTGCTTCTCCGCCATGTCCAACAGGTCTTCCCGGGTGAAAGGCTCGCCTCCGGACACGACGATGAAGTGGATCCCCAGCTCCTTGGCCTCAGTGATGATCCTGTCAAAGGTGGCAGTATCGATCTCGTCCCGTTTCGTGTACCTGCCAGCGTAGCACCCTGTGCACGCGAGGTTGCACCGCATCGTGGGGCTTATGACGAGGAGCGCGGGGATGTTGGTGCCGAGTCTCTCCGCGTGCCTCTTGCGTTCCTGCCAACCTAGGTAGACTTCGTTCACGAACAGGTTGACCAAGCCCCTGGTGCGGAAGTTCGGGTGGAGAGAAGAGAACGCTCTTTGCGCAAGCCGGGTCCAGACGTGATCGGGATTCTCAAAGGCCCGCCTCGCCATCTGCAGCTGAGCTTTATGCTCAGGCGTGGCAGCCAGGGATTCAAGGATCTTCGCGAACGTCACCAGATGACGCTGAGGGTCCTTCGCGAGAAGCGAGAACATGTAATCAACCACCTGGGTAGCCGCATACTTCTTCATTAGATCGTACGCTCTCACCGTTTGGCCTCCTTTCCGAAACGTTATCGAGTCACTCGGCCAGCGTCCGACATCCCGACATACCCCCGCAACCCAGTGAAGCTTGGCACCGCCCTCTCCGTTACGCCGCTCGCCTGCTGCGCCCTCGAAGAACCGCCAGCGTTCCACAGCCCATCGCTTCCCCACCCTACGCCGCACGCCACCCCCCGCTCGCCACCTGAGCCACGCGCCAGCGCGACTTGCAATCCCCCCTTTCGTCTCACACAGGCCTCGCTATCTCCCTCACGAAGTCGAGCAACAGGCTTCTCTCCTGTCCGCTCAGTCTGTCGACCTGCTCCTGAAACCTCCTCATGTAGGCTGCCATCCTCCCCGTGGTTTCACCGGAAACTGCGGGATGTACAAGCAGCATGCCCATGATCGCGCCGGAAAAGACCAGGAGAGCGCTGTGAGCGTCCGCGCCCGCTTGCACGAGCCGTGCAAGGACGTCCACGCTGTTCCCGCCAAGAAGACGCGTGCACGCCACCAGGAGGACAGCCATGTACCCGCAGAACGCCGCAGGCCCGTTAGCGCGATCCAGATCCTCCATGAATCCCTGCCATATGCCTTGGGATGTCGACCCTCGCAGCTCGGACAGGGAGGCCACCAGATTCTTCTTGATGAGAGCGAGCTCGTCACCGAAGGCCAGGCGCCCGGCGGGCTTGGGTCGACGCTCGCCTGCCCCCTCGCCGGGGTCGTTCGGACGGAACATGATCATCGACCTTCCCGGCATTCTTACGTTCCTGTTGAGGACGTATTCCACCCCTACCAGTCCGTCTGCGGCGAGTTCCCGAAGCATGTCGTACGCGGTCCACTTGCTTACCCCGACCGCTCTCGCGACGTCCTCGTAGTGCACAGCATGCCCCTGTTCTTGGTACAGTCTGCGCAGGGCCTCGAGGAACTCCCTCTTCCGTTCAGTCAAGCCCACGAACATTCCCCCAAAAGACCCAAAAGCTGCGCCTTGAGAAGCGCCGACGCACGAAGCGCGAACCCCGGCGCCAGCGCCCTTTCCGCTTCCTCCTTGCTCACCTGTTACTATTACTGCAAGTATACGGCTCCGCTCCACGCCACGTCAAACCCGTAGGATCGGCTGGATCACGGAAATGCGCCGATCTTCCCGGGCGCGCCGCGCCCGTGCTGCTGTTCCTATTCCACTTTCCTCATCTCCCTGCGAAGCTTCCTGATGATCCTCTTTTCGAGGCGAGAGATGTACGATTGCGAGATGCCCAACATATCCGCCACCTCTTTCTGCGTCTTCTCGGTCCCGTCACGTAGCCCAAACCTGAGCTCCATTATGCGCTTCTCCCTCGCGGAAAGGCGTTGCATGGCGTCATCCAGAAGGGATCTATCGACTTTCTCTTCTATACATTTGTACACCACGTCGGTGTCGGTTCCCATAACGTCCGAGAGCAGGAGCTCGTTGCCATCCCAGTCAACGTTGAGAGGCTCGTCGAAGGACACCTCTGCCCTGGACTTGCTCGTGCGCCGGAGGTACATGAGGATCTCGTTTTCAATGCACCGCGACGCGTACGTTGCCAGCTTGATCCTCTTCGACGGATCGAACGTGTTGACCGCTTTGATGAGGCCTATCGTGCCGATGGAGACAAGATCCTCTACGCCGATTCCCGTGTTCTCGAATTTCCGGGCTATGTACACCACGAGCCTCAGGTTCCTCTCGATAAGCTCCCCCTTGACCTGGGAGTCGCCCCGCTCGAGGCGCGCGAGAAGCGCCGTCTCCTCATCGCTCGAGAGCGGAGGAGGAAGAACCTCGCCGTTTCCGACGTAAAGAACGGCGCGGCCCGGGACGAGCCCGCGCCTTATGGCATAAAGCACGAGGCGAATCCGCAAGGCGGATAGCCAGTGCTCCAGACTCATGCCAACGCTCATCCTGGTCCCCTCCCGGACAGTACTGGACTGGCATCACCGCGGGTTGCTCCACCCGCGCGGCCGCCGCGCGGCCGGCCAAGCTCAGGATGCCTCGGCCAGGATATCGGGATGAAGAAGCGCCGCGAAAGCCCCCTCGGGCGAGAAGCGCTTCATCAGCACTCCGACCACGGCGTTCCGGCTCGAAGTCGCTCGCGGCCCGCCGAGAACCCTGACCTCGTCCACGCGGAACCCGGCGAGCAAACCCCTCTCTTCTCCTACCGACACGAACGGGATCACACGAAACCTCGAAAGCCACGCGGAGTCTGCCAGGAGCTCGGAAACCAGGCCGAAGTCTCCGGCGTCGAAGGCCATAAACGCTCGCCTCACGCGCTCGGGCAACGCGTCCGCCACGGCACTGTATTCCAGCAAGATCACGGGGGACCCGCTTATCGGGTCTCTGAGGCGGTTCCCCGTGTCGATAAGGGCGTTGAGTCTCAAGGTCACCTCGCCGAGACACACTTCTATCGGCACAAAGAACAACCAGTCTCGAATCCGACGGTGGACGAGACCCCAACCGATCTCCGTAGTCAGGAGGATGGTCCCCACGAGCCCGACGATGGTTGGCACGAGCCGCCACCCGGTCAGGTACGCGGTCGCAAGCGCCCCTCCGAAAGCGAGCACGCTGATGCCCAACACATGGGCGCAGACGAGGAGGAATCTATGAGCCGGGAGACGTCCGAATCCCAGCCTCGCCGCGGGGAGGATCGAAAGGATCGCGAGGGGGACCGCTGCGCCAGCAGGAATGCGGTCTGCGAAGAACATGGCCACGATCGCGGCGTCGATGCCCCCCGCAAGCACCGAGCCAGCCAGAAGCCTCAATGGCCGCGTCTTATACCCGAGCACCGCCCCGGTCGCCCAGAGCGTCAGCCATTGCATGACGAGTGTCATCACACACGCATTCACGATAGCTTGGCCGTTCATCTCGTCCGCCTCCCGGAGCCCGTGCAACCGCGCACGGCGCGTAGCCGTCCCCCGTGCGCCCGCGGCTCGGTGCGTCCTCTTGAGTTCGAGCCCTCGCGGCGTATCCTTCCTCCGCCGGCGGTCGCTTCCTCTCTAAAAGTATACAGCCATGCCCGGCAGAAATATGTCAGACCATGACGAGCGTCCGCTTCGGCGAGGTCATCGACCGCGGGCCGAGGATCGGGCACGCCGCACAGAACTGCACAGAATCGGGCTGCCTTGGACGCGTATACGGGTCCTGCGAAGCGAAGACGAGAATACGTGGGGAAGGTGCCGTTGAAGTTGAAGATCAACAGGGGCCCGGCGGCACACCTGCGGTCCGCGGGAGATGCGGGGTCAACCGGCGGGCGAGGCACGACAACAAGCTGATGAACACGGCGGGAACCATACCAGGAGGCGAGGCCCGCCCCGCACACGCTGGTGTCGGCGTGCCACCTTCCGTGAGGGTACGACGGTACGGCAAAGCGCGCGCCGCCCAGGAACGGCGCGCTAGGAATCAAGCGGTCCTCTGAGGCGGCACGCGGGACCGGCAGCGTTACCTTCTCTGGCCACGTCTCAGGAAGGCGGGAATGTCCAGGTCGTCGCTGGTCGTCGCGAAATCGCTTATCTCGACGGCCTCCAGGCCGACCTTTTCCCGGCGTGCCTTCCCTTCGAAGCCGGTGGCGATGACCGTGATCCTGATCTCGTCCTTCAGCGACTCATCGATCATCGCGCCGAAAATGATGTTCGCGTCAGGGTCCGCGGCCTGAGCGATGATCTCCGCTGCCTCATTCACCTCGAACAACCCCAACGTGCTGTTGCCGGTGATGTTCATTAGAACGCCTTTTGCACCCTCGATGGACGTCTCCAGGAGCGGGCTTTCTATGGCAGCCCTGGCGGCTTCCTGGGCGCGATTCTCGCCGGACGCGATCCCGATCCCCATGAGGGCTGAACCTGCGTCGCTCATGATGGTCCGCACGTCCGCGAAATCCACGTTTATGAGCCCCGGCACTGTGATGAGATCCGATATGCCTTGAACCCCGTGCCTCAAGACATCATCCGCCAAGCGGAACGCCTCGAGGATCGATGTTTTCTTTTCGCTCACCTGAAGCAACCTGTCGTTGGGGATGACTATGAGCGCATCCACTTTGGACTTGAGGTTATCGAGGCCCGCGAGAGCCTGGGTCATGCGTCTGCGCCCTTCAAAAGAGAAAGGTTTCGTCACCACTCCGACGGTGAGCGCACCGAGCTCCTTTGCTATGCCGGCGACTACGGGCGCGCCGCCAGTGCCGGTGCCCCCTCCCATGCCGGCGGTGATGAACACCATGTCCGCCCCCTCCAGAGCTCGGCGAAGCACCTCGTAACTTTCCTGGGCCGCCTGCGCGCCTATCTCGGGGTTTGACCCAGCCCCGAGGCCCCTCGTCAGCTTCTCGCCGACCTGGATCTTCACGTTCGCGTCGGACGCGGCCAGGGCCTGAGCGTCGGTGTTGATGGCCACGAATTCAACGCCTGAGAGACCAGACGCGATCATGCGGTTCACCGCGTTCGACCCCCCGCCGCCGACGCCCACCACCTTGATGTTGGTAAACTGCTCCATCTCGAGTTCAAGGTTGAACACGAATCATCCCTCCTGCGCTTCGCCGCAGCGCCCGGGGCCCTCCTCCCGCCTGCGGCAGATCCCGGAGAGCTACAATCCCATGGGTCGAACAGGCCTCCCCCGGCCCACACCTAGAACACAGCCAAGTGTATCGCCAGAAGCTCGCCTACCTTTCGGCGCCGCAGTCCTGCCCGGGGTTGCCGCTGTTGCGCTCCCGGGTTCGGCGCGCCCGCGGCCCGCCTCGTTCGAATCCGGTGCGCGAGATAGCCGAATTCCCCACGCCCCGTCATGCACGCGCCGGCAATCCTGGCGCCGTCGAAAGAGAAGACGAATGCTTGCGGCGTCACAAGCTAGAAGAAGTCCTTAACGAAATCCCTGAACCACCCGCGCACTCCCGCGATGAGTTCCATGAGAGGCGACGACCTCGTATCCCTCGTGAGCCTGAACGCCGAATCGTTCACGACGCACGCCACAATGCCCAGCGATGCGCAAGACACCTCCACAGGATCCTTCCCGCCACGCCACTTGATCTCGAATGGCACGCCCATCCTGACTGGCACCCCCAGGACGTCCGCGGCAAGGTCTAGGATACCGGAAGCGAGCGAACCACCACCGCTCAAGACGACCCCGCATGGGGCGAGGCCCCTCGCCCTGACCTGTCTTGTTTCCCCGTCCACAAGCTCGAGGATCTCCCTCAGCCTGGCCTCGACGATCCTTGCAAGAAACTCCTCCTGATTCGCCGCGGGAGGCGACACAGCCTCGTCTGGCACACGCTTGGCCTCGCCTCTCGGCCCAATGACGCCGGCCCGCGGCCCGGAAACACCCACGGGCGCGGTGCGTCCTGTTGCCGGGCGCGGTGCCCGCGCAGCTCCTCTCTGGCCCATCTGCCTCTTGAGGCCCTCCGCCTCCTCAAGAGAGACCTTCATTCCGACGGCGATATCGTTCGTCACGTGCGCGCCGCCTGCGGGCACCCACGAAAACAGGATCGGCGCGCCCTCATAAAACGCGGAGACCTGCGTGATCTGGCCTCCGACGTCGACGAGGATGACGCCTCGCTCGCGTTCCTCCGGGTCCAGAACCGCCTCGGCCACGGCCATCGGCTCAAGCACCCACCCGGCCACGGAAAGCCCTGCCTTCTCCACGCTGGCCTCGATGTTCGCGAGCAGGGCCGTCTGCCCCAAGATAACTCGGGCGTCAACCTCCAGGCGAACTCCGGCCATGCCCTCCGGGTTCCTTATGCCTCCGACACCGTCTACGATGTACTCCTTCGGAAGGACGGAGATCATCCGACGTTCAGGAGGGATGGCCAGCACCCTCGCGGCATCGAGGGCGCGTCGCATGTCATCTGCGGTGATTGTGCCATCCTCCCCGCTCACAGCCGTAACCCCGCGTGTCTCCTGACACACCGTATGAACGGCCGGGACCCCTACATACGCCTCTCGAACGTTCAACCCCGCCATGTGGCACGCGCGCTTGTTCGCGGCCTTGATCGCGGCTGCCACGGCCTCGATGTCTACCACTAAACCTCGGCGAACGCCCTGACAAGGAGAGACGCCTGCGCCCAGGATCTCTACATCCCAGTCTGGCCCGACCGCCGCAATGACCTCGGATACTCTGGTGCTGCCGATGTCAAGCCCGGCAACCACGCTTTTAACAGGCATATGTTACCTCCCCGAGCACACCTGCCGTCCGGCGGAGCCGCGCGGCGCGCCCGGGCCCGATGAGCCCGCGCGTTCACCGTTGCCTCCCTGCCCCGCTGGCTGCCGACCGCGCCTAGAGCTCTGGAGCCCCGTCTTGCCCATGCTTAACCCGGTGGCCTCCGGCAGCCCGCCGACAGACCGCTGTTAATCTGCCAACTTATAGTAAGTACTAACTTCAACACTTCCCCAGTTTATCCTCTTTTGCTAAGCCTGGGTGCCACGCGACCGGGTCCCGGAAGACCTGGATGGACGCTGAAGGAGATAACGGCGGATCATCCCCACGTTGGTGAAAATGCGTATGCTGAACGCCACCGTCGCACCCAGGAAAAGGTCCACGCCGAGCTTGTCCCCTACCAGGGTCAGACACGCGGCCAGCGCCATGTTGGTCACGAAACCGGATATGAACACGACCTTATCAAACTTGTCCTCAAGGCCGGCCCGGATACCACCGCACACGCTGTCCAGGGCCGCCAGGATGCCGACGGCCATGTAGTCTGAGTAGACGGCCGGAAACCTTATAGGTGTGAGCAAGGCAATAACGATCCCGAGAACGAGGCCTATGATCGGCAGCATCATTGTTGCGCCCCTTCCCCCACGGGCTTCGCGTATTGGAAGTATAGACTACCCTTGTACGCTGGCACGCGGACGCTGGTCACCTTCGTCACCTTAGCCTCGATGCCCCAAGCCCTGAGCGTATCGAGGATGCCGTCCCGCATATGGAGCGCAGCATCGAGCGTGGAGGGCTCGCCGATGGCCACTATCTCGTATGGGGGCCCGATTCTCACGTTGTTCACGGATATCACCGGGCCAGCGCACCTTATCTCCGTCGTTGCGATCACCCGCTGGCCGTTGATGGAGATGGCCTCGGCGCCCGCTGCGAAGAGCTCGTTTACGATCTTGAGGATGTCCTCGTCGTGAACAAGGAAAAGCTCAGGGCTCTCCCCCGGCGCCGCTTGACGCTTGCTGTCATCGACCGTGACAACGACGCCAGGCCCCTGGACCTCAACGAGCCCCGCTGCCATCCGCGCCTTTGCGAGCTCAAGCTTGAGGGCCTCGGCCGCCCGCTCGCCTTCCCCAACCGTGGCAAGCTGCTTGCGCAGCGCATCGACTTCTTTCTCCAGGAGACTGCGCTCTGCGTCCGACCTCCGCAACATGTCGCTGAGATCTTCCAGTCTCCTGGACGGGATCTGGGCGCGGCCGATATACTCCTGTGTTCGGAACTGAGCCACGAGCAAGACGCCAAGGACCACGCAGACCCCAGCCACGTAAACCTCGAAGTCTCGCACTCTCCTCAAGCTCTCTCCCCCTGGAAAACACGGATGCGCTCCCGCCGGGAAGCCTACGTCAATTATACACCTCCCCAAACGCTTGTCACTATCTCCCGGTCCTCACGACCGGCCGTTTTTCGAACCTAACGTCGATGTACGTCGCATGAGCGCCTTCCTGCTCCAGCCTCGCGAGAAGGGCGTCCAGCACGGTCGCGCGGGATCGGAGCTCTTCCTCCGTCCCCTCGCCGATGATGACCTGGGTGCCTGACTGCATGTACAAACAGAACCCGCGCGACGAGCTGAAATTGACCTCCGAGACCTGTTGGAGCACGGACGCTGGCAAAACAGCGATGAGCGTGAGCGCGGATGAGATCTCTGGTGCGTCCACGGGGTGGCCGACCTTCACCGACCGAAGCGTAAGCCCGGTCACAAGCGGCAGCTCTCTGCCGCGATAGGCCTCCTCGAGGCCTATCGCGAGGCCCGTGGCGTCAACCTCGACGAAATACCCAGCGTAGGGAATCACGGCGACCGGCACGCGTTCCCGTACGTCGATGACAATGGTGCACGGAAGCCGCCGAGACACCTGCACCTTGTCCACCCTGGGGATGGCCTTCAACCTCGCGGTAATCGCGCGAAGGTCTACATCGAAGATGTTCTCATCCTGGGCGAGGCCGCACGCCACCACGACCTCCTCCGTCGAGAGATTCGTGAGCCCTCGGACATCGATGTGCTGGACTTGGAAGTACGGCGACCTCAGAAACGTGAACGCCGCGCTCGCCACAAGAAGCACGACGAACGCCAGCGGCACGAGCCTGCGCGTCGGCTGCCGGCGTCTTCCTGGACGCGTCGCGCCCCGCCCGTCAATGTCCTCCATGGATATGCCCTCGACCGGGCCCGGTCTTCTGGGTCTCATCCCCACCGACTCGCCCCCGCCGTCCACTCAACTCACCTGGCGCTCCAAAACGCCGACCCTCTCGATGGCCGCACCGAGCTTCGCAAGCTTGCCCGGAAGGTCTTCGTATCCTCTGTCCACATGATGCACCCCCGAGAGCACCGTGGGACCGCTTGAGACGAGCGCCGCCAGGATCAAAGCAGCCCCTCCGCGAAGGTCGGGCGCCTCAACGCTCCCCCCGGCAAGGCTCGCAACCCCCTGCACTATCGCCACACGGCCTTCCACCCTGACGGTGGCCCCCATGCGGCTTAGCTCCTCAACGTACTTGAACCTGTTCGGGAATATCGTTTCGGTGACGATGCTCGTCCCGTCGGCGACGCTCATCGCCGCAACGAACTGCGGTTGCATGTCCGTAGGGAACCCCGGGTAGGGGGATGTTCGCACGCTTGCCGCGCGGAGCCGTTCGGGCCCCTTGACAACCACGAACGAATCGCCTTCGACTATCTCCGCACCTGCTTCGCGCAGCTTGCCAATGAGGGCTTGGAGGTGCTCGACGACGACGTTCTCCACGCGCACGGTGCCCCTCGTCATCGCAGAGGCCACCATGAAAGTGCCCGCCTCGATCCTATCTGGTATGACCGCGTAATCCGCCGCCCCGAGAGACTTCACCCCCTCGATTCTGATCGTATCGGTGCCGGCTCCCGACACCTTCGCGCCGAGCCGGTTGAGAAATCTCTGCTGGTCCACTATCTCGGGCTCACGGGCGGCGTTCTTGATGATTGTCGTTCCCTCGGCCAGGCACGCAGCCATCATGATGTTCTCGGTCGCGCCGACGCTTGGGATGTCGAGGAAGACCTCCGCGCCTCTCAGCTTCTCGGCTCTCACCGAGACATACCCACTCTCTTCGTTTATCTTCGCTCCGAGCGCTGCGAAGCCCTTCAGGTGGAGGTCGATGGGGCGCGGCCCGATGTTGCAGCCACCGGGGCGCCGCGCGCGCACATACCCCAGACGGGCGAGGAGGGGCCCCATGACCTGTATGGACGCACGCATCTCCCTCACCTGCTCCTCCGGGGGCTCGCAGCGGTCGACCCCGGATGGGTCGATGCTCATTGTGCTACCGTCGGGTCCCACCTCGACTCTCGCGCCGAGGCCGCGAAGGACCCCCAACATGGTATCGACGTCCGCGATCCGCGGGACGTTTGAGATCCGACACACGCCGCCGGCCAGGATGGAAGCGGCCATGATCTTCAAAGCAGCGTTCTTTGCGCCCGCGACTTTCACCGTCCCAGAAAGCGGTCTTGAGCCGGCGATTACCAGCCTCACAGCGCAAGTCACCTCCGGCCTCTTAGCCTCCGAGGACCCTGATCTCCGGCTCCAGCACCACCCCGAACCTCTTGTACACGACATCCCGGACCTTCTCCATCAGCGTAAGGACGTCACGAGCGGTGGCACCCCCGGTGTTGATTATGAAGTTCGCATGGACCGTGGAAACCTGCGCTCCGCCCACGCGCTCGCCTTTCAGGCCGGCGGCGTCTATGAACCTCCCGGCCCCGCCGCCTGCGGGGTTCTTGAAGGCGCAGCCCGCGCTCGGAACCGAAAGCGGCTGCTTCTTCGACCGATCCTTGAGATGCTCCTGCATACGCCGGACGATTGCCCCGGGTTCATCTTCGCGAAGGAGGAATCGCGTCTCAACCAGGATTAACGGCTCCTGAAGGACCCTCGTGGTCTTCACGCCCGCATCGAGGTCCTCGCGCCCCAAGGCCACGCGTTCCCCCTCGTATGTCAGGGCCGCAACGGTGTGCACCACGTCGTACATGGTGCGCCCATACGCGGCCGCGTTCATCGCCACCGCGCCCCCCGCCGTGCCCGGGATGCCGCTCGCGAATTCGAGCCCCGCCAAGCCCCACGACGCCACGGTCCTGCAAAGGGCCGGAAGATGAGTCCCGGCACCGCACCGCACGATGCAGCCGTCCTCTCTCCCAACGTCGTCCAGGGTCCCGGCTAGCTTGATAACCACGCCCCTCACGCCCTCGTCCGCGACGAGGAGGTTCGTTCCTGCGCCGATCACGTAAAACGGCGCCTGCACGTCCCCAAGCGCCTGCAAGAGGACGACCAGGTCATCCACGTCCTTCGGCACCACAAGCACATCGGCCGGACCGCCGATGCGAAACGAGGTGTGACGCCACATCGGCTCGTCGGCACAGACTTCGCCGCGTACGACCTCTTTGAGCCGCAAGGCTAGACTCGTGCCTCTCAATCGGTCCTCATCCTCTTCACGAGTTCTCGCGCGCAAGAGTCGACGTCCCCCGCCCCCATTGTCACGACCAGGTCGCCCGAACGCACTTCAGAGAGAAGCCACGACACTATCTCCTGCAGCGTGCCTATGAACTCCACCCGCGGCCCGCCCGGGCCCTCGTGCGCCCTGATGGCGTCGGCCAGCCTCTCTCCGGTCACGCCGGCGATGGGCTCCTCACCTGTGCCGCGGTGGTATATCTCGGTGATCACCACGACGTCCGCGGAGGAAAACGACCGCGCGAACTCGTCGAAGAGGAGCTTCGTCCTGGTGAACCGCTGAGGCTGAAACACCACCACGAGCCGCCCGCCGTGACTTTCCTTCAGAGCAGCGAGGGTCGCCCTGATCTCCGTCGGGTGGTGAGCATAGTCGTCCACCACCGTGACCCCCCCGACCTCGCCGATGACCTCTTGTCGCCTCCTCGCGCCTCGGAACAACGCAAGCCCGCGCCGGACGACGTCGAATGGAACGCCGAGTTCGAGCCCCACGCCGACGCAGGCGAGGGCATTAGCTATATTATGCCGCCCCGGCACCCCGAGTTCCAATTGGCCGAGGAGCCGCCCGCGGTACAGGACTCCGAACCGGTAGCCTCTCCCCACGCGCACCGGATCTAGACACGAGATGTCCCCCGAGGACAGTCCGTACAAGACCTTCCTGCACTTCAGGTGCTTCTGGTGCTTCTCTATGGCCATGAGGCGGGCGTTCTCGCATGAGAGGACCGCAAGACCTTCTTCGGGGACGTGCCCCAGGAACTCGACGAAGGCCTCGTCGATTGCACGAGAGGTCCCGTAGTAGTCCAGATGATCATCGTCTATGTTGGTCACCACCGCAATCTTGGGCCAGAGCTTGAGAAACGAGCCATACGCTTCATCCGCCTCAACGACGACCACCTCGCCCCGGCCAGACCTCCCGCCGCCCGGGACCGCGTCAACTTCCTCGCCCAGCACGCACGTGGGGTCGAGGCCCGCCTCAATGAGCACGGTCGCGATCATGGACGACGTCGTGGTCTTACCGTGGGTCCCGGATATGGCTACTCCTACTCTCGGGTTCATGAGCTCGCCCAGCATTTCAGCGCGGCTTGCGACCGGTATGCCGAGGCGCACGGCAGCGAGGACCTCGACGTTGTTGCGGGGGACCGCCGCGCTTACCACGACCCGGCTCGCCCCTTCGACGAGGATCTCGGAATGCCCGATGTGGACATCCGCCCCTGCCGCGCGAAGCGCCCGGACCCTAGGAGAGTCCGCCACGTCGCTCCCGCTTATCTCATATCCCATCTGTAGAAGCACTCGGGCGATCGAGCTCATCCCGTGGCCGCCTATGCCCACGAAGTGGATCCGGCCCTGCTTCTTCATACCGTCCTCTCCCTTTCTCGTGCCCGCCGCGCGTCGGAAGATCCCCTCGAACTCATCCGGGATTCCTCCGTGACCGCCCCGCGTGACGTACAAATGCTATGCTGGATCCCGCGCGCCTGCCACTCGCGCAAACGAGTGCGCCGGGCAGGCGGGCCTCCGCGCCCGCTACAGAGCCCGGTTTCTGGCGCACGCTGCTTGTCCAAGCGGTCTTTCGCCTGATGCCGTTGCGGTCTCCCTCGAGCCGGCCTTGGGCACAGTCCCCTCCCGTCGCCGCCGCTCCTTCCAGTTCCATTGAAAGCCCCGTCTCAGCCACGTTCCCTGCTCTCTTTGCTCGTTACAGCCGCGGACTGGGCTGTCTCCTGCGCCGTGCCGCCACTCCGACCACTAGGTCCGCCAGAGAATCGGCCGCGTCCGGTCTTCCCAAGCCCCGCGAGCTCCGTGCCATCCGTGCCAGCTGGTCCCGGTCGTGAATGAGTCGCTCGACGGTCTCACGCAGGACGTCGCCTGCGAGCTCGCTCTGGAGGATCACCACGGCGGCGCCCGCAGCCTCCAGCGCCCGGGCGTTCTTCTCTTGGTGGCCCTCGGCGGCCCCCGGGTACGGAACGAGCACGGCGGGAATGCCTCTCGCAGTGATCTCGGCGATGGATATGGCGCCCGCGCGGCTCACCACCAGGTCGGCGCAGGCCATGGCCATGTCCATCTCATAGAGGTATGGCTCAACAACGAGGCGCGACCGCCTCGCCACGTCGATTCCCCTCGCCGCAAGCTCGGCAACAACCCACGCGTGGTCGCGGCGACCTGTCTGGTGGATCACCTGCAGCTCCGGGTGCCGGGCGAGGAGATCCGGCAATGCGTCAACCATGGCCTGGTTTATCGCTCGCGCGCCCTGGCTTCCCCCGAACACGAGGAGTGTGGGGCGCATGGGGTCGAGCCCGAATGCCCTTGCCCCCGCGCCTCTCTCAGCCTTGAGGATCGACTTCCTCACCGGGTTTCCGGTCACCACGACCCTGGACTTACGCGCAAGGTACCGCGCAGACTCTGGGTAGGTCACCGCCGTTGCGCTCGCGACCCGCGAGAGGGCGCGCGTGGTCACGCCGGGCAGGGCGTTCTGCTCGTGAATGACCGTGGGAATCCCGAGAACCCACGCGGCCAGGACGACAGGGCCCGATACATACCCCCCCGTGCCCACGACCACGTCGGGCTTCTCGCGCCGCAGTATGGCAACGGACTGGACGAATCCCTTGCAGGCCCGGAGCGCCGTCAAAACCGTGTCCGGCGACAGCCTGCGACGGAACCCTGCCACATCGATGGTGCAGAGGGGAAAGCCCTCCCTGGGGACGACGTCCGCCTCAAGGCCCTTTCGAGTGCCGATGAAAACCACCTTCGTCGCAGGGTCTCTTTCAACCAGAGCCCGGGCCACAGTCACGCCGGGGTAGACGTGTCCCCCTGTGCCTCCCCCGGCAAACACCACCTTCATCGCGCTCACCCTATGGACGAGTATTTCGAGATGTTGAGGAGCACGCCGATCGACGCGAGCGTCGTCACCAGGGAGGACCCCCCGGAGCTGATCAACGGCAAGGTTATCCCCGTGATCGGAAACGTGCCGGTTACGACGCCGATGTTCACAGCCGCTTGGAACACGATCATGGTAGTTATGCCCACCGCCAACAAGCTGCCGAAGGAGTCCGGCGCGCCGATGGCCACTCGCAGCCCGCGCCACGCGAAAAGGAAATACAATAACACAACGGCGGTGGCGCCTACAAACCCGAGCTCTTCGCCGATTATGGCGAATATGAAGTCCGTATGCTGCATGGGAAGGTACAGGAACTTCTGACGGCTCCTTCCCAGACCAACCCCGAATATGCCCCCGGACCCGATAGCAAGCAGCGACTGGATGATGTGAAAGCCGGAGCCAAGCGGGTCCTCCCACGGGTGCAGGAAGGCGAGGAACCTCTGGACCCTATAAGGTGCGGCCATGGCCACCGCGACAAGGGCGGGGACTCCCATTGCCCCGAGGGCCGCCAGGTGGGAGATGCTCGCACCCGCCGCGAAAAGCATGAGCACCGTGATGCCGACGATGGTGCCGCCCGTGCCGAGGTCAGGCTCCAGCATTATGAGGCCGAACACGATCCCAAGGACCACAAGGGGCGGCAAGAGCCCGGTCACGAACCGGTGAATCCTCCCGGAGCGTTCCGAGAGGAAGCTCGCCATGAAGAAAACCGTGACAACCTTGGCCAGCTCTGAGGGCTGAAACGTCAGGGAGCCAACGCCCAGCCATCTTCTGGACCCACGGATCATCACGCCGACCCCGGGGATGAGGACTACCACCAGAAACAAGAGGCTCACAAGCAGCGCAGGCCAAGTAAACTTCTTCCAGACCCTGTAATCGATCTCCATGGCTACGCACATCGCGGCGAGACCAACCGCCGCCCACGCCAGCTGGCGCTTGAGGAAATAGTACGTGTCCCTGAAGATCTCGTATGCGCTCACCGAGCTCGCGCTGAATACCATCACCACACCCAAGCTCAGGAGCGCGAAGGTTATGAGGAAGATCACGACGTCAGGGGCGTGTTTCTCATTGGCTTTTCGTCGCACCGCCATGTCTCTCACCTCTCGACGAGGCGTTCGCAGGTTGGGCCTGGACGACCGCGCCGACACGCGTGGCCGCTATAGCCATGGAAGGCACAGCATCCCGAGGATCGCGAACACTAGGCCCAATATCCAGAACCTCGTCACCACCTTGGGCTCACGCCAGCCGGATAGCTCGAAGTGATGGTGAAGGGGGGCCATCCGGAACACACGCCGCCCATGCGTCGCTCGAAAGTACGTTACCTGGATGATGTCAGACAGAGCCTCGATCACGAAAACCCCGCCTATCACCACCAGGAGGAGCTCTGTTTTCGTTAGTATCGCGAGGCATCCGAGCGCCGCGCCAAGCGCGAGAGACCCCGTGTCGCCCATGATGACCTGTGCAGGGTGGCAGTTGAACCACGCAAACCCGACGCACGCTCCCGCGAGAGCGAACGCAAAGATCCCGAGGTCGTGCGCGCCTTTATATGCGGCGATGACACCGTACGCGAGAGCCGCGATGGTCACCGTTCCCGCCGCGAGGCCGTCCAGGCCGTCCGTAAGGTTCACGGCATTGGACGCGCCCACCACAACGATGATCGCGAAGGCCACGTAGCCCAACCCCAGGTCAACGCTCTGCCGCAGGAAAGGAACGCTCACCGCCGTGCCGAGCTCGGGCCTGGTGGCCGCGAACACCCCAACGAGACCCGCGAGGATGATCTGCGCTACAAGCTTGTATCTCGCGCGCAGCCCAAGGGAACGCTTGGCCACGACGATGATGAAGTCGTCGGCCAGGCCGATGGCCCCGAATCCGAGCGTCATAAACATGGCCCACGCAGACCCAAGCGCGCGCGGGCTGAAAAGCAACGTGGCCGCGAAGACGCCTATGAGTATCATGATCCCGCCCATCGTGGGCGTGCCTGCCTTCACGAGATGGGTGGCGGGGCCGTCCGAGCGGATCGACTGCCCGAACTTCATCTTCCGCAGGATCCTTATGGACACGGGACCTATCGCGAGAACGATCGCCATGGCAACCAGGGCCGCATAATACATCTCACGGTTCACTGAGCCTGCCTCCAGTATCTCCCACAAGCGCCCGCACGACCTCCTCCATCCTCATGGCCCTCGACCCTTTCACCAGTATCACGTCACCGGGTTCCACGAGTCCGTCGAGCGCGTTCACGGCTTGGGCGTTCGTGCTGCACATGACGACGTGGCGCGGGCTCTTGCCCAGCCTGAGAGCCTCCTCGCCTGCCAGGCGTGCGAGGTCGCCGACGGTCACGAGCACGTCACACCCGTGCGCCACCGCGGCCCGCCCGAGCTCCCGGTGAGCCTCGGCTGAGATCTCGCCGAGCTCGAGCATGTTTCCGAGAACGGCGATCTTCCTCCTGCCGCCAGCCACATCCCGTAGAGCAGCGAGCGCGGCCTTCATCGACGCAGGGTTCGCGTTGTACGTGTCGTCGATCACCGTGAAGCCACGGGGGGTCTCCACCATGCCCGACCGCCCGTGCGATGGCTCAAAATGCGCAAGCCCCTGCGCCACGGCAAACGAATCGAGCCCCATGACGAGCGCCGCTGCACCGGCCGCAAGGGCGTCATACACGTGGTGAACACCTGGCACCGGCACGTGAACCCGAAAGGACCTCTGGCCGTACGACATCGTGAACCTCGTGCCAGCCTCCCCGAGTACCTCGATGTCGCTCGCTCTCACGTCGGCATCGTGGTCTATCCCAAAGAACACCGCTTTCGCGCAGGTCTTGTCCTTCATCGCCGCGGTGTACTCGCAGTCGGCGTTTAGCACGGCGACCCCGTCCGGGCCGAGCGCCTCGACGAGCTCAGCCTTGGCAAGGGCCACGTTCTCAACGGACCCAAGAAGCTCCACGTGGCTAGGCCCCACGTTCGTAACGACACCCACGTCGGGCCGCACTATCTCCGCAAGCTCGCGGATCTGCCCCTTTCCCCGCATCCCGATCTCGACGACGCATATCTCATGGCGGGGGTCGAGCGCCAGGAGCGTGAGGGGCACGCCTACCTCGTTGTTGAAGTTCTCTTCGGTCCTGGCCGACCTCATCCTCTCCATGAAAATGCTATGCGCCATGTCCTTGGTGGTAGTCTTGCCGGTGCTCCCTGTGACGGCCACCACGGGGATCCCCAGGCGGCACCGGTGATACCTCGCGAGCCTCTGGAGAGCCTTGAGCGGATCGTCCACGACAACTACGGGCACCGACGCCGCGAGGCCTGCGACCTTATCGAAGCGCGACGCGACTATCCCCCTGGCCCCTTTCGCAACGGCTTGTGCCGCGAAATCGTGACCGTCGAACTTCGCGCCCGTCAATGCGAAGAAGATCTCCCCGCCGACCACATTCCGGGAGTCGGTGCATACCGCGGAGAACACGGGCGCGCCCGGTGGCCCGCCGCACGGCTCCCCCTCTTGCGGGCCGGCGGGCACCCACTCGCAGCGTCCCCCGGTCGCGGCTATGATCTCGTCAAGACTGAACTTTGCCACCTGCGAAGCGCTCCCTGAGACAATTCCTCGCGACCTCGCGATCATCAAAGTGGATGGTTCGGTCACGGAATATCTGGTAGGTTTCGTGCCCCTTGCCTGCGATCACGACCACGTCTCCCTCTCGCGCGAGCGCGAGCGCCCTGCTGATGGCATCGGCCCGGTTCACGATCACCTCATATCCATCCCGCGGGCCGCCCGCTTTCAGCACGCCCCCTTCGATCTCGCGGCATATCGCCTCAGGATCCTCAGACCTGGGATTATCCGAGGTGATTATCACGCGGTCCGCGAGCCTCGCTGCGACCTCCCCCATCACCGGGCGCTTCGTGCGGTCGCGATCCCCCCCGCACCCGAAGACGACCGTCATGTCGCCCTTTCCAAGACTCCGTGCCGCCCTGAGGATGTTCTCAAGGCTATCCGGCGTATGCGCAAAATCCACGACCACCGCGAATGGCTGGCCCTCGTCTATCGCCTCGAACCGGCCTGGCACGCCCGTGACTTGCTCCACCCCCGACTTTGCATCCTCGAGACTAGCGCCAGACGCGATGCCGCATGCGATGGCCGCCAGCGCGTTATACACGTTGAAGACGCCCGTCAGTCTGAGCCGGACCTCCGCCTGCCCCGATGGCACGCGGACCACGAACGAGGCCCCGTGCGGGAACAGCTCCACGTTATGGGCCCTCACGTCGGCCTCGCTCGTTATGCCGTAGGTCAACACCCGAGCACGGGTCCTTGAGATGATGTATCCCGCTTGCGGCTGGTCGAGGTTGACGACCGCCGTCCGCAGAAGGCCCTTGGGCGATCTCCCCGTGCCGAGCGCCTCGAAGAAGGACGCCTTGGCAGCGAGGTAGTTCTCGAACGTCCCGTGAAAGTCCAGGTGATCGTGGCCGATGTTCGTAAAAACCCCTATATCGAAATCTACCCCCAGCACGCGGCGCTGCACCACGGCATGGGACGACACCTCCATTGCTGCGGCGGTCTGCCCCCTTGCCCGCATGTCGTTGAGCATCCGCTGGATGTCGAGGGCCTCGGGCGTCGTGTGCTTCGCCTGGACGACCTCGTTGCCGATGACGTGCCCGACTGTCCCGATTATCCCGCACCAGCGGCCGGACGCATCGAGCACGGCTTTGACCAGGTGGGTCGTGGTGGTCTTTCCTTTGGTGCCGGTCACTCCGACGCATACCAGCGAACGCGACGGGTCCCCGTAAAAGACCTGTGCAATGCGGGCAAGCGCCTCGCGGGAGTCCGAGACAAGCGCCACGGCCACGCCCTCTGGAGGCGCGACCTCCCTCTCGGCAACGATCGCCACCGCCCCACGCCGGACGGCGTCCCCAACGAACTCGTGGCCGTCGTGCTTCTCTCCCTTTATACAGACAAAGACGTACCCCGGCTCGACTAAACGCGAGTCGTAGGCCACGCCTGTCACGACAGCATCGCTGCTGCCTGAAAACCCTTTGACGCCAGCATCCTTGAGAAGCTCTTTGAATTGCGGCATCTGCGCTCCCGGCACCTCCCGCTCCCCACCACCGGCCTGCTGCCAGTGCTGGCGGCCAGTACCATTATGTCACCTGCAACTGGGTGTTATGACAGATTAAGGCTGGGGCTGTGGCTGGCTGCCCTGCGAGCCGGATGTTGGCGGCTCGAACCTCACGATCACGACGGAGCCCTTGGGCGCCCGCGTCCCTGGCTTGGGGTCCTGCGCCGTAGCGATGCCGGTGCCCTCAACCTGCAGCCTCAGACCGACCTGGCTCAAAAGGAGCGCCGCATCCTTCATGGTCTTGCCTTCAAGATCCGGGACAACCGCGTCCGTGCCCACTTCATTATAGAGTTCACCCATATCCAAGTAAAGCACGACAGTGGTTCCGCGCGGCACCCGCGCCCCGGGCCTTGGGGTCTGGTCGCGGACCACGTCGCCCGACCCCTTCGTGCGCGCCTGAAGCCCGAACTCCGACACAAGCGACTTCTCTGCGTCGGCCGCCTGTCGCCCAACGAGGTCGGGCACCGCGACGAGCTGGGCCTGCCCCGTGCCCTCCGCGGCCGTGCCCGACTCCACCGGTGATGTCGGCGGTACGTCCATGTACCTCAGCACATCACGCACGATAGCCTGGAACGTAGGTGCCGCGAGCACACCGCCGTAGCTGGTGCCGGCGTTGGGCTCGTCCCACACCACCAGAACTGATATCTTTGGGTCTTCCACCGGCGCAAAGCCAAGGAAAGAGGCGACTCGCTTTTCTCCGTACCTGCCTGCCTCCGGCTTCTCAGCCGTGCCGGTCTTGCCTGCGACGCGGTACCCCGGGATCCTCGCTCTGAAGCCGGACCCGTTGACCACAACCGACTCCAGGATGAGCGAAAGCTCCCTCGAGGTCTCCTTGCTGATGACCTGCCGGATGGGCTCGGGCCCGAACTCTTTCACCAGGCTCCCGTCGGGTGCCACGACTTTCGACGCAAGCCGCGGCCGCATGAGTGTGCCCCCGTTTGCTATCGCGTTCAACGCCGAGAGAAGCTGCAGGGGCGTGACGGACACTCCCTGGCCGAAGGATATGTTCGCTATCTCCACGAGCCCGACGTTTTTCTCCGGCTGAAGGATTCCCGCGGCCTCCCCCGGATAGTCGATGCCGAGCGGGCTGCCGAACCCGAACGCCTTGATATACTTGTAGAACCGCTCGGTTCCAAGGCGCATGCCCAAAGTGGCGTACACGACGTTGCAAGAGTTCTCGGTTGCCTCTGTAAATGTCTGGCTTCCATGGCCGCCAGCGAGCCAACACCTGACGTACCTATCTTCCACACGGATAAATCCTGGGTCAAAGAACGTGTCAGAGGGCTTCACGATCCCTTCCTCGAGCGCGGCAGCGGCGGTCACTATCTTGAAGGTCGAGCCGGGCTCGTATGAGTCGGATACCACGATGTTGCGCCGCGCGGCTTCCGGATACTCGTAGTAGCGGTTCGGGTTGTATGTGGGCCGCGCCGCCATCGCGAGCACCGCACCGGTCTTCGGGTCCATCGCCAGGATCATCCCGCGTTTCGCCTTCGTCTCGGCCATGCCGCGATCGAGCTCCCGCTCAACTATGTACTGGATGACCTCGTCAATCGTAAGATAGAGGTCATTGCCGTCGATGGGCGGGATGAACTTACTCACGCCACCGGGGATCTCTTTCCCCGTGGCGTCGCGCTCCGCGACGATCTGGCCGCGCGTGCCCCGGAGGTACGAATCGTATTGGACCTCGATCCCCTCAAGGCCTTGGTTGTCGATGCCCGCTATCCCTAGGACCTGCGCTGCGAGCTTGTCTTTGGGGTAGAACCTCTGCCCACGCTCGGTGAAACCGATGCCAGGCAGGTTGAGCTTCTTCACAGCAGCGGCCTTGTCCGGGTCGACCTTCCGGTCGATCCACACCGTTGCAGCCTTTTGCGTCAGCTTGTTCCTAATGGCTGCCGGGTCTTGCCCCAGAATGCGCGCGAGGGCATCGGCTGTCCCCGCCGGGTCCTTGACCTCCACGGGCACCGCGTAGATGGAGTCGGCGCTCACGCTTACAGCGAGCTCGCGCCCGTTTCGGTCACGTATGGTCCCCCTCCTTGCGTCAACTGGAACAGGGTACAGCCTCTGGTCTAGGGCAAGCTTGCGGAACCGGTCACCTTGGACGATCTGGAGCCAGGAAAGACGCAGCATGAGGAGAAGGCTCACAACGCCCCACATAATAAAAAGCCAGGCTACCCTCTTCTTGATGGTGACGCCCGAGTACACCGACACACACTCCTACCTCGCCCTACGCTGGCTTGTCGTGGCCTGTGCCCGCGTGCGTTCACGACTTGCCCGAGGCTAAGCTTCCCTGTCTCTGCCGCTCCCGCCGTCAGACCGTCCAACCGATCGTTCCACCGGGCGCTCGCCGCCCTGGGACCAGCCTGAGGCGCGGGACCGCGTGAAGGCGCGCCCGCGCGAACCCGGCCCGCGTCATCCGCGTCATCTCGCCACTACGTGCACCCTTGGGTGCTCCTGGCTGGGAACGTCATAGAACCACCGCGCCACAAACGGCGATACCAGCCCTATGAGGACGTTGCCCACGCGAGTCGCGACGTCCCTCTCAAACCGAGCCGCATCACTGGACGGCCCGCCGGCCGCCACGCTTGCCCCCCCGGCTCGACCTGACGGACCGGGCGCAACCACGACAAACTCGGCGGATGTCGGGTCGACCATGCCCAGCCTCATCCTGGCGGTCTCCTCGATTCTGTCAAGCGACTGGAGATTCGCTATGGCGAGATTGAGCCTGTCGTACTCCGCCTGCGTCGCCGCGAGCGTTTCCTCAAGCTTGCTCAATCTGTATCCGGAGTCCATGACTGTGGCGCGCAAGGCAAGGTTCCCGAGGAGAAGCCCCGTCGCTATGACGGCCACCAATGTGATTCTGCCGAGATTTGCCTTTTTCCCAGCCACGGCCCTCGGAGTGGAGATCGTGTCCGCAGCGCCCGCTCGCCGGGACCGCCGGACGGCCGCCGTCCGCCGCCTAGCGGCGGCCAGCGCAGAGCGGTGGCTTTCGCCGCGCACCATGGGCCTAGCTTCAGCCGGTACCATCTCTATTCCCCCTCCGGTTCTCCTAGAACCTCTCCGCCGCGCGCAGCTTGGCACTGCGCGACCTCGGGTTTGCGAGCACTTCTTCGTCCGATGGAACAACTGGCCGCGCGGTGACGGTTCGGACGCGCCGCCTCTCTTCGGCGAACTTCCTCTTGACCACACGGTCCTCAAGGGAATGAAAGGTTATCGCGACGATCCTTCCTCCCGGCCGGACCGACTCCACTGCCTGCTCGAGCCCTCGCGCGAGGCTCCCGAGCTCATCGTTGACCGCGATCCGCAGGGCCTGGAAGGTCCGCTTCGCCGGGTGGGGCCCGGACCGCCTCGCGGACGCCGGTATCGCCTGCTTCACTACATCCACGAGCTCAGATGTAGTCATGATAGGGCGGCGCTCGCGACGTTCCACGATGAAACGGGCTATCCGCGACGCCCACTGTTCCTCTCCATAGTCCCTGAGGATCCTCGAAAGCTCCTCGGCCGATAAGGTGTTCACGAGGTCCGCGGCGGATGGACCCGGCTCCGCGCCCATGTCCATCCGCATGTCGAGCGGGCCCTCGGCCATGTACGAGAAACCCCGCCTCGGGTCATCGAACTGGTGACTCGAGACTCCGAGGTCGAATAGGACCCCGTCAACCTGTTCTGTGCCGAGGTCCCTCAGAACGCGCGAGAGGTCGGCAAAGTTGCCGCGCACGAGCCTGAATGACCCAGGGTACCTTGCCAGCCTTGCCCGGGCGGACTCGATTGCGTCAGGATCCCTGTCGATGCCGATAACGAGGACGCTTGGTCCGGCGTGCTCCAGAAGAGCCTCGGCGTGTCCTCCGCCGCCCACCGTGCAGTCGACGTACGTGCCGCCCGGCCTGGGTCTAAGCATCCATACAACCTCGTCCCTCATGACCGGAACATGGTAGGGCTCGCGCCCATCCACTCCGCCGCGCGTCGCCGATACCATCTTCAAGCGCCACCACCGGAGATGAGCTTCTCTGCTATCTCTTCATAGGATTCCTCGGCTCTAGCGGAGTACTCCAGCCACACCTCCCGGCTCCAGACCTCTACGCGGCTCATGACGCCGATCACGACTACGTCCTTCGAGATGCCTGCGTACTCCCGCAGATACTGAGGGATATTCACCCGCCCCTGTTTGTCAAGCTCACACTCGCAAGCCCCTGCGAAGAACAGCCTGCTGTATGCCCTGGCGTCTCGCATGGTAAGAGGCAGTGAGGCGAGCTGTGCCTGCTGCTTCTGCCACTCAGCCTCGGGGAAAAGGAACAGACACTTGTCCAAACCCTTGGTCGCATAGAATCGCGCGCCAAGGCCGTCGCGGAACTTCGCCGGGATCGCAAGCCGGCCCTTGTCATCCACGGCGTGGTCGTAAGTTCCAATGAACACGGGGCTCGCTGCTTCCACCACTTCTCCCCACTTTTCCCCACATTGGCAACTTCTTTCTTCTATGCCTTGCCTGGAATTCCTTCTGCTCGAAGTAACTTTTTTCTCGAATCTGCGAGGTTCGCGCGCCCTCCGGTTGCCCCCCAGCGAGGATCCTTCTATCTATGCTGCCAACGGATCTGGCCGATGCCCCGCTCGTCAGCTGAGCAACGCCCGCTTGGCCGGCTGTGTTGAGGACGCGTTGGTCCTTGCCTTGCCTCCCTGCCTGCTTCCTGATTCCCCCAATTGCGAGGTGTCTGGCCTTGTCTCCCGAGACGGTAAGGCCCGCAGCGCGTAGACACGCAGAGATTCAGGCTGGACCACCTCGATGCGCAAAGTGGCCCTGGCATCATATGCCAGGGCCACTGCACTTAACTCGAACCCACGCCCGTGCTTTAGGCCTTAGGAGGCCGCGCGACACCGGGCGCTTCTTACGAAGTCGTCCCGCTCCAGCACCATCAGAATGATTCTCCTGGAGGGCTCCCCCGCGCGGTCCGCCCGGGGCGTCATCACCCACCGCTTCTGAAAGCCGCACTTCAGAAAGCATTTGATGGCGCGGGCATTGTCGCTGAATACACGCAGGTAAACCCGGTCCAGCTTGGTGTTGATGAAGACATGCCGAAGAAGGGCGTTTATGGCCTCCTGACCATAGCCCTTGCCCCGGTACCGGACGTCGCCAATCCTCACAACCAACTCCGCTTCACGTTTACGCCAGCTTATCTCCACCACGCCGATGTCACCGATAAGCGTGCCATCGCGGGTCTCAATCGCGAACATCCTCGCCGTCCGGGAACGCAGGATCCTCTCGTAGTCACTCCGGGTATCGAGGTGCCGGTCGTCGCTAGGTCCGGCCGCTGCTGCAATGTAGTAGTCCGTGTCCCACTTACAGACGGTCTCAAGGTCTGTCTCGTTCAGCGGGCGAAGCACAACCCTTGCTCCTTCGATCACTTGCGCGACACCTCTCGTTCTGTTCTTCACCTCCCCACCTGTCGTAAAGAGAGTTCGACCGCACGACCGCGATACCTTCATGTAATTATATCCGCTTCTAGCAGCCAGGGCCATGAGCGCGCAGGGCCGCCGCCCTGGTGCTGCAACGCCCGCTTGCGCGACGTTGCGCGCGCCGAAGCACCCGCTCCGCGTTCATCTGGGTTGCACTATGAGTTTGATGGCGGTCCGCTCCTCGCCATCGATCTCCACATCAGCAAACGCCGGTATCATCACCAGGTCCATCCCGCTTGGAGCCACGAAACCTCTTGCGATCGCGACGGCCTTCACAGCTTGATTGAGCGCTGCAGCGCCTATGGCCTGTACCTCCGCGAAACCACGTTCCCTCAGCACACCAGCGAGAGCGCCAGCAACAGAGTTGGGGTTGGATTTGGAAGACACCTTGAGGACATCCATGTATAATTCCTCCTAACATGGTTGAGACTACCTGCTGCCACCTTCGATAATTATATGTTGACGGCCAAAATCCTGCTAACTCCATGTTCACCTCGTGAAAAAAGCTGGGCCGCGCGCACGCGCGGCCCACACCCTTCCCCCGAGATCAGGCGCCCTCCACTCGAAGAACCCTCTCGATGCTTTTCGCTTTGCCCGTCGAGGCGTCAACCGTCACCACAGCGCCGGAGAGCTGTGCGACACCCGACGCGGTCTCGAACTTCGCAGGTAACCCCGTAAGAAAACGCTCCACGATGATGTCCTTCCGTACCCCGATCACCGAGTCAACAGGCCCCGTCATCCCCAGGTCCGTGATGTAGGCGGTTCCACTGGGCAGGACCCTCTCGTCAGCCGTTTGGACGTGCGTATGTGTGCCGACCACACAAGCGACCCGACCGTCCAAGTACCACCCCAAGGCAACCTTCTCCGAGGTCGCCTCCGCGTGAAAGTCAACGACGATCACATCACACTTCGAGGTCTGTTCTTCGAGGATCCGATCCGCCGCGCGAAACGGACAATCGACAGGCCCCATGAAGACGCGGCCGGCAAGGTTCACTACACAGAGGCGGAGCCCGCTCGCGAGCTGAACAACGGTCACGCCCCTCCCGGGCGCACCCGGGGGATAATTGGCCGGTCTCAAGACCCGCTCGTTCGCTGCGAGCACGGGATAGAATTCCCTCTTGTTCCACACGTGGTTGCCGGTGGTGATAACGTTGACGCCGGAGCGAAAGATCTCGTCCGCCGTCTCCGCGGTGAGCCCGAAGCCGCCAGCTGCGTTTTCGCCGTTGGCGATGACGGCGTCGGCCCCAAGTTCCTGTACAAGATCAGGGAGCAGAGCCTGGCAGACCCTGCGCCCTGGCTTCCCCACGATATCGCCGATGAAGAGAATTCGTGCGGTCATGACCTTGTGCGCTCGCTCCGCTTCTCACCCTGCTTGTTGAAAACAAGCACCCGACCGTCGTCGCGGAAACCGATGAGCTTTCTGTGTTGTATGGTCTCCTTCAAGTCTTCCAGCATATTCTCGATCATTTCATCCTGGAAGACGAGGTCGTCGTCAAGCGCCCCTTCATCGGTGACGCCCTCTGTGACGAGCGAAGACCCCAGTTTCTCCCTGGCAAACTCGATTATGAGCGATATCTCCTCCTGAGTCAGAGTGGCGGCGTCCCTGGAGATCTCGACCAATGAGACCCCGTCGTAATCGCGCCGGTCCACGGAAAGCGTCGGCGACATGCCATGGACGAGCGCCGCGTACCCCTGCACGCTCTCGCGCAACCCTTCGCGGAAGGCCTTCCATTGGTCGTCGGGAATAGGCTTTGATACCATGAATGTGAACTTGAGGACCTTCCCCTGGGGGACGAAGTTTACCGTAGCTATCTCAGGGTATCGAACAAGTATGGAAATGAGAAGGCTCACGCTGTTCGCGGTGCTGTCGTCGACCGTGTTGGACTCACCGGCGCGCCGTGCCACCTTGACCACCCTCCCTCAACACACGTACAACAGGATTCTGTGCCCGGGCCCAAACTCCTGCTTGGGGCTGTTTCGGAATGATGTGGCAGGGTGGGATGCTCCCGCCCTGCCACGCTGCCGAGAGCCTTCGTCACTTGGCGTAATCGACGACCCGGGTCTCGCGGATAACCGTGACCTTGATCTGGCCTGGGTACTCGAGCTCCTCCTCGATCTTCTTAACGATGTCCCGCGCAAGCCGAACGGCTGCCAGGTCGTCGACCTTCTCGGGCTTCACCATTATCCTGATCTCTCGCCCCGCCTGAATGGCATAGGCCTTCTCAACGCCCTCGAAGGAATCGGCGACTTCCTCGAGCTTCGTGAGACGCTTTATATAAGCCTCCAGCGTCTCGCGTCTCGCGCCCGGCCGCGCCGCCGAAATCGCGTCCGCCGCCTGAACAAGGACCGCCTCGATAGTCTTCGGCTCCTCGTCCCCGTGGTGAGCTGCAATGGCGTGAATCACCTCGGGCGACTCCTTGTACTTGCGCGCCAGATCCACTCCTATCTGGACATGAGGGCCCTCGACCTCATGATCGACGGCCTTGCCTATGTCGTGGAGCAAGCCCGCCCGCTTCGCGACCGCGATGTTGGCACCGAGCTCGGCTGCCATGCCCGCTGCGAGATGGGCGACCTCAAGCGAGTGCTTGAGCACGTTCTGACCGAAGCTCGACCTGAACTTCAACCGCCCGAGGAGGCGTATGAGCTCCGGATGCAAACCGTGCACTCCCGCCTCAATTGCGGCGCTCTCGCCCTCTTCTTTGATGATGGCTTCCACTTCCTTCTGGGCCTTCTCCACCATCTCCTCTATGCGTGCGGGATGGATCCTCCCGTCGGAGATAAGCTTCTCCAGGGCTACCTTGGCGATCTCCCGACGCACGGGGTCAAAGCCGGAAAGGATGACTGCTTCCGGAGTATCATCGATTATGAGGTCAATCCCTGTGAGCGTCTCGAGCGCCCTGATGTTCCTGCCCTCCCGTCCGATGATCCTCCCCTTCATCTCGTCGTTCGGAAGAGACACCACGGACACGCTCGTCTCGGCCACGTGGTCCGCAGCGCACCTTTGGATGGCCGCTGCTACGATCTCCCTGGCGCGCCTGTCGGCCTCCTCCTTCGCCTGAGCTTCGATGTCTCTTATCATCACCGCGGCCTCGTGGCGGATCTCGTTTTCGATGTCTTTCAGGAGAAGCGCCTTCGCCTCCTCAGACGAAAGTCCGGATATCCGCTGAAGCTCAGCCCTCTGCTCCGCGTGCAGCTTTGCGAGCTCCTCCTTGGCCGCCTCGAGCTCCCTTTCCTTCCTCGCTATAGACTCCTCTTTGCGTTCGAGCGCTTCTAGTTTGCGGTCGAGGCTTTCTTCCTTCTGAAGGAGCCGTCTCTCGGTCCTCTGGAGCTCGGCGCGGCGCGTCCGCTCCTCCTGCTCGATATCGTTGCGAAGCCGGTGGGCCTCCTCCTTGGCTTCCAAAAGGATCTCCCTTTTAGCAGCCTCGGCCTCCTTCTCGGCCTCTTCCACTATCCTCTTTGCGGCAAGCTCCGCCGACTCGATCTTCGCCTCCGCCAGCGTCTTTCTGGCCAGGTAACCGAGAGCAGCCCCAACTAGGACGGAAAGAACAACTGCTAGTATGATTCCAATAATATCGGATTCACCTCCCTTTCACGAACAAGGCCGAGCGTGAACTCGGCCACTAGATGAAAGACACATTATATGCCGTCATAATGTCTAGTGCCGGAGCGCCATCTCCGGCCAGAACCGGAATTCACGCATATTGTACCTTTTCAGCTTCCAGGTGTCAAGGCAAGCACTGGCCCTGCGCCCGCCTGTGCCCGCGAAGCGCCAGCCAGGGGAACGCCAGGAAGCCAGTCTCCCTCCCCTAACCCAACACGCGTCGGAGCGCCCTTTCGATGGCTTCAGAAGAGAACCCCCGCCGGGCGAGAAAGCCGTACAATCTTCGCCTGGCCGCGCAGCGCTCATCGCTGCGCAGCAACTCGGCCACACCGTGCCGCTCGGCCCAGGTGCGCGCCACGACGAGAGCCACCTCGCTTTCCTTCTCGCCCTCGAACGCGTGGCTCAGGACTTGGTCCACAACGGACCCTGCCACGCCCCGGCGTAAGAGCTCCGCGCGGATCCGAGTGGGGCCGATCCCCCTTTCCTCGGCGCACTTCTCTGCAAACCTCGCCGCGAGCTTTGCGTCGTCGAGATACCCCAGGGACACCATCTCAGCTACGGTCGCGTCCACGACGTCCTCAGAAAAGCCCTTGCCCTCGAGTTTCGATCGGACCTCCTTTACAGTGCGATCCGCCATGGCAAGCAGCTTGAAAGCATAGGTTCTCGCCTTCCGCCTCGCGTCCGCGGGGCTACTGCCCAGTGCCTCCCCCTCCGTTGCACCCATCATCCTTTCTTCATAGATGTTTACTCCGGACCCCCACCTCATTTCACCCCTACCCACCCATCGTTGCGGTTCCATCGAGCCACAACCCGCCCGCATTGCGGCGCCGGGCCGGACCCCAACCCCAGAAGGGGGGCGACCCGTCCGCCGCGCCTAGTTACACTCTCGGATACATTATTGGCCTCGCCGTACCCGGACATGCCCAGCCGGACGTGGACGGTGCCCGTCCATCGCCCGCACTTGCGGCCGCCCTTCAACTAAACGTTCTCGTCTTCGCGGAAAACTCCTTCTGGCAACCTCGTGACCCGACGCATCAAGCAGCGGCTTGCCGGCCCATCCCTCGGGTGGCGACCCCAGTGGGCTGTGAGGATAGCATACTACCGTCGCGTACGACAGAACGGGGAAGGCCGCAGCCTTCCCCCGGCTTTCGTGCCCGCCCTGGGAGTTCCCCCGCCGGACCGAGCCATCGCAGCCATTGCAGCCGTTGCAGGCCACCGGCGTCAACTCGTCTCTTCCTCGCTCGAATCGGCGGGTTTCGACGACGGCAGCTTGAGGCCGGCGAGGTGGCGGATCTTGTCCTCGATCTCGGCCGCGAGGTCCGGATTATCCCGCAGGAACTCGCGGGCGTTCTCTCTGCCTTGCCCGAGCTTGATGTCGCCGTACGAGTACCAGGTGCCGCTCCGGGTTATTATGTCGTTGGCCTCACCCAAGTCGAGTATGCTGCCCTCGCGCGAGATACCCTGGCCGTAGATGATGTCGAACTCCGCCTCGCGGAACGGAGGAGCGATCTTGTTCTTGACCACTCTCGCCCGGGTGCGGCTCCCGATCATCTGCTGCCCCTGCTTTAGCACCTCGACCCTCTTGACCTCAAGGCGTATCGTCGCGTAGAACTTGAGCGCCCGCCCCCCAGGAGTGACCTCAGGATTCCCGAACATCACCCCGACCTTCTCGCGAATCTGGTTGATGAATATGGCACACGTGCGTGACTTACCGATCGCGGCTGTGAGCTTTCGGAGCGCCTGCGACATGAGCCTGGCCTGCAGCCCCACATGAGCGTCGCCCATCTCGCCCTCGATCTCAGCGCGAGGCGTCAGCGCCGCGACGGAGTCGATGACAACCACATCCACGGCACCGCTGCGTACAAGCGCTTCAGCTATCTCGAGCGCCTGTTCCCCCGTATCGGGCTGGGAGATGAGGAGGTTGTCCACGTCTACCCCGAGCTTCTTCGCGTACACCGGGTCGAGGGCGTGCTCGGCGTCGATGAACGCCGCGATTCCGCCAGCCTTCTGCGCCTCGGCTATGACGTGGAGAGCCACCGTGGTCTTGCCGGACGACTCCGGGCCGAATATCTCTATCACCCTCCCGCGAGGCATCCCGCCTATCCCCAGAGCGATGTCGAGCGAAAGCGCGCCCGTGGGGATCGCCTCCACCGCGAGACGGGCATCGGCCTCACCCAACCTCATGATCGAGCCCTTCCCGAACTGCTTCTCTATCTGCGACAAGGCCATCTCGAGAGCCTTTTCCTTCTCCATTGTCCTCCTCCTTCTCGGGCATGCGTCCTACGCCAGGATTCGCACCGCAACCGCATCCGAAGGCGCATCTGACGCCGTTCCTCCCCCTGCAACCGGTCTCCCGGAGCGCCGCCGCGCTCGCGCGCTTGCCATGCGAGCCGCCGAAAACGCATCCCGTCTGCCGGTGGGGTCGGACCCCCCGGGTCACCCGGTCGAGCGCCCCGCAGCGCTCGGGGTCTGTCCCTTCACATCAATTCTATCTCATTCTCCCAACTCCCACAACGGGCGATGCCCACGGCGGACCGCGCTCGCCCCGCGGCCAGCGCGGCAAGCCGTCCGGCGGAACGGGCAGTCCAGCTGTGTCGCCAGAAGCTCGCGCTCCCTCTCCGCGAAGGGTCCTCCGCCGGGGGGCCCGGTGCCGTCCCTCTGGGACGGCGCGCTTGCGACGCGCCTCATTCGAACTTGGCGCACGAGATAGCCGAATTCTCAACGCCCCGTCGCTGCACGCGCCGGCGTCCCTAGCGGCGTCGGGAACGCGGGCGAAAACTCATGGCGCCGGCCCACCTGGTTGCTGCGCCCCGAACTAAGCCGGGAACGCCCTTCCGCGGCGCTGGAAAACCCCTTGAGTCAGGCCACGCGTGGGAGGGTCAGGGGTCACGGGGAAAGCGGGACTGCAGCGATCGGCCTATAGATCGGCCCGCGGGCCGTGAGCTCGCTTGCCACCAAGTAAACCGTGTCGACCTTCATGCCGCCCTGGAGGGGCGCGCTCGACGAGAGCCTCTCCGCAAGTGCCCGCACGTTTCGACTGGACCTCACCCTGCCTATAGTGAGGTGAGGTGAGATCTCCCTTCTCTCACCCGTGAAGCCTTCTGCCTTCATCGCTTCCTCCACAAGCGAGGCAAGCGCCGTAAACTCCTCCCGTCCAGCGCTGACCCCGACCCAGATCACGCGCGCGTCCTGGAGCCGCGGGAAGGCCCCCACCGGCCCTACTGCGAGCTCGAACCCGCGCACGCCCTCAACGCACGCTTTGAGTCTGCCCGTCAAAGCCTCGAGCCTCGACGACTCTACATCGCCGAGGAATTTCAGGGTGAAATGAAGGTTCTCAGGCTCGACCCATTTCACATCGGCTCCGCTCTGGGCGAGTCGCCTCTGCAATTCCACAACCTGGGGCCTAAGTGCTGGGTCGAGAAAGATGGCGATGAAAGACCGAACCGCTTTCAAATCGAGACCTCCCTGGGATTGATAGACCATCTGCTTCGATCTCTTCGACGCCCGAGTCGTATTTCCTGCTTTTGCCATGTCGTTGTCAGGGATTTTCCTTTGCCTGAGGTGTACCCGACGGAGCTGTGAAAGAGGGGCTCACCACCCTCCGCTCCAGGTCGAACCCTTGTTTTCCACCCAGAATGCGGATGGTATCGACCGCGAGGAGCTCCGCCGTCCGGGTGGTGTCACCCGCGCGCCCCACCCGGGACGTGCCGTCAACAGTGAAATGAAGCAGAGCCACGCTCATAGGGACACCGCCATCCACCTGCAGGCCCCTCGCTCCCGCACCTCCCGTGGTCCCAGCATCCACCATCACCGTCCCGTCGCGCACGGCCACGGAGACATGGTGGTCGTGGCCGCTCAACACAACCGGCACCTTTCCCACGGCCACCTCGGCGACCCGCACGTCATGAACGGCTAGGATGTCAGGGGCTCCCGAATCCCTGTTGCCATCCGCGGAATCACCTCCCGGTGCGGCGATGGCGGCCGCACGCGTCGCCGCCAAGTCCAATTCCTCCTGACTCGCCGCGGCCATGTCATTTCGCAAGGCCCCCGGGTCTCCCAGACCAGCGACGCGCAAGCCTTGGAGGTCGACTGAGCCATCCGTGAGAACGATCGCGCCTCCCTCGCTGGACATCACCCTCGACACCTCGGGAGAATCGTGGTTACCCGGGACGAAGACGTAGGGGGCACCGAGCTTCCGCACTCTCTCGGCGGCCATTCTCGCCTCGGCGGCCGTTCCGAAGTCGGTTATGTCGCCCGTGTCGATGATGAAATCCGGCGTGAAGCTCTTCACAACCTGCTCCAGGAAGTCAAAGGCCTGAGGGTTATTGTGGATGTCCGACACATGCAAGACCCTTACGAAAGGCCTGTCGCTCTCAAGCTTGTGGAAAGCCTCCGCCTTGTCGAAGAACGTGCGGATGTTCGACGCTATGGTCTCCATGCTGCCGGCCACCTCGCCGGCCTTGAGAAGGCTTCCGTCCAACAGCCCGAGCATCCACGGCGCAGCCTCTATCACACCCTCGTAACGCGGATTCGCAAGCTTGCGCTCATCGAAGGTGACATACGTGAGGATGAGGAGGGTACAGCCTGCCAAGAGGCCTGCGGCCGCGCCCGCCAGGATCCGCCGTGGCCTCCAGCCCGCCACGGCAGCGCTCCCGAAAGCCCCTCCGGCGATCGCCAGGAGGGCCATGCGAAGCGCGATGATAGCCACAAGCCGGCCCGAATCGTTCTTAAACTGACTGCTGATGCTGGAGGGCGCCTCCCCGCGGGATATGGCGTCCTGCAGCATGCCCGGGTCAATGTCCTCGAGAGTGGCTTCCAACCGGATGGGTGTGGGATGGGTTCTCGCCTCGATCCGGCCGATGGGGGGAATCGCAAGCACGCTTGCGCCCGGAACCCCAATGCGCACAGATATGCGGATATCGAGGCCAGCGAGGCGATATGACATGGACCCGAAAAGATTGATGGCTGCGCATGCGCACGCGAGCGTCACCAGGATCCTCCACCAGGGGGAAGCGCCGGTCTCCCCGGCCCCGCCGGGTGTACGCCGCATGCGCGCGCCAACGCCCCAGGTGCCTGGAAAACCGTGAGCCCCCCGGCGTGGCACCACGCCTAGCATTTCGACAAGACATGCCGGCGCAGGAGGTCCAATGCTCTCCTGGCGGCCCTCTCTTTGATCTCGTGCCGCGTGCCTCCGAGATTGAGCCTCGCGCACGCGATCCCGTGCCGCGACGCAATGCCGACGAAGACAAGCCCCACGGGTTTCCCTGCGGTTCCCCCGGACGGCCCGGCGATGCCGGTGGTTGAGACGGCTACGTCCGCATGTCCCTTCAGGAGTGCGCCCTTCGCCATGGCTATCGCCACCTCACGGCTCACGGCGCCGTGCGTCTCCAAAGCCTCGGCCGGGACCCCGAGGATCTCGCGCTTAGCCTCGTTACTGTAGCTCGTCACGCCGAGCCCCAACACCGCGGAGCTGCCGGGCACCTGCGTGAGCTTGTGCGCGATGAGCCCGCCGGTGACCGACTCCGCGACCGCGCACCTGAGGCCCTTCGCAGTCAAGAGCCTGACCACGGCATCCTGGAGCTCGTCGTCGCCCGTCCCGTACACGTCGTCGCCCAGCCTCGCGCGGATCTCCGCCTCAACCGGCGCGATCATGGCCTCCGCCTCCTGCGGGGACCTTGCCTTCGCTGCGATACGAAGGGCCACCTCTCCAAGCGACACCAGCGGGGCCACAGTCGGGTTGCTCCTTCCGTGAAGGAGGTCACGCACCTCCTCCTCAACCGACGCCTCGCCCCTGCCGCAGATCTTGAGAACTTTCCATACGATGACGCTCGAGGCGTCGCCCATCCTGCCTTGCAAGTAGGGGAGGACGGTGCTCTCCATCATGCCCTCCATCTCGCCTGGAACACCCGGCATCGAGATGACCACCTTGCCGTCCGTTGACGCGATGAATCCGCAGGCCGTTCCCCGGTCGTTGTCAATGACCTGGGCGCCTTCGGGGACCATCGCCTGGCGCACGGCGCTTTCCAACCCGATCTCGTGCCCCGCCCTTGCCAGCCGAGACTCGGCGCGGCGGCGTGCACGCTCTGAGACCACGAGCGGCACGCCCAGGGCCTTCGCCACGGCCTCCCTGGTGGGATCGTCCTCGGTCGGCCCGAGGCCGCCCGTGGTGATAACGACATCCGCCCTCTCGAGGGCCTCGTTGATGGCGGCGACGACCCTGTCGGGGTTGTCCCCCACCGTGACCCTGTGAAAGACGTCCACGCCGATCTCCGCAAGCTTGCGAGAGATGTAAGCGGCGTTGGTATCCACGATCTGTCCGAGCAGCAGCTCGGTTCCAATGGAGACTATCTCGGCCTTCACGGCGATCACCTTCCGCACCGCAGCTTAACGCACGTCGCCACAGGTTCCCGTAGTCCGCGCTCCCTTCAAGCCCGAAAGTCCCGCCCCACGGTCGCCGGTGCTTGCACGATGCACGACAGAGCACGGACGATTCGCTTGGCCTCGCGCACAGAGGCCGAACGGAGCGCACCGCAAGTGCGCCGTCCCCGGAGGGCAAGGCCGGCGACCCGAGCCGGGGCCCTCAAGAAAAGAGACGAGGAGTCACGGCGCCGTACCTAAACCGAAGCCCGTTCGCGGGCGAGACTCGTTTTCACGCTCCTCCCGAGCATCTCTCTGAACTCATCGCCCTCTATCTTCTCCCTCTCGAGCAGCGTCACGCTGGCCTCCACGAGGACGTCCTTTCGGGATTCGAGGATCTGCCGGACCCTGCGTTCCTGCCCCCTCAGGATCGACGTCATGGTCTCGTGGTAGAGCTGTCTCGGGAGCTCATCCACGTTCACCACGCCAAGCTGCGACATCCCAGAGCCGATGAGACGCCTTGCGATGTCCAGGGCCTGTTCGAAGTCGTTCGCCGCACCCGTGGACCGCGTCCCGAAGCGGATCTCCTCGGCCACGGCACCCCCCAGGAGCACCGCGAGCTGGTCCTCAAGCCACTCACGCGTGTACAGGCACAGGTCCTCCTCCTGAGTCTGCCTGGTATAGCCCAGCGCCTTTCCCCGTGACGTAACGGTGATCGTTGAAACCGAGCCCGGGCGGAGCACTTCGCTTGCAAGCGCGTGCCCGACTTCGTGGAACGCGATCCTCTCAAGGTCCGCACGGCTCGGCCGACGGTCGAGCCTCTCTCCCATCATGACCTTGTCTATGGCGTCCCTGAATTCCCTCGCTCCGATCGTGCCCTTCCCTTGCCGCATCGCGAGAATGGCCGCCTCGTTCACGAGGTTCTCAAGGTGGGCACCGGAGAACCCGAACGTCTGCTGCGCGATGTCTTCGAGATCGACGTCCTCGCCAAGTGGCTTGCCTTTCGTGTGGATTCGAAGGATATGGAGCCGCCCCTCGCGATCAGGAAGGTTCACCTGGACGATGCGGTCGAATCTACCAGGCCGAAGGAGCGCGGGGTCGAGCAGGTCGGCCCTGTTCGTGGCGCCTATCACCAGTAGCCTGACGTCGTCGTACGGGTTTATGCCGTCCATCTCTACGAGCAGCTGGTTGAGCGTCTGATCATACTCCAAATGGCTCGTGTGCTTGCCGCGCTTGCCGCCCAGCACCTCGATCTCGTCTATGAATATCATGGCGCTGCCGCGCTTCTCGCGGACCGCGCGCGTCCTCGCCGTATTGAAGAGCTGGCGGACCCGTTGCGCCCCCACCCCAGCGTACATCTCGACGAATTCGGACCCGCTCGCTGCCAGGAACACGCTGCCGGTGTAGCTCGCGGCGGCTTTGGCGAGCAACGTCTTGCCGGTGCCCGGAGGGCCCGTAAGGAGGATGCCCCGCAAGGGCCGAATGCCCAGGGCCTTGACCTTGTCCGCGTTCACCACGAATTCGAGCGCCTCCAGGAGCTCTCGCTTGGCGACTTCCTGGCCCCCAATGTCGTTGAACGAGACATGCGGCACCCCCGGGTCCTGCCGCCCTCCGCTCAGCACGTGAAAGCGCTTGCCAACCCCGACCCCCGGGCCGGCGGCCTGGAGGTACCATAAGGCAACCGCGATTCCCATGAGAAGAACGAGCGGCATTATGTTGTATCCGGAGACGGCGAGGAAGGTTGCCGCGGCGAGCGACGCCCCCACGCCGATTTCCTTGAGCATCTCTGGTTTCCCTCTCCCTCCCCCGCAAGGCAAAGCAGCTCCCGGTCTCGCTTCAGGTTGAGGAACGGGCCTCGTCTCCGCGCGTCCGGGACGAGACCAGGGCTTCTCGGCCTCCCGCGGCGAAAAGTCCCACGACGAGTCCCGCCGCCCAAACTCGACCTCGACACGCGAGCGTCGGCGGGCGGTCCCGTGTATCAACGCAGACCACAGCCGGTGAAGGGCGACTGCCAAGGGACGGACGCTGCGCGCTGGTCGCCGCCCACCACACCACCCGACGCCGTCGCATCCTTCCTCGGGATCACCTCGTAAAGATAGTGCGCGCCTTCATGCAGTTGCAGGTACACGTTGCGGGAGTCGACGTAAACGTTCCACCTCTCCAGCCCCGCTTCTGCGGCAAGGGCATCGATTGCCTTCGCCATGTCCCGGAACGTGCCACGCGCCATCGCTTCTTCCACGGCAAAGCGCATTCGCCGGTACGCGTCGGAGAGCTGGCCGGTTCTGGTGTCTTCGATGATGAGGCGAGAGACCCTCCCGGTCGCCCGCGTGATCCCGTCTTGGATTTGCAGGTATGCGGCCTGAAGGTCCCGAACGTCCTTCAGCTTGACCCGCACCTCGAGGTCAGACGCCGACCCCGTGGCTGGCATGATCTGCCAGGCAGCCACATCAGCGCGGCTTCGGAGGAACGCTTCCATGGGCCGTTCCACCTGAACGTGGTACGCGGCGATCCGCCCACCGGTGAGGATGGCGAATGTCACGAGGAACGCTACTATGACCTTCCTGATATCGAGCCCGAATACCTTCACCTGCTCTCCCTCCCACGGGCTAGCAGCAATTATAGCACAACGCCCCCGCCTTGCGCGAGGGCAAACTTGAGGCAAACATGGCAATCGGGTCGTCGAGCCCGCTCCCGTACATCTTTGCCTCTGCATTCGGGTCCAAGGCTCGTCGCGACCTTCCAGGCATCGCAGGACGTAGGAACGCGCGCCCGTGTGTGCTTAGTGGTGCGGGGCAACCCGTGTCTTGTCGAGGAAACACGCGCCACCCACATCGCGTCACGGCGGAACCGCGGAACCGGACACGGGCCACATCCGGCGTCCGGTCACAGCCCTGCCATCAACAGGACGGGAGCGCCGAAAACGCGCTCCTCCTCAAGCGCTCCACGTTCGCGCAAGGGTCTAGCCCGTCGAACACGAAATTCCCGGCAACGAGAACATTGGCCCCAGCCTCCACCGCGAGAGGCGCCGTAGTGTCTCGTATGCCGCCGTCCACCTCGATGTCGATGCATCTGTGAGCGCGCTCGATCATCTCCCTTGCCTGCCGTATCTTCGGCAGCGTCGCGCGGATGAACTCCTGCCCCCCGAATCCCGGGTTGACCGTCATGACGAGGATGAGGTCCACGAGATCGAGCACGTGTTCGAGCCAGCACGTAGGAGTAGCGGGGCAAATGGCCAGGCCAGCCTTCACGCCAGCGCCCTTCACTGCTTGGAGGGTCCTATGGACGTGAGGGGTCGCCTCGGCATGGACCGTGATGATCGACGCTCCCGCCTCCGCAAAGCGGCCGATGTAAGCGTCGGGGTCGTCGATCATGAGATGCACGTCAAGGGGCAAGCTGGTCACTGCCCTCAAAGAGGCCACCACGGGCGGCCCCACGGTGATGTTCGGCACGAAGTGGCCGTCCATCACGTCCACGTGCAAGAGGTCCGCACACCGCTCCACACGGGCTACCTCATCCGCGAGGTGCGCGAAATCCGCTGAGAGTATGGATGGCGCTATCTTTACCAAAACTTCCCTTTCCTTTCTGCCTCTATGATCTCCTCGAGGAATTTCACGTAGTGCGTGTACCGCGACTCGGACACTTCGCCCGCCTCTACCGCGGCCTTAACAGCGCACCCAGGCTCCTTGTGGTGCAGGCACCCGGTGAACCTGCAGCGATCGCGCACCGCGGCAAACTCGGGAAAGAGGTCCCCCAGGTTCTCCCTTCGCAGCCCCGTGAGATCGAGGTCAAGCTTGGAGAACCCTGGGGTGTCCGCGACGAACCCGTCCGGCTGGACGCTGAGCAGCATCGAGTGCCGCGTTGTGTGCCTGCCACGCCCGGTCTTCGCGCTTATCTCCCCGCAGCGGAGCCGTAGGCCCGGCTCGAGAGCGTTGAGGAGCGCGGACTTGCCCACGCCCGAGGGCCCCGAGAAGACGGAGATCTTGCCAGCAAGAGCCCTCCTGAGCGCCCGCAAGCCCCACCGGGCCCTTGCACTCGCCCGCACGACCGTATAGCCTGCGCGCTTGTAAATCCTCGCGAGCTTCCTCGAGGCGTAGTCGCTCACGAGATCCATCTTGTTGAAGCATACCACGGCGCCAAGCCCGGCGGCCCCTACCGCGACGAGCATGCGGTCGAGAAGCTCGAGGTCGGGCTCGGGGTCATCGCATGCCATCACGACGACCGCTTGGTCCACGTTCGCCACGGGGGGCCTGACGAGGCGCGACTTCCTCGGGAGGATGTCCTCGATGGCGCCGCTTCCGGGCCCGGTTACGCTGAAGGAGACCATGTCCCCCACGAGCACCTCCTTGCGTTCCTTCCGGAGCCTGCCCCGGGCCACGCAATCGAAGGTCTCGCCTCCTGACTCCACGTAGTAATGACCGGAGTATGCCCTCGTAACCCGCCCTTCCGGCACTTGCGGCCCTCCCGTTACTCCTTCGGCACCCACTCGTCTTTGTACAAGATCCCGGCGATGTACACCCTGATCCTGACCTTCCGGCCCCACGCATTCACCTGTTTCTCAATGCGCTCGCCCGGCGCGTGCATCCCCACGTAGTAGTCGCGCTCGCCATAATAGTCGTTGATTTTGATCCTCACTTCCTGTTGGTCCGCGCCCGGCGGAACGAGGATCGTGACCAGCGTTGAGACGGGTGTTATAGCGTCCAGTATCGACGATGAACCTTCGGTCCCGGCGGATATCACCAGGTCCACGGCTGTGCCTCGCTGCACTTCCTGCCCGGCGGGCGGGACTTGACTCAAGACAACTCCGGGGGTCTCCCCTTCTCGAGCCTCCTCCGTGACGTTGCCCTTCACGAGGCCTGCCAGCGCAAGCCGGGACTCGGCATCGGAAAGCGTCGCGCCCACAACGTCGGGCACGGCCACTACGTTGGGCTCGGGCCCGGCCGAAACCACTATGTCAATTGGAATGCCCTTTTCCACACGCGTTCCGGCCTCGGGCGACTGCGACAACACCCGCCCGCGCGCCACATCAGAGCTGTATTCCTCGGTCTGGATCCCTTCCTTAAGCTCCAGGCGCTCAAGTTCCAGGACGGCTTGGCGGACGTCCAGGCCCTTCAAGTCGGGGACCTCGACCATTTCCTTGCCCATGCTCACCACGAGCAGCACCCTGCTGTTGAGCTTCACTTTCTCATATGGGGCGGGTCGCTGGGAAATCACGGCGTTCGGCGGGACAGAGTCGTCGTAACGCCTGTCAGGCTCGTCCAGGCGCAGGCCAGCCTCTTCAGCCATGAGCTTCGCCTCGTCCAAGGTCTTGCCGGTGAAATCGGGAACGCGAACCTCTTCCACATACAGCCATTCAGGCAGCTTGATGACCGCCACGGCGGCGAGGCTGAAGAGGGCCAGCGTGACCATGACTAGCATCGCGACAGCTTTCCCCACGCCGCGCGAGCTCTTGCGGGGTTTCGCCAGGGTATCATCCACTCCTTTCGGGCCCGCCGCTCGAGGCATCGCCGGTGGCCGGAAGACCTCGGTGGGCGCGTCCGCGGCCCTGTTCTCGCCACCACCATCTCCGGTGCTAGGCGCGGCGTCGATGCGCACGCCCCCCGGCACAGGAACGTACTTCTCCAGAGCACGCACCATGTCGCGGGCGTTCTGATAGCGCTTGGAGGGGTCCTTCTCAAGGGCTTTCATGACGATCCTGCCGAGCTCGCGTGGCACTCTGGGGTTGAGCTCGGAGGGGGATATCGCGGTGTTCTGCAAGTGTTGCAGCGCAATCGCAATCGGGGTGTCCCCCTTGAACGGCACCCTGCCCGTGAGCATCTCGTAAAGCACAACTCCAAGGGAGTAGATGTCCGACCCGATGCCGACGGTCTCTCCCCTGGCCTGCTCTGGCGAAAAGTAATTCACCGTTCCGATGATCGTGCCTGTCTCGGTGAGTGCTGAGGTGCTCGTGGCGCGGGCTATGCCGAAGTCGGTCACCTTGACCGCACCCTCGGGGGTCACCAGGATGTTGTGCGGCTTTATGTCCCTGTGGACGATGTTGTTCTTGTGAGCATGATCGAGGGCCGCCAGGATCTGGCACGCGATCCCCGCCGCCTTCTCGGGCGCGAGCGGACCCTCCTCGCGGATGAGGTCCTTCAGGCTCTTGCCGCTGACGTATTCCATCACTATATAGTAACGGTCGCCGTCCTGGCCCACGTCGTAGATGCTGACGATGTTCGGGTGGGACAGGCTCGCAGCCGCCTGGGCTTCTCTGCGGAACCTCTCCACAAATTCCTCGTCGGACGCGAACTGAGGCCGAAGGACTTTTACGGCGACGATCCTGTTTAGGACCGAGTCGCGGGCCCTGTAGACCTCGGCCATGCCGCCCTCGCCCACCCTCGACAGGATCCTATACCTTGTCCCCAGGACCTCCTCTGTCATGGTCTCACCTCGCCCGGCATCACCGCGAGGCGGCCCGAAGCGCGGCGCGCAGGATCTCGCGCGCCACGGGCGCGGAGACCGCCCCGCCGGACCCCCCGTTCTCGAGCACAACCGCCACCGCGCAGCGCGGGTCATCCGCCGGAGCGAACCCCACGAACCACGCGTGGGGAGCCCCGTGTGGGTTCTGGGCGGTGCCCGTTTTGCCAGCGACTCTGACCCCCGGAAGCCCCGCGGCGCGCGCTGTGCCTCGCGCGACCGCCCCGACCATCATATCCTTCACGAGGCCGGCCTCTTCAGCCGGGACCGGCACGCACAGGATCACGCTGGGAGTCCTGCGGAGCACGGCCCCGTCGGGATCGCGCACTTCGCGTACCACGTACGGGCGGCGCATCACCCCACCGTTCCCGATCGCTCCGACGGCGCATGCCATCTCAAGTGGGCTCGCGAGGAGCGTGCCCTGGCCGATAGATATCTGCGCGACCGTGGCTCTGTCAAGCCCCGCATCAGCGACTGTGATGACACCCGCCGCAGTCGGGACATCAAAAGGCAAGGCCGCGCCGAAATGGAAGCTCCGAAGACCATTATACAGCTTTTCGCCGCCCACGCGCCACCCGATCTGGGCAAACGCCACGTTGCACGAATAGGCGAGAGCAGACGAGAGGTTCACGTTCCCATGCGCCTTGCCTCCGGGGCACGAGATCTCACGGTCATCGCCGGCGCGCGTTCCGACCCTTATGGCGCCCTCACACCGGAACGTCTCGTCCACGCTTACAGCGCCCGAAGACAGAGCTATGGCCGCTATCATCGGCTTTACCGCCGAGCCGGGCGGGTAGAGGCCGAGCGTCGCCCTATTGAACAGCGGGCTTGCCTCGTCTTCGACAAGCCGCTCCCAAGCGGACGAGATCTGCGATGGCGAGAAGCCCGGGTTGCTCACCATCGCGAGAACAGCGCCGGTCCTCGGGTCAAGCGCCACCGCAGCGCCGCGGCGCCCCGCCATCGCCCGTTCCGCCGCCTGCTGGACCTCTAGATCAATAGTGAGGACTATGTCGTTACCGCGCGCGTGGCCGTGGCCCGCTGAGAAAACGCTCCTAACGAAGCTTTCGAGCCAGCTCCGCCCGTCGAGCCCGAGGAGCTCCGAGTTGTAGCTCGCTTCGAGCCCGGCCACGCCGTACCTCGCGTCCTCGTAGCCCACAAGGTGTGCCAGGCTGAGCGGGCCCACGTAAAGCCTGGGCCCACCGGGTGCAACATCCCTTGCGACGGGCTCCCCGCCCGAGAGGAATATGGAGCCTCGTACGATCTCGCGCCTTGCCGCCGTCACCCTGGGGTTTCGCGGATGGGCCGAAAGACTCGGCGCGCGGACGACGCCCACATAGGCGAGCCTGGCTGCCACAGCGATGAACGCAACTAGAAACGCGGCCGTGACCCGGCGGATGCTATCCTTCAACCTCGACCCTAGCCTCCTCCTTGCCGCGCTCCTCCTGTTCCTCGCGGGCCACGCGGAGCACGAATCCCACCGCGGCAAAGCTTGCCACCATCGAGCTGCCGCCGTAGCTTACGAACGGCAGAGTAACCCCGGTGAGCGGAACGAGCCCCAGGACTCCACCGGTTATCGCGAGCGCCTGCAGTCCTATGAGGGAAGTCATGCCCGCTGCGAGGAGCCCGCGAAAATCGTCTCTCGCTCGGGTGGCCCACGAAAGCCCCCTCTGCACCAACAGTGCGTAGGCGCCAATCACGGCCAGCCCGCCCACGAGCCCCATCTCTTCGCATATGGCGGAGAAAACGAAATCGGTAGGCGCGGCGGGTATGACGTTGGGCATCCCGCGACCAGGTCCCACGCCGATGATGCCACCCGCCGCCACGGCGAACATGGACTGCACCGCCTGATAGCCGGTGGAATCCATGAACCGCCACGGATCGAGCCACACAGTGAACCTGGCCTTGACGTGCGGGAAAAACCAAGCGCATGCTGCAGCACCCAGCGCCAGGAGAACCGCACCCCCTGCCACATAAGAGGCTCTCCCCGACGCCGCGTACAACATCACGAGGAAGACCCCGAAAAAGAGAACCGCCGCCCCCAAGTCTCTCTGGAAGACCAGAAGCACGAGAGCCAGGCCCCACATCAGGACGAGCGGCCCGGCGTACGAGAGGTCCGGCAGGAGGATCCCAAGGAGCCTCCGGGATGACCTCTTCAGTAGCGCTCTAGTGTCCTTGAGATAGCCTGCGTAGAACATGACCATGAGGACCTTGGCGGCCTCCGACGGCTGCACCGCCACAAATCCAAGGTCAAGCCACGACCTTGCGCCACCGACCTCGACGCCAAAGAAAATGGTGCTCGCGAGAAGGACGCACGACGTCGCCGCGGCAACGAACCTGTATTTCTCAAACACCCGCACCTCCGGGGTGAACGCCACAAGCGCGGACATCGTCGCGACCCCGAGAGCGAGATGGCCCACCTGCCTCGCAGCAAGCCCAGGATCGAGCCTGAGGACCTCTGCGAGGCCGACGCCTGAGAGAAAGGCCACAACCGAGAAGACCACCGGGTCGCCAATGCGGCGTCCCCGCCCGAACGAGATGTGACAGGTGAGGAAGATCCCAGTGAACCCTAGAAGCGCGGGCCACCCCGGCGAGCGCTCCGGCCTCCCGGAAGCAAGGGTCGCCATGACCACGCCGAGCATGCCGGGCAAGAGCGCCGTCGCGAACAGAGTGTCGATTGATGACGGCCCTGGCAGGCCCCGGGCTGCGCCGCGAGCGTCGTATGTCATGGCAGGTCAAGGAACACCGCTACAGCGGTGATGTTGTCGTGGCCCCCTCCGCGCATCGCGAGCTCCACGAGCTGGTCTACTGCGGATCTCGGATCTTGCGCAGAAGCCATAACTCTCAGTATCTCCCCGTCGTCAACGGCACCGGTGAGGCCATCTGTGCAGAGGAGAAACCGGTCGCCCGGTCCGAGCTTGCAGTAGCCCACCTCGATCTCCACATCGGGCTGCGTGCCGATGGCACGGGTGAGGAGATTGCGCTGAGGGTGGGCACGGGCCTCAGGTTCGGAAAGCATGCCCATGCGGATAAGCTCGCCTACGATGGAATGGTCCTCGGTGAGCCTGTGCAGCCTGCCATCCCGCACGAGATACGCCCGGCTGTCGCCCACGTGTCCTATGTAAGCAGTGTCCCCTGTGATCAAGAGCACGGTGAGAGTAGTCCCCATCCCCTCGCAGGACGGATCGGCCACCGAGCGCTTGTACACGGCCCGATTGATCCCCTCCAGGGCTTCCGCCAAGGCCCCAGCCGGGTCGCCGTTCTCCGGAGGCTTGAACTCTTTCAACATGCGGATGGCCATTTGGCTCGCGATCTCACCCGCTTCGTGGCCCCCAAGTCCGTCAGCGACGGCGAAAACGCCGTCACCGATGAGGTAGTCATCCTCGTTCACGGACCTCACGAGGCCCACGTCCGTCCGGGCAGAGGCCTGCATAACCCTCACCCCCGAAACCGAAATATGGTGTCACCGAGCTCCAACCGGTCTCCCTTCCTGAGGCGCCGTTCCCGACCAAGCTTCCTTCCGTTCACGTACGTGCCGTTGACGCTTCCGAGGTCCCGGACGAAGAAACCCGACTTGCCGAAGACGATCTCGGCGTGCCTCGCGGACACGTATGGATCAAGGATAACGATGTCGTTGTCGGGCGCACGCCCGAGAACCGTGACAGCGCCGAGGGTGAACCGCTCGCCGCCCGATGGAACCCCAGGCCCGGACTCCACCTCGAGCTCGCCCCGGCACCGGGCTGGGCATTGCGCGTCCGGCGCTCGAAATCGCTCCTCCGCGAATTCGTAAACCCCTGCCATTCGGGACGCACGGTAGACAAATAGACATATCAGGCTAGCCAGAGCCACGCGCGCGACAAACCATGTAAGCGCCACGTGGGTCATGCCTCCTTGAAGCAGGCAGCCACCTTGCCGAAGTTGACGTGGTCGCCGTCGGCAAGGATCTGTCGCGACACCCTCCTGCCATTGACATACGTCCCGTTGGTGCTTCCCAGGTCCAAGACGTAGAAGCGTCCCGCCTCCCGACCTATCTCGGCGTGACGCCGGGACACCCCGGCGTCCTCCAATACGATGCCACAAGAGCTTGAGCGGCCCACGACCACCCTGTCGCCGCCGAGGGGGAACACGCGCTCCACGCCCCCATTCAGCCGCACTATAAGCCGCGGCCCTGTAGGGAGATCCCGGTTCGACGGGCCCGCGCCGCCGCGACTAGAGATGAGCGTCCGCGACGTCTCCTCCGCCGAGAGCCCCGCACGCGATGCGTCGTCCGGCTCTCCTCCGTCGTCGTCCTCGACGAAGGACCCCTCGACCCTTATGTCTCCCGGCTTCGCGGCCTCATCTGCCACGAACTCCACGTCTACCCGGCCCACGAACGAATAACCCTGCCGACGAGCCCGCGACATCACATGTGCCGCGAGTTCCCGCGACACCGTGCGAGCAAGCGGCCCCAGGTACTCCACGTCCCGTGCGTGCAGCCTTACCTTGTAGTGATTCGGGACGTACGTGCGGGTCACGGAGATCCTTTTCTCATCCTCCATTTCCCGCAGCAGGTACCTCCCTATCTCTACGGGGTGCGTAGCCTCGCGGGCCTTCCGAAAGATGCCCTCCACGATCTCCTCGATCGCCCTTTCCATCCGTGCGAGGAAGTTCATGACACGGTCCCCCGAAACCGCACGCAGCGCGCCGAGCTTGCCGCGTCTCGTGGCCCGCCCGGCCGCTCGGGTGTTCCCAGTCGCAGTATATCTCTACCGTAACTCACCTGCAATATCTACGGCGCAGCTGCCCGCACGCGGCGTCGATGTCAAGCCCGAGCCCCCTCCTTATTGTCACGGGGATGCCCGCCTGCCTCAGAACCGCGAGAAAACGCATGACTCTTTCCCGGGGCGGACGCTCATAGGCCTTCCCGTCTACGGGATTCAATGGAATGAGGTTCACGTGGGCCAGCATGCCGGAAACGAGCTCCGAAAGCCGACGGGCTTCGGCCGGGCTGTCGTTGACGTCGCGGATGAGTGCGTACTCAAAGGTGACCCGGCGGCCTGTGCGGCTTGCATAGAACGAAGCGGCCTCCATCACCTCGGCAATGGGGTAACGCTTGTTGATGGGCATGATCTCGTCGCGCAGGTCGTCGGTGGGAGCATGAAGGGAGATCGAAAGCGTGACAGGGATGCCCTCGCCGGCGAGCCGCCTGATGCCCGGCACGAGCCCGCACGTCGACACGGTCATGCGCCGGAAGCTCAAGTTCAACCCGTCCTTGGCGTTCAATATGCGCAGAGCCTTCGTGGACGCGCTGTAATTGTCGAGAGGCTCGCCCGTCCCCATGAGAACGACCCAGCCCACGCGGGCCGTCCGCGGCCCTTCCCCCTGTCCCTTGGACAGGTCCATGTTCATCTTAAGGACCTGGTCCACTATCTCGCCTGGGCTCAAGTTTCTGGTGAACCCTCCCATTCCCGACGCGCAGAACGCGCAGCCCATCTTGCAGCCCACCTGCGTGGAAACGCACGCCGACACGCCGTAGGCGTACTTCATCCGCACCGCTTCCACCGAGTTTCCGTCGCCCAGGCCCAGAAGGTACTTGACAGTGCCCTGCGTGCCAGACGCACGCGAGATCACCTCCAGGTCGGTCAATCGTGCCGCATCCGCGAGCCTCCTGCGCAGCTCGATCGGGAGGTTCGTCATCTCGTCAAAGCGTACGGCGCCCTTCCGGTGTATCCAAGAGAAGACTTGGGTGCCTCTGTAGGCGGGCTCACCCATGTTCACCATGAACTCTGCGACCTCATCTGGCAGGAAACCCTTGAGGTCCGGCTTGGAGCGAGGCCTAGAACCAACCTCTTCGTTTGAAATAGACAAGGAAACCTCCCCCCACGAGCAACATCACTATCCACACCATGAGATAGCCGTATCTCCATTCCAGTTCAGGCATGTACCTGAAGTTCATGCCGTATACTCCCGCGATGAACGTGAGAGGCAGGAATATCGTCGCAACTATGGTGAGCCTCTGCATCACAACGTTCGCGCGGTGGGACGACATCGACAGATACAGCTCGAAGAGGCTCGCCACCGCGTCCCTGGCAGAGTCGAGCATACCGAGCAGCCTGTGGATGTGGTCAGATGTGTCTCTGAAGTACCAGGCCGCCTGTTCCGAGATGAACCCCACGTCGCGCCCGGCGAGGCTTCCCACAAGGTCTCTCGTGGGCACCACGCTCCTGCGCGCCCTCGCGATGTTCCTCCTGACCGCGGTCAGGCTCTGAAGCGCGTTCTTGGTGCGCTCCAATAGCAGCCCCTCCTCGACCTCGTCCAGCCGGTCACTCCACCGATCCACAAGCGGGAAGAACGAATCGACCAGGGCACTGAGGAGAGCGTGGACCAGATAATCCGGGCCCATCGCTCGCAGCCCCGGGTGTTCCAGGCATCTTTCGATACACCGGTCCACGATGCCCGCCTCACGCATGTGGACCGTCACCACGAACGCGCGTCCGAGGAATATGTCGAGTTCGCCCGTGGACAGCTCGCCGAACGTCGCGTCATCGGCTGTACACACCAGGTGATGGGTGACCAGGAACAAGTACTCCGAGAACTCGTCCACCTTCGGTAGCTCACTGTACGCCCGGCAGTCCTCTATCGACAGAGGATGGAAACGGAAGACGCGCGATAGGATCTCGAATTCGTCCTCAGTCGGCGCCTGGAGATCGACCCAGACAAAGCCTGCCTCGCTCCGTGCAGCGGCCTCTATCTCCGGTTCACCCTCGATCGCCTCAGGGGCATCCCCCGGACTCTTGAAGAAGAACGCACGCATCATGCCGTCCCAGTCCACCTCCCAAGATTCGCTGCGTGCTTTCGACCTTCCTGCCAGAAGTATCCCCCTTGGGCGACCCAGCGTATGCCGGTCATGGAAGCGCGCCTCCATTGGACAGTCTCCGGCATGCGACCGCTGGCCCCGCGGGCCCGGTTCCGGCGCGGTGCGCTCCTCTCGCTCTCAGAACGCCGTCCCTGCGCACACCGTGAGCCGCTCCAAAACCGCCCAAGCAGCAACAACGGCTGCCCCCCGCACGACACGGCACGTAGCGGCGTGGGAACCCGCTTCCCCCTCCCGCAAGGCAGGAGATCGAGGCATCCTTGTCGAAACGCAGGCTGGTCCGCAATTCACGATGACTTGCAGGAGGTTTCCAGAAGTGACTCGCGTGTTTCTCGTGCGACATGGTGAGACGGAGTGGAACACCAGCCGAAGATTCCAAGGCCACCGGGACGTTCCCCTCTCACCCGTCGGAGAACGGCAGGCGGAACGGCTCGCACTGCGGCTCGCGGGAGAGAGCCTCGCCGCCGTATACACGAGCGACCTGGCGCGGGCGGTCATGACGGCCCGCGCGATCGCCAAGCCTCACGGGCTCTGTGTCGTGCAGTTGAAGGAGTTGAGAGAGATCGACGTGGGTGATTGGGAGGGAATGAGCCTCGACGAGCTCCACAATGCGAGAAGGACAGACGTTGCAAAATGGCTCGAGGACACAGTGAACAACCCCATCCCCGGCGGCGAGTCATACGCTGATCTCAGGGACAGGGTTGTTCCCAAGGTGATGGAGCTGGTCCACGCCCACCCCGACGCCTCGATATGTGTCGTCAGCCACGCCGGACCCGTGAAGATGATCCTCTGCCATGCATTGGGGATGACCGTTGACCATCGCCACAGGATAGACCTGGCCAACGCTTCCCTCTGCATGGTCGAGTACTCGCCGGGAAGGGACCCAAGGGTGATTTTTATGAACGATACATGCCACCTTCGCCCGTCGGCCTGACCTCCTCACTTGATCACGATGCCGAGTATGGCCACGGCCGCAAGAAGGATCTTAAGGAGGGCGTTCTCCTTGCGGAGCGAGTCCACGTCCTTTGCGGTCTGCGCCTTCGTAGCGGCGAGCTCCGAGGCGAGGTCCGCAATGGCAGTCTGCAGCGAGGTATCCGTGGACAACCTTGCCGCTCGCTCGGTCGCAAGGCCGTCCTCAAGGGTCAGCGTCTTCCCCGTTACCGCGTCCAACGCCTCTTGCAGTTTCGTGTCGGATGCGTTCAGCTCCGCCACGCTCATGCCGAGCGAGGTATTGAGCGTTCTGACGTCTTCCTGCAGGGTCGCGATGTCGCCCTGAGCCGAGGTGAGGCCCACTTTGAGGGCGTCGATGTTCCCGCCGAGATCCTTTTTCGCGGCGACAAGCCCGTCAGTGACCAACGCGACCTGGGGCTCGAGCGTGCTGAGACGCAGGATCGCCGCGGAGAGGTCCTCGTCAAGCTGCTTGAGCTTGGCATCGTGGGCGTCGAGGCGGCTCGCCAAGCCCTTGTCAGACGCCTCCATCCGTCCCGCGAGATCCTCGAGCGAAGCCTGGGCGTTGCCGAACCCCTTGGCGACATCATCAGCTAGGCTGGCCATCCGGCTTTCGTTCTGGTCTATCCTCGCGGAAAGCTTGCTCTCAGCCTCCCGGGCCCGTTGGTCGGCCGCGGCGACGCTCTTGCCGGTGGAGGTGGTGATATCGGCGATCATCTTCTCAACCTCGGCCCTCAACTGGTTCTGCGTGAAGGTCAGACGGGCAATGTCTTCCTTCATGACCGCCTGGGCCCGGTTCTGCTCATCGACAGACTTTTTGAACACATCTAGCTCGTTTGCGACCTGGACAAGCTCCTGTCGAAACTCCACGGAGAGCTTCCGAAGGAGCTCCACGTCCTCGGGGGTCGCACCAACCTTGCCGCTCTCGATCTCGCTCAAGATCTTCGCTATCACCACGGCAAGCGTGTATCTGTCCACCGGTTTTCCGCCTTGGAAGGTGCCGTCGCCGTACAACGCCAGATAGCCCTTGTCCACAAGCGTCTTAACGGCCTGGTACGCCCAGTGATCCTTGGGGACGTCCTTGATCTCCGCGGCCATGGCGCGCCCGGGCACGGTCAGCAGCGTCGCGCAAAGCAACGCCACACACACTGCCTTTACAGGAACTCCGAAAAGAAGCCTTCTCCTAGTCATAACACTCCCCCCAGCACGGGCAGGGCCCGCTCCGTTCAGCTGACATCTATCTCATTTCACGGTCGTCCTCGCTATTTGACCGTCACGGAGGCGCTTTCGATGGACCCTGGGACGGGCACTCCGTCGTCGCCCACAAGGGACGTGTTCTCGAGCCAGACGCGGGAGGTGCCCGGCGCTTTCGCCCGAAAGCTCACAGTCGCGAGAACGCCCGTCACGTCCCGCGCCTTCGTGAACCGACCCAGGATGCCTTTCACAACGCCCTTCGAGTTGTCGATCACCCCCTCCCTCCAGAAGGCCATCCCGTTGTCCTCCACGAAAGCCGTCCCTCTCGACACGAAAACTGCCTCGAGCACAGCGGGATCGAACCGCACGTCGAATTGCGATTCCATGAGCCCTGGAACGTTCCTCGCGACCACGTCGACGGTAAAGAAGTCGCCCGCAGAGAGCGAGGCAGCCGGCACGTTCACCATAACCCTCGAGGGTAGCTTGGGGACGCGCACGGTCCCCGTGGCGAATCTCTCATCGGTGCTGCGCGACTCGACCTTCACCACATAGTCGGAATCCCCCGCGCCTCCCGACGGGACTATCTGCCAAAGCACTCCGAACGTTTCGCCGGGAGCGAGCGTTCCGGGGAATCTCGACGCCGTCTCGCGCTGGGCAAGCTTGACCCCTTGTCCAAGCGTGAGCGTGGCCTTGACCCCGTAGGCGGGAGCCCCGCCCACGTTTTCAATGACCGCCTTCACCCCGAGAGGATAGGGATCGAATGCGTCATCCTTCACCTCGAAGCCGGGGGGCGCTTCCACTCGCACGAGAAGGTTTGGAGGCGCGAGAACCCTCACCGAGCGCGCCACTCGGTTGGGCTCGGCGTTCTCAGCCTCCACCACCACCGAATACTCGAGCTCGGCCTGGTCCACGACGTCAGGGGTCAGGTCCCACGCTGCCTGCGCTGTCTCGCCAGGCTCCAGGTTCCCGAGGACGCGCCCGCTCTTTTCCCCAGGAGCTAGCCGGAGCCCGGATGGAAGCGCAATGGTTATGCGCACGCCCAAGGCTACGGTGGGGCCAGAGTTTTCTACATAAGCGACCACAGGGAAGGTGATCGGCCTGTCCTTTGCGCATGTAACCTCCGCTGGCGATGTCACGCCCACCGAAAGCACACCGGGCGCAATGCTGATGCCGCCCATCCCGTACAGCGTGGTGTATTCCTTCGAGTCACCTGGAGCCAGTGGCACAGGGTCCCAGAACAGAGCGATGGCACTGTCGAGCTCGTACTCGCCGCTCCTCGTGAAATCGCGGCCTGGCGAGAAGTCCGAGTCCCACACCCCGTCAGCAAGACTTCCCCAGTTGGTGAAGACCACGCGATCTGGCGGGGTTACCTCGGGTCCTGCCACGGTTCCCTGGCTTGTGACGGACGGGCTTGAGAGCGAATCGAACGCCTGCCAGAAATGAGGCATGTCGTTGGGTCCGAACACGGTGTCGGAGACAACGGCCTTGTCCTTGACACGAAACGGGGCGCCGTCGTTCGCCCCCAGCATAGTGTCTAGCATGACGCGCAGCCCGACGTTGTGCGGGGTCAAACCATGATTCGAGACAATGTATGTGATCTTAGCCGTGTCGAAGAGCCCGGTGGTAGTGCTCCTCACGATCGAAAGCACCTGAGAAACCTCGATGTCGCCGAAGTTCCAGGCGGCGATGATGTTTCCGCCGGAAAGCGTCGGCCCAAGCACCTTTGTGCCGTAGTATCCCTCCCTGCCCGCACGCCGCTCCGTCTTTCCGCCGAAAACGTAGTCCACGCCGTCCACCTTCACGGTCGTGTACGAGGTCCACGGGCACGGTCGGCCGTATATGAGAGGCTTGTTGTCGTCCGCCGGGTTGAGCGGATCACCACCCGTGGAATCCACGGCGAACCTCCCGGTGCCGTCGTCGGTCGCGTTGACGAACACCTTTATGTACTGGTTGCTCACCTCAACTAAGTTGGGACTCGCACTGCGGCCCTCCTCCTCGGCGTGCAGCGCCGCGCCCCCTGGCGCGGAGAAGAACCACGCACAGGCCGCGGCTACCACAGCAGACGCGAGGAGATACGCGCATCGCCGAAGCCTACCCCGCCCGGCCTTCCAACAGGTCACTTCGTAGCCCTCCCATGCTCAGTCCCCGAGAACTCTAACGCCCCCGAAGGCAATCTCTACTGTCGTCTTCCGGAACGTCACCCGGACCGCCAATTCATACGGCCACCCGATGGCTTGGAATCGCCAGCCCCTCGATATCGCGCGAATGGCCGCGTCGTCAAGGCGAGCGTCCCCGGATCCCACTGTCACCGCGATCTTGGTCGCGTTGCCGAGCGCGTCAACCGACACGGACAGCTGCACTGAACCCTCTGCCCCTTCGTTCTGGGCGTCCTTCGGATAGACCGGCGGAACGCCCGATAGGACCAACGAACGCCCCGTGCCGAACTCCTCCCCCTTGGGTTTCGCAGGCGTCGCGGGCCCACCGCCCGCATCTGAACCGCCTGTTCCTTCAGCAGTCGCGCCCCCCGCTGTCGTCGATCCCCCTGCCTCCTCACCTCTCGCGGACTCCCCGGCGTTCGTGCCTGCCGCCGCCGTCGTAGGCACGGCATTACTCGCAGAAACGCCCGCACCAGCCGATGCAGACGGCGTGGCCGCGGGGACCGGCACGACCTCGTCGGACTTCCCGGTAAGAACGTTCTCACTGGCGCCCGCGGCCGCCCCGGTGGCACCGGCACTCGTGATCGCGGGCTTCGAAGAAACCGCGGGGACCTGTTCACTCGGAACAGGCTGGCTTCCGGTCGAGCCTGCAGCCGCTTGCTTCGTTTGAGCAGCACCTGTTCGGACCGGCGCGGGCGCTTGCGCCGGCTTTGCTGGCGCCCCGGATGCGGAGCCCGGCTTGGGCTGGACCGCTTGCTTGGGTTTAGGTGCGGACGCCGGCCTCGGCGCCGGTTTGGCCGAGGGCTTCACCGTCACTTGCGTCTCCGTCCCTGCGCCGCTTGCGGGCTCGGAAGGCTGTTGCGCCTCGGGCTGAACAGCCACGGACGCGTCGCCATCGGGGCTTCCCGCCCTCGGAGCCTCGAATGCCTGCTCGATCTCGCCGAACTCCACTGGGTAGATCACAACTTGGTTCAGGCTCGCCACCGGTACCAGGAATATCACGGCAGCGTGGACCAAGAGCGAAGCCAGGATCGCAAATCCCATCCTCGATCTTCCGCTGTCATGCTCCATCTACGCCACCGTCCTTTCTCCGGAGACCGGTCGCACCACCCACCGCTCCCCGGTGCTACTTCGCCGCCGTCTGTTTGTCAGCGGCAAGGGCGAGCCGCGTCGCCCCCGCAAGCCTTGCGGCGTCCATGACCTCCACGAGCTTGGAATACCTTGTTGAGCTATCAGCCCTGATTATCACAAGCTGATTGGGGTTCGCCTGCACGCTCTTCTCGATGTCTGCCCGCAACCCCTCCATAGCGACTCGGCGGTTATTCAAATACACGTCGCCTGCCCTGTCTATGACCACCACGATCGCTGCGGAGTCCTGCGGCGTCGCGGTGGCGGCCCTCGGGAGTTTTACGGAAAGACCCATGGGGTTCGTTCGGAACGTGGTGAACAACATGAAGAACGAGATGAGAAAGGTCATCACGTCCACCATGGGGACGAGCTCAACCCGAGGCCTCTTACGATTGTTTCTGCGAAAGTTCACCCTCGCTCACCCTTTCAGCAAGGAGGTTCACAAGGCTCGACCCGAACTCGCCCATTTCGACAAGTCTCCTGTCTATGAGCCCTGTGATGTACACATGGAGGATAAACGCAGGGACCGCGATGATGAGCCCCGCCGCGGTCGTGATGAGGGCCTCGGCTATGCCGGCCGCCAGTGCCCACGGTTCGAGTACCTGGGGACTTGAAGAAAGGATTCGGAAGTTCTTGATAAGCCCCGTCACGGTGCCGAGCAGCCCCAGGAGCGGGGCCACCGTTACCACCATGTCTAGCACGGGAAGATGGTTCTCCAGGAGAAACGCCTCACGTTCGCCGGCCGCCTTCACTTCTGCCTCGAGCTCGGCCTTGGGACGGTTGGCGTTGGTAAGCGCCGCGGTGGCGAGCGCTCCGATTTGACCGCGTAGCTGCTGCACAGCTGCCACGGCCTCAGCCATGCGGTCACGGTCGACAGCAACCGAGATGAGTCGCAAGGCTCGTTCGGGATCCTGTGATGTCCTGAGCAGGTATAGTATGCGTTCGAACGCTACCGCAAGAGCCAGAACTGAGCAGAGAAGGAGGGGTATCATCACCGGTCCGCCTTTGATGAGAACATCAACCATATCTTGCTCCTCCAATCAGCCATGGATCACATGCTCATTGAGTCCTGTTTCTACACGAACTTCCAAACTTCCTCCCTGCATGCCACAAAGCACCCGGTTTTCCATGCACGACGTGCCTGCCAATTCATGCCATCACAGAACAAGGCCGGGAGGCACACCGCCTTCCGGCCCACTAGCTACGCCCTCACCTGCTCTCATGCCCGCATCCGGCGGGAATGGGCGTTCATCCCTGACGCTCGTATGGAACGCCGTCCGCGGCCGGCGCCACCGCTTTTCCGATGACCCCGGCGAGAGCGGCCATGGTCAAGATGTACGGCGCCATCAGCAGGAACTCCCTCGGGATCACCATGATGCCCAGGGTCTGCGAGAGGATCTGGAGCGCGTCAGCAAACCCGAAGAGAAGGCATGCCGCGAGCGCCCCGTACGGGGTCCACTTCCCGAATATCATCGCAGCAAGGGCGATGAACCCTCTTCCGCCCGTCATGTTCTCCTGGAACTGGCTCAGGAAGCCGACGGACAGCGATGCGCCGCCCAGCCCCGCAAGCACGCCGCTTGCAAGAACGCACAGGTACCTGATTTTGAACACGTTTATCCCGACGGTCTCGGCGGCGCGTGGGTGCTCCCCGACAGCCCTGATCCGCAGGCCGAGCGCGGTCCTGAAAAGCACGAAATGGGACAGTGGGACGGCGAGAAGCGCGATGTACACGAAAGGCGTGTGCTTCCCTATCATCGCCCCAAGGACCGGGACCTTCTCTAGAAGCGGGATGGTCCAGTCCGCCACCTTGGGCACGGGCGGCGATTGGCCCGCGTGCTGAAACACGCTCCGGAGCATGAACCCGGTGAACCCAAGCGCGAAGATGTTTATCGCAGTTCCGCTCACGACCTGATCGGCCCTGTACTTTATGGACACGACGGCGTGTATCGCCGCGACGCCAACACCCGCCATCACCCCGCCAAGCACGCCGAGCCACGGCATTCCGGTGAAGTAGGAGACGAGCATCGCCATGAAGGCTGCAACGAGCATAATGCCCTCGAGAGCGATGTTCACCACACCCGACCTTTCTGAGAACACCCCTCCAAGAGAGGCCAGAATGAGCGGCGTCGCCATCCGCAGCGTAGACACTACAAGCGCTATGTACACGGTGACGTCCGCAAGCCTATGTAGCATCGCCGTCTCCCCCTTCCGCATCGCCCGGAGCCGCCCCCGCAACCGTTGCGACCCTGGCCTTCCGCCTGGGCGCCACAAGGCGCCTTATTATCTCGTCCGCCGCCACGAACAGGACGATGGTCGCCTGCACGATGCCGATGACCTCTTTCGGTATCTTCGCTATGCTCTGCATGAGGATCGCTCCCCTAGCGAGCGTCCCGAAGAGGCACGCTGCGACAAGAACGCCCAGGGGGTGATTCCTACCGAGCAGCGCCACGGCTATGCCGTCGAACCCGTACCCCGTAAAACTGAACACGTCGAGGAACTTGTACTGAAGGCCGAGCACCTGGATGGCGCCCGCCGCCCCTGCGAGCCCGCCGCTTATTATCATGGCGACCAAAATGCTCTTGCGAACGCTGATCCCGCCGTAGCGTGCGGCCTCCGGGTTCTGGCCGACGGCCCGGATCTCGTACCCGAGGGTGGTCCTGAACAGGATGTAATACACAAGCCACACGGCGCCGAGCGCCACGATGATCCCCAGGTGGAGCCTGGTCGGCGGAAGAAACCTCCAGAGCCGGGCGCCAGGCGCGATCGTCGGCGTGACAGGGAGAGGACCGGGCGCCTTGAGCGGCCCGATCACGAGGTAGTGACTAAGGTACAGCGCGATGTAGTTCATCATTATCGTGTTGATTACCTCATGAACGCCCAGCCTCGCCTTGAGGTACCCGGGAAGCGCCGCCCACGCCGCACCTGCGGCCACTCCAGCTCCGAGGGCGAGGGGCATGTGGATGAAGGCCGGCAGGCCGGAAAGGGCGAAACCCGCCCAGGCTGAGGCCACCTGTCCCATGATGAGCTGCCCCTCGGCACCGATATTGAAGAGCCCGCACCTGAAGGAAAACGCCACCGAGAGCCCGGTGAAGATGAGGGGCGTGATATTGATGAGAGTCTCCGCGATGTTCCCGATGCCTCCGAACGCTCCGCGGACGAGAGCACTGTACGCGGCCACGGGGCTCTTGCCGCCCAGCCTCACGAGAACCGCCCCGAGCGCGAGCGCGAGCACTACCGCCACCAGCGGGATCAAAAGCTCCCTTGATTCCTCATGTTGCAGAAAGGTACGCCGCCGCGTGGACGGTTTCCCCCGGCTCATTTCCTGCTCCGGCACCGGCACCGCGCTCACCTCCCACTCCTGTCTCACCTTCTGCCTCCATCCCGGAACCGCGCCCGTGGCGACCGCCGGCCATCAAGAAACCTATCTCCTCCTCTGTAGCCTCCTCGGCCTTCATGCTGCCCACTATGCGTCCCTCGTACAGCACGAGGATCCTGTCGGAGAGCGACATGATCTCCTCAAGATCCAGTGACACGAGGAGAATCGCCTTGCCCGCGTCACGCTGGGACACGAGCCTCTTGTGTACAAACTCTATCGCCCCGACGTCGAGACCTCTCGTCGGCTGTGACGCGATGAGGAGCCGCGGTTCCAAAGAAAGCTCCCGGGCCACCACCACTTTCTGTTGGTTGCCACCGGAGAGAGCTCCGACGCGCACGGTTTCGCTTGGGGTCCTGACATCGAACTCCGAGACAAGCCTGCGCGCGTAATCCTTGACAGCCTGCAGGTCCAGATTGATGCCCCGCGCGAACGGAGGCTTGTGGTATCTCTCGAGGATGAAGTTCTCCGCCACCGAGAAGGAGAGGATCAGGCCGCGACGCTGGCGGTCCTCAGGAATGTGTCCGACACCGTGCGAAATAACCTCGCGGGGAGACTTGTTGGTGATGTCCGCGCCGCCGACCAAGATGCGGCCGGCGCTAACCCTGCGAAGCCCGGTCAGCGCCTCCACCAGCTCACTCTGACCGTTCCCCTCTATGCCGGCAACGCCCACGATCTCGCCCGCCCTCACTTCAAAGGAGACTCCCTTCAAAGCAGGCAGGCCCCGCCCGCTCTTCACGTGGATGTCCTCGACCTTGAGGACGACATCCCCGACCGTTGCCGGCCGTTTTTCCACCGAAAGGACTACCTCGCGACCCACCATCATCCGTGCGAGGTCTTCGGGCGTGGTCTCGCGCGTGGGAACAGTGCCTACGACCCTGCCCCTCCGGAGCACGGCCACCCTGTCGCTTATCGCCATGACCTCCTTGAGCTTGTGGGTTATGAAGATGATCGACTTGCCCTGGCCTGCCAGGTTGCGCATGATCCCGGCGAGCTCTTCGACCTCTTGCGGAGTCAGCACTGCCGTGGGCTCATCAAGGATCAGGACCTCGGCGCCCCGGTACAGAGCCTTGAGAATCTCCACGCGCTGCTGCATCCCGACGGATATGTGCTCGATGCGGGCCTCCGGGTCAACCGCGAGCCCGTACCTGGCCGAGAGCTCCTTCACGTCCTTCACTGCTCGGGCCTTGTTGAGGACGCCGCCCGCGCCCACCGGCTCGGTCCCGAGCACTATGTTCTCGGCCACTGTGAAGGGCGGTATGAGCATGAAATGCTGGTGTACCATGCCGAGGCCAAGCGCGATAGCGTCATTCGGGTCCCGGATGACCACCGGCTTGCCGCGCACGCGGATCTCGCCGCGATCGGGCTTATAGAGACCATAAAGGACGTTCATCAGGGTAGTCTTCCCGGCGCCGTTCTCGCCGAGAAGCGCCAGGATCTCACCTGGATACACGTCGATGCTGACGTTGTCGTTTGCGACGACCCCCGGGAACGTCACGGTGATCCCCCGCATTTCAACCACGGGAGCCTCGTCTCGCGTTGACAGCGAACATACCCCCCTCTCCGAAGGCGCCAGATGCCTCCTGTACACGCGGCACCTGGCGCCTTCCTGCCTAGCTAGCCCGCCCCTTTGGGGCCAAATCACTCTTCCACGTCTCTTGTCACCATCGTCGCCCTTGTAGCGGCGTCGCTCAAATGGCTGGCGGGGTGAACGTCTCGAGCTCAGCCCTGGTGCCCGGGATCACGAGCTCGCCGGAGACGATCTTCTCTTTGTAGGCGTTGACCTTGTCCAGGACTTCCTGCGGGACGTGCTTGGAAGTCTCGTCGCATGGACCGACCCCGTCCTCTTTGAGGCCGTACTCATAGTGGGTAGCCTCGAACGTGCCGTCCTTCACCTTCGACGACACGTCATACACCGCTACGTCCACCCGCTTCATCATGCACGACAGGACGTTGTCGGGAGCCAAGTGGTGCTGACAGGAGTCCACGCCCATGGCCCAGAATCCCGGGCCCTTCTCTTTCGCAGCTTCGATGACGCCTATGCCGCAGGCGCCGGACGCGTGGTACACAATGTCAGCTCCCTGGCTGAACTGCGCAAGGGCAACCTCCTTGCCCTTGGCCGGGTCGTCGAACTTGCCGGTGTAGCCTATGAGCACCTTCACGTTGGGATTCACGCTGCGCACCCCTGCCAGGTAACCAACCTCAAACCTCTCTATGACAGGTGAATCCATGCCGCCCACAAATCCGACGGTTCCCGTCTTCGTCATGCTGGCGGCGATAATCCCGAGGAGGTAGGACCCCTCTTGTTCCTTGAAGGTGACGGACGCTACGTTTGGCTGTTCCACAACGCTGTCGATTATGCCGAACTTCAGATCGGGGTACTGTGGGGCCACGTTGTTCAGGGCGTCTGTCATGAGAAAGCCGATGGCCCATGTTATGTCATACTTCTGATCGGCGAGGCTGCGAAGGTTGGGCTCATAGTCGTCCATCTTCTTGGACTCCACCACGTTTATCTCCGCGCCCAGCTCGTCTTTGGCTTTCTGCAGACCCCGATAAGCCGCGTCGTTGAACGACTGGTCTCCGAGCCCTCCGATGTCAGTCACCATACCGGCCTTGAAGGCCTGCTGGGCTTCTTCGGCCTTCTTTGCTGTGGGAAGACCGCGCACCCCAAGATAAACCGCGGCGAGCACCACGATGACCGCCACTACCACGATCCAGGTGGTTCTCTTGGACATACCCGAAATGCCTCCTTTCGCATTCAGGGAACTACACGAACGCTACTTTAAAGGGAGACCGCGCACCACATCCCTCCCTTCAAGCGGGGATAACGGAACGACGCGAGAATCCCCACGGGATGGTCCGGTCGCGCCAGCCACATCCCGAATATTATGGATTCTACGTCCGCCCCCGCTCTTCCTTCCCAGTCCGGGGAATTGCCCCCATTTACACCCTGCATTGAGACGGCGCACAAAAACCCGCCCCACCCTGCCGCCGGGTGAGGCGGGCCAAGGTTACGCGCAAGCCAGCACCGGCCGCAAACGAGAGCGTCACGGGACACCCGCGGCCGCCCCGAGAAACGGTCGGGTCGGCTCCATGAGCTTCACGGATAGATCCCTCTCAGCTTCGCGGCCTCCGCGACCCTTGAGATCGCAAGCATATAGGCCGCGCTCCTCATGTGGACCTTCTTCTTCTGAGCCATGTCGAACACAGCGTCGAAGCTGCGATTCATGATGTCTTCAAGCTTCTTGTTGACTTCGTCTTCCGTCCAATAGTAAACCATGAGGTTCTGCACCCACTCGAAGTACGACACCGTCACGCCGCCCGCGTTCGCCAGGATGTCGGGTATCACCATGACGCCCTTGTCGAAAAGGATGTCATCAGCCTCTGGAGTCGTTGGACCGTTGGCCGCCTCGGCCACGACCTTCGCGCGGACCCGAGGCGCATTCTCCGCGGTTATCTGGTTCTCGAGGGCCGCCGGCACAAGCACGTCGCAATCAAGCTCGAGAAGGTCGGCGTTGGAGATTGGCTCGGTCCCCTCGGCTCCCACCACCGATCCTGTGAGCTTCTTGTGGGCGAGGACCTTGTCGGGGTCGAGCCCCTTCTCGCAGTACACTCCGCCCTTGGAATCCGATGCTGCGACGATCTTGCAGCCGTCTGCGTGAAGAAGAGACGCGGCCACGGAGCCCGCGTTGCCGTAACCCTGGATCGCGACCCTGAGCCGGTCCATGGGCATCCCCAGATGCTTGGCAGCCCGCCGTATGACGAACACGCACCCTCTCGCAGTGGCCTCATTGCGGCCCAGCGACCCGCCCAGTGGGATGGGCTTGCCGGTCACGACGCCTGGCACGAACTGACCCTTCTGGGTGCTGTACGTGTCCATGATCCACGCCATTACCTGGGCGTTCGTATACACGTCCGGCGCCGGAATGTCGGTATATGGCCCTATGAGGCCGCTTATCTCAGTAGTGAAGCGCCTCGTCAAACGCTCGATCTCGCCCCCGGACATCTCTTTGGGGTTGCACACCACGCCGCCCTTGGCTCCGCCGAACGGAATGCCAACCACCGCGCACTTCCAGGTCATCCACATAGCGAGCGCCTTGACCTCGTCGAGAGTCACCGCAGGGTGGTACCTTATGCCGCCTTTCCCCGGGCCTCTCGCCGTGCTGTGGATAACCCGGTACCCCTTCATCACTTTGATGCTGCCGTCGTCCATTCTCACAGGGAACGCCACTTCGAGGGCTGTCTCGGGGTGGCGCAGGAGCTCGCGTATGCCCGGATCGATATCGAGTCTCTCCGCTACGGCGTCGTACTGCTGGAGAGCCATCTCGTAAGGGCTTCTAGACCTCGTTTCCCCGCTCATCATGCACTCCTCTCCTCTCTTCGGGTCTCTACGGCTCGTTCTCCTTACCAGAAGCACCTTGCCTGCTAGAATATGCAATGGTCGCACGCGCAGGACATCTAACGATGTCGCCAAGAGTTCGCGCTACTTTCGGCGGGGCGGTCGGCGGTCCTGCCTAAGGCTATCGGCCTTGTCCTCCGGGGACGGCGCGCTTGCGGCACGCCTCGTTCGAATTCGGCGCTTAAGACAGCCGAATTCTCCACGCCCCCTCGTGCAAGCACCGGCGACCACAGCGCCGTCAAGAAAGGGGACGAAAACTTGTGGCGCCATAAGTACTCACGGTGGGCTCTGCGGCACGAGACCACGACGAGCCCGCAACCGTGCAGACTGAATGCGTATGCTTATCGCGCCGCTCGCGACCCGCGCGGCGCGTGCTGCCCGGACATGTGGGCACCACACACACCCGTGCTCGTGAGTCAGCGCCTGCGATGCTTTCGAGCCTGCTCGCTCCGCGACCTTTAGTTTTTCTTCTACGGCGCCTGCCTATTTCCTTCTAAGCTGGGGCCCATCGGCAAGATCTCGCCCACAAGGTCGTAGTCGCCTGCTTCCACTATCTTCACACGTCTAAACTCCCCGGGCATTGGGTGCTCGTTCCCAATGTAGATCAGGCCGTCTATCTCGGGTGCCTCTGCCTCTGAACGGCCCACCGTGACGAGCTCGCTCTCCTCTGAGCGCCCCTCGATGAGGACATCGAATACCCTCCCGACCCTGGCCTCGTTTTTCTGACGAGAGATCGCCCGCTGAACCTCCATGGCCTCGCGCCGCCGTCTTTCCTTGACTCGAGACGGGACCCGACCACGCAGCTTCGCCGCTGGTGTGCCTGGCTGCGGCGAGTACGCAAAGACCCCGACTCTGTCGAGGCGGACCTCCTTCAGAAACTCGAGGAGCCGTTCGAACTTCTCGTCGGTCTCGCCCGGGAACCCGACAATGAAGGTGCTCCTGATGGTAACGTCAGGCATCGCCCGTCTGAACGCCGCGATGATCTCGCGCGCGTCCTCAGAGCTCCCTATGCGATTCATGGCCTTCAGGATCTCATCGTCGGCGTGCTGGAGCGGCAAGTCAACGTACTTGCATATCTTTGGCTCGGTCGCCATGACCTCGATGAGTTCTTGCGTCACCCTGGAAGGATACATGTAGAGCACTCTGACCCACCGCGGGCCCTCAACCTCGCAGACCTCCCGAAGCAATTCCGCAAGGGAGGGATGCCCATAAATGTCCTCGCCATACCTGGTGGTGTCTTGCGCAATGAGAATGAGCTCTTTGACTCCCGCGCGTGCGAGCGCACGCACCTCGCTCACGACTGACTCCAGGGGCCGAGACCGGTAAGGCCCACGAAGCTCCGGAATCACGCAGTACGAGCATCGGTTGCTGCACCCTTCCGCGATTTTGACGTAGGCCATGTAAGGCGGGGTTGACAGGATCCGCGGAGCATTCTCGTCGTAAAGGTAGCACGGGGTCCCGACCAGGTGCACCCGCTCACCCGAGAGAACCCGGCCGACCACGTTCGCAATGTGAGGGAAGTCTCCGGTGCCCACCACGGCGTCGATCTCAGGGACCTCTGCGAGAAGCTCCGACGCAGACCTCTGGGCGAGACACCCCGTGACCACGAGGGCTTGACAGCGCCCCGACTTCTTGTACCGAGCGAGCTCGAGTATTGTGTCGACCGCCTCCTGCTGAGCCTCGTCGATGAAAGCACACGTGTTCACCACGATCGCGTCAGCATCCTCAGGAGAAGATACCATCCGATAGCCCGCCCCGGCCAGCACACCGGCCATGACCTCGGAGTCCACCAGGTTCTTCGCGCATCCCAGAGATATCAGCGCAACAGCCTTACTCATAACACTCATGGGTATATTGCCCGGAGTCCCCCAGGAATAAGAGTGAACTCCATCAAATCCGTCACGAATACCTCGCCATCCATGTGAAGCGACACGGGAGCCGAGGAGCGGATCGACACGTACCGTCCTCGCAGCATCGTAGCTTGCCGCAGCTTGGTGTGAGACCCTGTGAACACCTTCGGAAGATGGTACAAAGCCTCGAGGCTCCCCATAGATTCCACGACACATATGTCGTAAAGGCCGTCGTCAGGCAACGCATCAGGGACGATCTTCATGCCCCCCGCGTATGTCTTGCCGATTCCGACGGCCACTAGGAGTGGCCGCACTGTCATGACCTTCTCGTCAACGGTCAACACCATCTCGGATGCCTTGTAGTCGGCCAGCGTCTTCAGGACAGCGATCACATACAGCGGTGCCCCGCGCACGGGAAGCCACCGTAGGTCGTTGCTGGCAACCCTCGCCACCGTGGCGTCGAAGCCTACCCCGACAGCGTTGACGAAATACCTGTCGATTACGCGCCCGAGGTCGCGGTTGCGCGTCTTGCCGCTCAGGAGGACTCGGCATGCGCTCTCCACATCCTTGGGAATGCCGAGGCTTATCGCCATGTCGTTCCCGCTGCCGCACGGGATGACCGCAAGCGCCGCCTCGCATCCGGCGAGGCCGTTAGCGACCTCGTTTGTCGTGCCGTCACCCCCTGCCGCCGCGATGACGTCGTACCCCTCTTCAACGCCTCTCCTTGCGGCCGCTATGGCATCTCCCGGGCCCTTGGTTACGTAAACGTCGTAATCCGCCCCGCCCTTCTCTAGTGTACGGCAGATGGTGGGAATCGCCCTAACCGCCCGGCCCCGCCCGGCCATGGGATTCACGATAACCTTGACCCGCAACCCGCCAACCCCCTGCATTATCCAGACTGTGCTAAGTACGTCCCCACGGGACCGCTGAACTTCGCCAGTACTTACCAGTTTTGCCGGGCACGGCGATGGTTTTGCGTGCCGGCATCGGCGACCCTCGACTCCCCAAGAAGGCGATGAGGGGTTGTGACACCGTACCCCGTCGCGTGCCGCTCCTAGTTGTTGTCGTCACGTGACAAGCCCCCGCACTTACCTCGTCGCCCACGCACACGGCCGTGCTGCGAGACATATAGCGCCCCGCGGCACGAAACCGCGGGTCTACTAATTCTACACGAAACAGGACATTCCTACCTCAGGCGCGAAAATCCCAGGGCTATCGGCATCTGCCCGATGGCCCTGGGATGAAACGATCACGGTGGGGAGGAGGAAGCTCCCTCATCTTGTTGCGGTCCACTCAGCCCACTCAGCCCAACACGCCACCGGTGCCGCCCGGCTGGAGCGACTCCAGGATGCCCCTGACCCGCCCCAGGAACTTCGCGGCGCTGGCACCATCGAGCACGCGGTGATCGGCCGAAAGGGTCAGCCTCATGACCATGCCCGGAACCACGGTCCCTTCCTTCACGACAGGAACCTGCCGGACAGCGCCGACCCCAAGGATGGCCGCCTGCGGCGGATTGATCACCGCACACAGCTCATCCACGCCGAACATGCCGAGGTTCGACACGGTGAACGTGCCCCCCGAGACGTCACGCGGCTCGAGCTGGCCAGCCCTGGCGCGGCTCGCAAGCCTCCTCGTCTCCCGGGCGATCTCCAGGAGCGTCTTCCTGTCAGCGCCGTGGACCACGGGAACCACGAGGCCCTGATCCGTGGCGACTGCAACCCCGACATTGATCTCCTCGTAAACAGTGATCCCGTCATCAGCTGCCGAGGCGTTGGCGTACGGGTGCTCGGTGAGGGCCATCGCCACGGCCTTTATGATGATGTCGTTGATGGAAGGCCGGAAAGGCTGCCCCGTCTCGTCACTCGACGCGTCCCCGAAAGCCTTCTCTCTGAATGCAGAGAGTGCCGTGGCGTCAACGTCCATGGATATGTAGAAGTGAGGCGCCGTCCGAAAACTCTTGCTGGTCCGCTCAGCTGAAATCCTCGCGATGGGCGTGTACGTGACGGCCTTTCCGGAGGGAGGGGCGACCTCCGTCTGACCGGCGTGAGCTTCTTCGGCGCCCCGTGCCCCGGTCGCCTGGGCGATCACGTCCGCAGCCGCTGCAAGCATTCTGTCAAGGAACGCGCGCACGTCTCCTTCGACCACACGCCCGCCCGGCCCCGTGCCCGGGACTTTTGCGAGATCGATGTTGTGCTCTCTCGCCAGCTTCTTCGCTGCCGGTGAAGCGCGAACGATCTCAGCCTCGGCCGTGGCCGGCGTCGCGGGGCCCTGCTGGTGGCTCTCCGTGTCCACAGCGCGCCCGGGCCCTTCCGGCGCGTGCTGCTCCGCGCCCGGGCTCGGGCCCGTGGTCGGCACGGAGCCGCTACCGGCTCGCCCTGGCCCGACGAGACCCTCACCCACAACTTCTGCCCGTGCCACCACCGCGCCGACGGGGACCGTCTCACCCTCGTTCACGACGATCTCGATGATGGTGCCGTCCGTTGCAGCCTCGACGGTGAAGCTGATCTTGTCGGTCACCGCCTCGAAAAGCGGATCTCCCTTCTTGTAGGGTTCACCCTTTGGCACTATCCACCTGGCGAGAGTCCCCTCGCTCATGGTTAGCCCGAGTTTGGGCATTACGATATCCTGTACCATATACCCTTCCTCCTGTGCGGTCTCGGCCGCCGTCCCTCCCGCTCGGGGCGCCCAGGCGCCGGGCCGGTCCCCGGACCCGAGTGGGCGGCCGCCCCGGTGGGGGACGCTCATCCGTCGTTCCTCTGTTCCTTGGTCGCGTGCCCTCACGTGCACCCCATTAGTGCATGAGCAGGCTCGGAAGCCATGTGGAGAGCGCGGGAACATACGTAATGATGATGAGCGCCGCTATCGACGCAAGCACGAACGGCACGACGGCGCGTGAGATCTCGTCCATCGAGATCCCCGCGATGTTCGCGCCCACATACAGGTTCACAGCCACGGGCGGGGTAACCTGTCCGATCGCCAGGTTCACGCACATGAGCACGCCGAACCAGATCGGGTCCCACCCGAAGTGCGCCATGATGGGCATGAGGAGCGGCGTGAGTATGTAGTAAATCGATATGGCGTCGAGGAGCATCCCCGCGATGAGGAGGACGATGTTGATGATGAAGAGCACCACATACTGATTGGAGCTTATGGCGATCGCAGCCTCGGACACCTTCTCAACCACCCCAAGCGTGGTCATGGCCCATCCGAAGATCCCCGCAAGCGAGACAACCAGCATCACTACGGCGGACGACACACAGGACTCAACCAGGAGATCATATAGGTCCTTAAAGGTCAGTGTGCGGTATATGACGAACCCCACAAACAGCCCGTACACGACGGCGACCGCGGCCGCCTCGGTGGGCGTGAAGATGCCGCCGTATATGCCGCCCAGGATTATGACGGGTGCGATGAGCCCCCAAAACGCTTCCCTGAAGGCGCGCCACAGCTCAGCTAGTTTCCCGAACGCGCCGCCCCTGTAATCGCGCACAACGGAGATGATATACGCCGCGATTATCAGGAACACGCCCACCACGATGCCCGGAACTATGCCGGCGATGAAGAGCTTGCCTATCGAGGCCCCTGTGATGACGCCGTATACTATAAACGCTATGCTCGGCGGTATGATGATCGCGAGCCCGGATGCAGCCGACATGAGCGCGGCAGCGAAACCCCTATCGTATCCTGCTTTCACCATGCCAGGGATGAGGATCGTGCCAAGCGCTGCGACAGTCGCGGGCCCCGAACCGGATACGGCGCCCCAGAACAGCGCGGTTATGACCGTGACCACCGCAAGGCCGCCTCTGATCGGACCCACGATGAGCGAGATCAAGCGGATTATCTTATCTGATATCTGGGCCTTTCCCATTATCACCCCGGCCAGGATGAAGAACGGGATCGCCAAGAGAGAGAACTTGGAGATGTTCGCGAAGAACACGGGCGCGAACATCGCGGACCCGAGTCCGCTAAGGTATACCACGACCATGCCGGCGATGCCGAGCGATACGGCAATCGGCACCCTCAGCACCAAGAGCACGGCAAACAATCCCAAGAGGACAATCCCTGGATCAACTCCTGCCACAACATCACCCCCGCCGTTCCTTACGATTCTCCCGGCAAAAGCTCAACACCGCATCCGCCGTCGCTGTGACGCCCCACGCATCGGTCCAACTGAGGAAGGCGCCGCACCGGCCCACCCGCCCGGCAACGCCCGAAAACCTGCCGTGCCGTCGCCGCCTGTCGCCATCAGGCCTTCCCAGCTGCCTTCGCCCGCGGCTCGGGGGATGCGGCCATCTTGCGGCCGAGCTCACGTATTTCGCTGAGGCCCGCCTGGATCACCCTCAGGACCAAGAGAACGCTGCCGACCGGCACAGCAAGCCCGAAGCACCACATGGGCAGGCCCATTGAATACGTTGTCATCTGAGACCTGTACTCGGAAACCACGAGATTGACCCCATGCACGAAGAGCAGCGCGAACAACGCGGTACCGCACACCATCGAAATGACAGCGATCACCTTCTGGTAATTCTTCGGCAAGGCGTTTGCAACCATTGTCATGCTGAGGTGCGCGCCTTTGCGCATGCCTATCGCTGCGCCGAGCATCGTGATCCACACGAACAGGTTCACGAGAAGCTCCTCGGAGAACGCGAAGGACATAGTTGTGAGATACCTCACGATGACGTTCACGAAGGCAAGAAGCGCCATGAAGAGCAGCATAGCCGCGCACGTGTACTCCTCAAACTTGTCAAGAAACTTCAGCACCGTCCTCCCCCTCCATGCCGCGCGCGGGCGCCCCATGTGCACCCATGGTCTGCCAGCACCTAAGCGGGCGAACCAACAGGATGGGGCGGCCCGCGCGGTCAGTACCTAAGCACACGAACGCTCTCTCACTTCACTCCTGCGATCGCATCCTCGAACGCTTTCACAATATCAGGGCCGACCTTCTCAGCCCACTTGTCATAGACAGACTTGGTCTTCTCACGGAAGGCTGCGAGCTGCTGCGGAGTGAGGTCGGTCACGACCATCCCCTTGGACCTTAGGAAGTCGTTGCCTTCCTTGAGGCCTTGCCTGCTTATGTCAACCTGCCACTTCATGGCGTCAGTAGCCGCCCTGCGAAGCTGCTGCTGAATGTCCGCGGGGAAGCTCTCCCAGACGTTCTTGTTCACTGCTAGGACGAGTGCGTCATAAGAGTAGTGCCAGTTGGTGAGGTACTTCTGAACCTCGTAGATCTTCGTGGGAATGATGATCCCGACCACGGGGTTTTCCTGCCCGTCGATGACCCGTTGCTGCAGGGAAGTGAAGACCTCCCCCCAGTTCATGGCGATCGGGTTCGCCCCGAGGGCGCGCATAATATCGACGTATATGGGAACGGTTACCCTGATCTTGAGCCCTTTCAGGTCATCCGGCGTGGTAATGGGCCGCACGTTGTTGGTGAGCTCGCGGAAGCCGTTCTCGCCCCACCCCAGGCCGACCATGTTGTACTTCTCCAGGACCTTGAACAGCTTTTCGCTAGCTGGTGAGTTGACCGCCGCGTCCACCGCTTCGTAGCTCGGGAAAAGGAACGGAAGCGCGAACACGTTGAATTCACCAATCATGGGCGAGATGTTGATGGTCGAGTTGAGCATGAAATCGATGGCGCCGCTCTGCACCATCTCCGCCTGGCGCATCTGGTCGCCGCCCACCAGGACGGCATTGGGGTACACCTTGATGTTGACGGCACCGCCGGTATACTCCTTGGCGAGCTCGGCGAACTTTACGGCCCCCCTGCCCCACGCAGTCTCGTTGGCCACGTTTGTGGTGAGCTTGTACTCGGCCTTCAGCTTCGCAGCCCCGAGCGCAGCCCCGCTTGTGACGAGCGTCAAAAGGGTCAGCATCACCGCTCCAACAAGGATAACTTTTCTCATCGACGTGCACCCGGCATTCCCGGGCGCATCACCTCCTCGTCTCCGACTGTTTCGAAACGATCTCCGGTAGGTGACATCAACCGCGTCCACCATCTTCGACCTTCAACGCCGGACGATTCGACACTATGCGATCCTGCGCACGGCTTCCACTATCTCTTTCTTTCGAGGCACCACGCGCGCCTCCAGAGGCGGGCTGAACGGTATGGGTACGTCGAGGGTCCCAACCCGTACAACTGGCGCATCAAGGTAATCGAACGCCGCTTCCGCAATGGTCGCAGCGATCTCCGCTCCGGCCCCGCCGCGACGGCAAGCCTCGTGAGCCACCACCACCTTCTTGGTCTTTTTCACTGACTCAATGACGGTATCGATGTCCATTGGGACGAGGGTGCGTAGGTCGACCACTTCCGTCTCGATCCCGTCTCTCGCGAGTTCCTTGGCGGCGTCGAGAGCTTGGTGGACCATGATGGAATACGTGACGCACGTTACGTCCTTTCCGGGCCTCTTGACGTCCGCCTTACCTATCGGAACGATGTACTCCTCTTCAGGCACCGGGCCCTTCATGGCGAAGAGGGCCTTGTGCTCGAAATAGAGCACGGGGTTGTCGTCCCTTATCGCGGCCTTGAGCAGCCCCTTCGCATCGTATGGGGTGGATGGGATAACGATCTTGAGGCCCGGCACATGCACGAACCATGACTCCAGGCTCTGCGAGTGCTGCGCCGCCGCAGATTTCACCACTCCGTCCGGTGCCCTCACGACGAGGGGAAGCCGGGCTTGTCCGCCGAACATGTAGTGGATCTTTGCCGCCTGGTTCGCGATCTCGTCCATGGCGCACGTCACGAAGTCCGCGAAGTGCATGTCGGCCACGGGCCTCATGCCGGTAAGGGCCGCGCCGACAGCAGCTCCTACTATCGCTGTCTCCGATATCGGTGTGTCGAGCACCCTCTCGTATCCGAACTCAGCCGGGAGGCCCTTGAACTGGCCGAAGATTCCGCCCTGCCGGGCTATGTCCTCGCCGAGGACGAACACAGTAGGATCGCGCCTCATCTCCTCGCTCATGGCCTCAAGCGTCGCCTGCGAAAACGTTATCTCCCTCATCTCCCGCACCCCTCCCCTTGTGTGTCCAACACATACAAGTCAGAGAACGCATCATCGGGGTCAGGGTAGGGGCTCTCCTCTGCGAAGCTCACGGCCTCGAGGATCTCCTCGCGCGCAGCGGCTCTAATGGCCTCCATCTCACCTTCGGTGAGCACGCCCTGAGCCCTCAGCCGGTCCTCAAAGCGCAGGATCGGGCACCTCGCCTTCCACTCCTCGACTTCGGAGCGGTCGCGGTATTTCTCTGGATCCCCGACGAAGTGTCCCTTGATTCGGTAGGTTTTCGCTTCCAAGAGCGTGGGACCGCCTCCCCGCCGCGCGCGGTCTATGGCCTCGCGCGCGGCCTCGTACACCGCGAGCACGTCGTTTCCATCAACCGTGACGCCAGGGATCCCGTAGCCGACGGCGCGGTCGGCCACGTCCCGCACGGACAGGGAATACGTCGCCGGCGTCGTCGACGCGTATTGGTTATGCTCGCAGACGAAGACACACGGAAGATGGAAGACGCTCGCCATGTTGAGAGCTTCATGAAACGTGCCGCGGTTCGAGGCGCCGTCACCGAAGAAGCACACCGCGACCTGATTGGTGCGCCTCATCTTCGCGGAAAGCGCAGCGCCGACTGCGATGTTGAACCCTCCTCCCACGACGCCGTTGGCACCGAGCATCCCCACGGAGAAGTCGGCGATGTGCATGCTTCCGCCCTTGCCCTTGCAATAGCCGGTGCTCTTGCCCAGGATCTCCGCCATCATCCGCCGCGGGCTGGCGCCTTTCGCGATGCAGTGCCCGTGGCCCCTGTGCGTGCTCACGATGTAATCCGAGCGCTCAAGCGAGGCACATACGCCCGAGGCAACCGCTTCCTCACCGATGTACAAATGGACGAACCCAGGAATCTTCCCAGCAAGAAAAAGCTCCTCCACCTTTTCCTCAAATGCCCTGATCCTCACCATCGTCGTATAAACCCGGATAAGAATGTCGCGGTCTGGCAACTTGCTCCCTCCCGTCAGCGGCTCTCGTCCGCCGGGAATGCGCGGTCCATCCCGGCTCATCTGACGGTCTTTGCAAGATCCTTGCCAACCACTCCGACACACAGCCGCAGTACAAACCGCGGGCCGTAGCTCAGAGTCGACGCATGACAAAGAGGAGCGGGGTTTACCCCCGCTCCTCACATGGTGTTCACAATCAGGACACCACACCATAGCTCACGTGCGATCACGAGGCCAGTGACTGTCCTAATTGTGCACACTGTCCTAAATGACGACACCCGTGGCTTCGCCGCCGATCGCGCCCGGCAAATCGCCGGTGGAAATGCCGAACTTCCTCATTTTACAGTATAAGGTGTTCCTGCTGATGCCGAGGGCCTTTGCTGCGCGGGACACGTTCCCGCCGTAGGCTGCGAGAGCTGCCTCCACGGCGCGACGCTCGGCCTCTGCAAGCGACCACACCTCCAGGGCCGCCGTCGCGGAAGCTTGATCCGGCGCGCCTTGCGGTGCGCCGTGACGTTCCCGCAGGTAACCAGGTAAATGCTCAACGTCCAATGTATCGCCCGATATGACGGCAAGCGTCCTCTCAACGACGTTCTCAAGCTCGCGCACGTTGCCGGGCCAATCGTGTCCCACGAGGATGTTCATTGCCTGCGGGGTGACCTTCACAGACTCCTTCCCCAGCTTACGCCCGACCTTCTCGAGGAAATGCCGGACGAGGATGGGGATATCGCTTTTCCTCTCTCTGAGCGGGGGCACGGTGATGGTGAACACGTTTAGACGATAGTAGAGATCCTGCCTAAAGTTGCCCTCCGCCACGTCGTGGGCGAGATCCCTGTTGCTCGCAGCCACGACCCGGGCGTCAACCGGCAGGACCACGTCCCCGCCCACCCGCGTGATCCGCCGCTCCTGCAGCACGCGAAGGAGCTTAGCTTGCACGTCGAGGGACATCTCGCCTATCTCATCCAGGAGGATCGTCCCTCCTGAGGCCAGCTCGAACTTGCCCGGGTGCCCCGATGCCCTTGCCCCCGTGAAGGCGCCTTTCTCGTACCCGAAGAGCTCGCTCTCCACAAGCTCGCGGGGTATCGCCGCGCAGTTGATCGCCACGAACGGGCCATCCTTCACCGCGCTCGCGTTGTGGATGGCTTGAGCGAACATTTCCTTACCTGTGCCGCTCTCCCCCAGGATGAGCACGTTCGAGGAGGTCTTTGCCGCCGTCTCCGCAAGCCGCTTGGCCTCGCGCATAGCGGGAGCGTCCCCGATTATGTCGTCGAACGTGAAGTTGGCGAAGGCTCCGACCATGTAGTGGACGAGCCGGCGCACCCTGCGGATCTCGCGGAACACGTCCACAACCCCGGTGAGACGCCCGTGCTCGTCGCGAATGGGGACAGCCGACTTTATGAAGTGCAAGGCACCGCGCTTGCTATTCACGACGAACTCGCGATCTATGTATCCCTCGCCGGTCTTGATTACATTGAGAATGACCGGGCGGAAATCCACGATATCGCTGACGTGTTGCCCCACCACCGCCTTGTGGTCGACCCCGAGTATCCTACCGCCGGCCGAGTTCATGTAGGTGACGCGGCCCTCAGCGTCAACCGTGAGAAGACCGTCGGAAATATGCTCGACTATCGCGGCCTGGTACTTTGAAGCAAGCGCCAGGTCGGCAAGGGCTTTCTCGACCCCGAGCTGGTTTTCAATGGCTCTCGCCGTGGCTACAACCATTCCGAGCGTGTGCCGGTGCGGCCTCGTCCCGAGCCCTGAGACGTTCAGCGCCCCCAAGACGCCTCCCGCCGGGTCTCTTATGGGCGCAGCCGAACACGTCCACGCACGATGAGCCCGGCAGAAGTGCTCCTCGCCAGCGACCTGGGCGGGACGCCCGCTCGCAAGAGCGATGCCTATGGCGGTTGTGCCGACCAGCCTCTCCGTCCACCGCACCCCGGGCACGAAGTTCACGGCACGCGCCGACTCCAGCACGCTTGGGTCGCCCGTTGCGGAAAGCACGTACCCGTCGGAGTCCACGAGCACTATGACATGGCCCGAGCCCGCAACGACCTCATAGAGGCTGGACATGAGAGGCTCGGCTACCCTGAGAAGCCGCGAACTCGCAGTCCTTCTCTTCTCGAGCTCGTCCGGCGGAAGTATGACGGTGCTTATGCCCCCTTCGGGATCAACGCCGAGCGCCCGGCAACGTTCCCAGGAGGCAGTGATCAAGTCTGGTGCGCCGCCGGAGGATTCGGCCCGCGCCGGTCCGAACCAGTGGGCGTCCAATTCCCGTTCCACGCGCTGCTCGTCAGGGCGCAATTCGAGTGCCGACATGTTGTAACCGCCTCCGCAGTGGCTTTGCGCTCGGAGAACCCGCTGCTCGCGGCGTGGTCTACCTCCCTCGCCCTCCGAGCCCGGTTGCGAGCAGGATCGCGCCTGCGATGATGAGCACGACCGGCCACAGCGCGCCGAAGTCGAACCACGGACAGAAATTGCGCGCAAGCAGCAGCCCGCCCACGCATACGAGCGCGATGCCCAGCACCTTTGCACCGCTCATGTCACGGCGCGCCCGGCTTCCTTCAGCGGCCGCCCGTTCCACCGGGGCAGCGGCAGGGGGAGGCGTCTCCCCTTTGAGTCTCGCCTCGACCTCTTTGGCTTTGTCTATCACTTCTTGACGGATACCCTCGGTCTTCTCGAACCTCTCGCTCGGTTCCGCCTGCGGATTCGCTGGGATCACGATCCACGCAATGATGTACGCCAGGATCCCTATGCCGTCGGCTAGTGCAAACAGCACCCAGAGTATCCGTACTATCGTCGGATCGATGTCGAAATACTCAGCGATCCCTCCTGCAACGCCGCCGATCACGCACTCGCTCTTCGAGCGATACAGCCGTCTCGCCACCGGCCTCATCCCCCCAAGCCGCACTTCTCGTCAAGGCGAATCAAATGAGGTTTGTCCTTTGGTATATCAATTCGTAACGCAAGCCACCATTTCCTTCTCGTAATCCACCTCCACTGCAAACTTGACGTCCGCTCCCAGTCTCCGATGCATGAGTATACACCAAGCGCGCAACCGCCTGCCCGCGCGCAGGGTGGCCTCGACGACCACCACCAGGCCCAACAAACAGCAGCCTGAAGGCGCTCCTCGCGATATGGGATGCGAAAAAACAAATTACTGTGAAGATAGATCTTCACAGTAATCTTGGCGCCCACACCCCGCGTCACGCTCAAGGATTACGTGGCGCACGTACGTGCTTTCTGATTGCCGTCACCACTACGCTGTGCCCGTACCCTTCGACCCGGGCCCATGACGGGTGCACTCTAACGAGAGCAGCCCGGGAGTCACACAATGGTGCCCCACCTGCTGCCGCGTGGCACAAACCGGCCGAAGCCGGGTTTGCCTATGACCTCGCGATCCCGAACTACGACCTTGCCCCTGACTATCGTGGTAAGCGGGATTCCATGTACAACAGTGCCCTCGTACGGAGTCCATCCGCACTTCGATTTCACGTCCTCATTTGCGAGGGTCTCCGAGGCATTCATGTCTACAAGCACGAGGTCAGCGTCAGAGCCCACAGCAAGGCTGCCTTTTCTCGGATAGAGCCCGTACAGGCGTGCAGGATTCGTGCTCATGCACGAGATGAGTGTTCCCATGTGGATCTTGCCTTCGAACACTCCGGTCAGCATGAGTCTCAAGGATGTCTCCACCCCGGGAATGCCCATCGCGCCCGCCCACATGTCATCGAGGCCCTTTTCCTTGTTCTCTTTTTCAAAAGGACAATGGTCCGAAGAGATGATGTCCACGAGCCCGCGTGCCATGGCATCCCACATTCGCTCCTGGGTCCCCGGCGGCTTCACGGGTGGAGCGAACTTCACCCACGGTCCCTTGGCCCGAAGAGTCTCAGTGCTCAGATAGAAGTAATGCGGACACGTCTCAGCGTACGCTTTCACGCCCCTCGCTCTGGCCTGCCTGATGATCGACAGGTTCTCCGGCGTGCTCACGTGAGCGAACACCACCCGAGCGCCCGTCCTTTCCGCCATGAGCAAGGCCTGCTGGATGGCGAGCGTCTCGGCAAGCTCGCTCCTGGCTTCGTAGTGGGTCATGTAGTCCTTGCGACCCGCAGCCTTCAGAGCCTCTTCATTGGCAGAGACGATTGCGTCGTCCTCGGCATGGATCAGCACGGTTCCATTCATGGCCGCGACTTCGGCGAAGACAAACTGCTGCAGTCCCACATGAATCGCATCTGCATTGTGAAGATGGCACGTGAACATCTTGAACGCCGTGATTCCGTGATCCCACATCTGCCTCAGTTCTTTGAGGTTGTCCCGCGAGATCCCGCCCTTCAGTGCGAAATCCACCAGGCTTCTGCCCTCGAGGTACTGTCGCTTGCGTTCGAGCTCTTTCCAGTCGAAGACTTGGGGATTGGTCCGATGATGCTCGATCACAGTTGTGGTGCCGCCGTAGGCCGCTGCGGTGGTCCCGGTGATGAAGTCCTCTCGGGACGTGTAACCCGGGTCCATCATGTGCACGTGACCGTCGACCACACCGGGCAAGACCACAAGGCCCCTGGCATCGATGGTCTCGTCTGCTTCAAAGCCTGTCCCAAGGCCTGATATGGTCTCTCCAGAGATGGCGATGTCTGCGTCAACCAGCGAGCCGTCGAGCAACGCGATCTTTCCACCTTTAATGACCAGGTCAGCATGGGTCATCAGAGAGTCGCCTCCTGCCGGACACCTAATCCAAGACTTACCACCCCAATGTCGTCTCCGGCGCACGCGGTTCACGTTCCGCCGCCAAAGCAGGCACTACACGCCGCACTCCTGCCGAGCGTCAGGCTCCAGGCTCCTCGATGAGCGACCGATATGATCCGGGCTCGCGCCCACGAATGGCGTCCGTGCCCGGGACAATCGCCTTGCAACGCGCATCGACCGTGGGCAGCATTGCGGAGACAGCCTGCTCCCGGTCGGTGAAAGCTTGCGCCAGCACGGCCCCTGCGGGGCTCGCGATCAAGCTCCCGCCCGCACCGTGTCGACCGACAGCGTTCGCTGCCGCTACGAAAACGCGGTTCTCCGCGGCGCGTGTACGTGCAAACAATTCGTGACGGTCTGTGCCCAGGCAGCATGGCCAGACGATGACGTCGGCCCCTCGAAGTGTGAGGATTCTCGCTACTTCAGGTAAAAAGCCCTCGTACCCGAGCATGATCCCGAAATTGCCGCGCCTGCCGCGGACAACGCAGTAATCTCCGTGACCGGCGGTGTACCGGCCCCTTTCGTTCGCGTCTAGGTGCAGCTTCCGATATGACGCCACGACCCTCCCGCCTTCGATGAAAAAGGCCGTCCTGTAGCGTCTGCCGCCGTCCAGCTCGTCCCCTGTGAGAACCACAGCGATGCCCCGTTGCGCCGTGGCCTTCTCCACGACACGCACCACCGGCTCATCATGGGCCACAAGCCAGCTCGGCACAGCAGGTTCTGGAAGGACGACGATGTCGACCCCCTGCACGGCAAGGTCGCTTAGATATCGTTCAAGCTTGAGGGCCAGGTCGGGGGCGGCCTGTCCCATATCCAGCTGCAGCGTGGCAACCACTGGGACCATTTCTTCAGGAACCACGCTCTCCCCCATGATTCGGGCCAGCTGGAGCTCTTCAAGCGGGCGCACCAGGTCACCGTAGGTCTCGGGACGCCGATCCTGCGTGGGCGCGAAGACGCCGTCGACCGGCGCGGGCCGGTCGAACGGCAATGGAATGTCCGCCGTCACGAGCTCAGGCAGATGCGCGCAGCCCTGCGCAACCACGTCACCCTGTGGCGATACGACGAGGCTTCGACCGCAGTACACGACGCTATCGGCCTCCGTCCCGACTTTGTTGGCCATGACTACCCACGCCTGGTTTTCGATGGCCCTGCACTTCAACATGTACTCCACCTGGGGGCTGGTCAAGCGCGTTTCATCCTTGCCGGTCGCGACTAGATTCGTGAGATCTATGAGAAGACGTGCGCCTTTCAATGCGAGTGCGCGCGGAATCTCGGGGACGCGTCCATCGGCGCAAATGAACATCCCTATGCGGCCCCAGGGCGTCTCAATCGTGTCGCCCTCGTTTCCGGGAGTGAACCAACGGGAGTCGAAATGCCACAGGAATTGCTTTCGCGCCATTCCAGCAGGCCTGCCTTGTGCGTCGAAGAGGAAGCCGGCATTGTACGCGCGCCCGTCCGCGGACTCTTCAGCCACGCCTACCGCCAGATAGAAGCCATGTTCCTTCGCCTTGTCCGAGAACAGCGCCAGCACTTCTGCAGTTGGCCTCAAGTGCGGGCGTCTAGACGGCCAGTTTGAAAGGTAGTAGGCTGGATAGACGCACTCAGGCAGAACCACAAGGTCGGGGTTGTCACGCGCTGCTCGATCGATCATATCCAAGGCGTGGGTCAGTCCTTCCTCCGCGCGTTCCAACGGATATGCGTTGAGCTGCACACAACACACCCTGAGACTCGCCTTGGTCATCCTTCGAACCTCCTTTGCCCAAGTAGATCGCCGCGAATTCGCGCTGGTTCTTAGCGCAAGTCTCGTGCGCGGTTGCCGGTCCTGCCCTCCGCGGACTGCACGCTTGCGACGCGCCTCGTTCGAATTCGCCGGGCGTGTGCCACGCGGGGCGGCCGCCCAATTAGGCCCGAGCGCCTTTCGTGCAAGCACCGGCAACCCCGGCACGCCAAGAAGGGGGCGAACACTCATGGGGCCATATTTGGGTGCCGTGCCCTGCTGACGCAGCGCGCGAACCCCTCATGAGGAGTTGGAGGCGGACGGTAACGACCGTGCCGCGCCCGCCGCCTCCAACAAAACGCGTGTTTACTCCTAGAACTCGTCCCAGTGTTCAAACATGGTGAGCCGCTCGGGGCCCTTGTCCGTAACAACGACGTCCTCTTCCAGACGGACCGTTTGAGGGAGACCAGGATGCCCGGCGAACGTCTCGATCGCGAAGCACATGTTCTGCTTGATCTCGACCGGATAGTCCAGCGAGTACGCACGAGAGATCCACATACCCTCATATAGAGACAGACCGATCGAGTGAGCGAACTGCTGGAGGCTCACGCTTCCGAACTTGTCATCGTCGTATACGGGGAACTTCTCCGCAACATCGCGTGTGGTGTTGCCGGGCTTGAGTTCGGCCAGCGCGGCGTACAACGAATCGTAGCACTCTCTGTAGAGGTCTTTCTCCTCCTTCGTCGGCTTCGTGTCGACCTTGAAGCAACGAACGAAGTCAACGAAATACCCACCCGGGCCGATGGCATTGATGTCCACTATGACAAGGTCTCCCTGACGGATCAGCTTGTCGGTATGCCATCGCCGGTACGGGCTGGTGTTCCCGCCCGACGCCACGATGATGTCGTACACGAAGTCGAATCCCTCTTCGTAGAGGAATTCGTTAACCTTGGCTGTTATGTACGACTCCTTGACCCCGGGCTTGAGCCACTCGTACTTGATCTTCCACATCGCCGCGTCTCCAAACGCAGACGAGATCTTCAGGCACTCGATCTCGTCGCGCGTCTTGACCACACGCGCCTCGGAAAGCGCAGGCCAACCGTTCACGATGTTGAGTCCCTTACGAGACAGGGCCTGGTACGCCCTCATATCCATGATGTCGATCCCGATTTTCTCCTTCTCGACGCCGCTTTCCTTGAGGGCCTGGTACACGCTCTCGGCCATCCTGTCGGCCATCATCTCTTCGGCCGACTCCGCCCATTTCCACGTGATGGCGGGACGAATCCGCCCCTCCATCCAGGGAGCATCGATCTTCGCACACTCAAGGTCCGAGCCCACGGTCTCGAAAAGAATCGGCTCACCACCCCGAGGAAGAACGCAGTAGCGGATGAAGATATTGTTCTTCCAGTTGCCCTGCCAGACGCCTGTGATGTACCGCACGTTCTCTCCCACGAAGCAGACCAGCGCACCAAGGTCGTGCTTTTCCATCATCTGCTTCGCCCGTGCCAGCCGGTCCTGCCTCATGCGATCGAAGTTGACGCGCTCCTGCCAGTCCGTTGAGGTCGTGCTGTAAACGCGCCTAGGTGAGTACTCGTGAGGCCTCTTGATGAATGATAGTTCCATTACGCACCTCTCCTCTCACTGTAGAGTCTTTATCCCAAGTAGATCTAGATCGCCACAGGTTTGCGCTACCTCTCGGCGCGCAAGTCCCATCCAGGGCTGCCGGCCTTGCCCTCCGGGAACGGCACGTTTGCAGCACGCCTCGTTCAAATCCGCTTTGCTGGTTGGCCAAGTCCCGCGCGCGCCGTCGCGCAACAGCCGGCAGCCCCCGCGTCCTCTGGAATAGGGGGGACGACTTGCAGCGCCACCCCTATATCTCGACGACCACCCTTAAGACATCGCCTGGGCTGGTCTCCACCTTATCGAAAGCTGCTTTCAACTCGTCCAACGAGAACGTGTGGGTCACGATAGAGTCGAGGCTTATGAGCCCTCTCTGGGTGGCCCGGATGGCCGCTTCAAAGTCTTCAGGCAACATCGCACGAGTCCCAACCACAGTCAGTTCCTTGTAGTAGAGGTCGAAACCATCGAAGTCCCCAAGGCGCGACGGCAAGATGCCGAAAGCCAACACTGTGCCGCCCGGCCTCGTCATCTCCATGGCCTGGCGAAGGGTTTCCGCTTTGCCGGCACACTCGATGGCAACGTCCACGCCGAGCCCGTCCGTGTGCCTGAGGACTTCTTTCACCACATCACCTCCGCCGATGGTGACGTCAGCTCCCCGACGACGCGCAAGCTCGAGCTTCCAGGCGCTGCGGGACACGCCGAACACAGGGTATGCACCTGAGGCCTTGGCAAGCTGGGTATGAAGTATGCCTGCTGAGCCGAGCCCGACCACCGCGACGCTCGTACCGGGCCTAATGGTGATCTGCCTGTGCCCTGCAAACACGGTGCTGAGGACCACGAGGCTCGTCGCGTCGTTAAACCCAACCGTTTCAGGCAAACGGTGGCACCGGTAGTCCTCAACGGCCACGAACTCTGCGAAAGTACCCGGCGCCTCGCGGCCCATGAGCCCTCCGTTAACGCACAGATTGGGCTTTCCGGCCAGGCAGTAGGCGCACCGTAGGCAAAACAGAAGCGGGTTCAGGACAACCCGGTCCCCAACCGACAGCCCCCGGGCCCCCGGCCCAAGAGCGACGACAGTGCCGCTAGATTCGTGACCGGGAACGAGAGGAAGGTTGGCTCGGGACTTGCCCGTGTATATCCCGAGATCCGTCCCGCAAATCGCGGTGGCCTTCACCCGGACCAGAACCTGCCCTGGTCTCGGCTCCGGAGCCTCGATCTCCTCTATGGAGAGATCTCGCACGTTTCTCAACACCGCCGCCTTCATTTGCAAGACCTCACTTCACGACCTTTGCCACGAGCGCCTCGAACTCCGCCTGGGTCATGAGTCGTTTGTGCTCGTAGGCGAAGTCCTTGACCTGCCACAGGATGGTGTTCACTTGCTCGTCGGTGGCGTCAACACCGATGCGATCGAGCCACATCCTTATCGAGTCCGCACCACTGTTCTTACCAAGGACGACCTCGGCAGGCTCCTGACCCACGACGTCCCATCTGAACGGCATGAGCTCAACGGCGTTCTCAAGCCCGCAATTCTTGAACCAACTCGAAATGATGCCCGATTCGATCTTGAATACCATGTCCCCAACGATCGGTCTGTTAGGTCGGACTTCGATCCCTGCCAGTTTCCGGACGAGCTTGGAGAGCTCATACATCTTCTCGGTCTTGATTCCCGTGTCCACCCCGTAGAGCACCTTGAGCCCGAGGGCGACGTCCTCATACGGCGTATTGCCCGCCCTTTCGCCGATGGCGGTGACAGTCGTATGTGCCACGTCGGCGCCGGCTGCAAGCGCAATGATGGTGTTCGCCGCGCCAAGGCCGAAGTCGTCGTGGAAGTGGACCTCGAGAGGTTTCTTTATCCTCTCCTTGACTCTCTTGATGAGGTAGCCGACAGCGTGTGGGGAAAGGCCTCCGAAAGTATCCACGATGCCCAGGGCGTCCATGTGCCCGTCCCTGGCCACGGTCTCTATGAGGTTCAAGAACCACGGGAACTCCGCCCGGGTGCCATCGATGGGAAAGAATACCGTGTAGAGGCCCTGTTCGCGCGCGTACCGGGTGGCCTCCACCGATAGGTCGATGGCTTTCTGCAAGGGCCACTTGTACGCGTACTGGATAATGTGAGTGCTCGATGGGATCTCGACGACCACGCCGTCAACGCCGCAGTCGCGGGCCCGCTTCACATCCTCGACCATGCAGCGCGCAAACGCGAAGATCTTGGGGCCCAGTTTCCTGCGTGCGATCTCCTTGATGGCCTCCTCGTCCTGTTTCGACACGGCAGGCATCCCGGCCTCGATACGGTGGATACCAGCCTCAGCAAGTTTCTCCGCTATGCGCACCTTGTCGTCCTTGCTGAACGTGATGCCCGCTTGCTGCTCACCATCACGGAGCGATACATCGTGGAATTGTATTTCCCTCTTGAACTCCATTCCATGGCGAACCTCGGGCTCGAAATTCCACGGACTCACGAACCACTTGTCGCTTTTCCACGGCGTCTCACTCATTCCGCCATACCTCCTTGTTTAGCAAGTATCTCGGGCGCACTCCCTTCAAGGCTGCAAGCACCTGCTCCGCAGCCTTTCGCTGAAGCTCGACCGTGGACTCCTCTGAATAGAAGGCCGCATGCGGCGTGATTATGATGTTATCGAAGCGCAGCAGTTTGTTCCGGGAGACCGTGGTTTCGTCCGCAAGCACATCGAGGGCTGCACCCGCGATTTGCCCCGTTTCGAGGGCTTGCGCGAGAGCTTCCTCATCGATTATCTCGCCCCGTGCCGTGTTGATCAGATATGCGGTGCGCTTCATCTTCCGAAACGCCTCCGTACTGAAGGCGTGACGCGTTTCCGGCGTTAGAGGAGAGTGAATCGAAATGAAGTCCGATTCAGAGAGAAGCTGGTCCCAGGTGACGAGCTTTACGCCGAGTGAATCCGCAACCGCCGCAGGCACGAACGGGTCGTACGCGATCACCTGCAGGCCCAGACTCTGCGCTTTCGGCGTGAGAGCCTGGCCGATCTTGCCCAGAGCCATCAACCCCAACACCTTGCCTCTGAGCCTAAACATCGGTCGCCATGCTTTGAAGTCGAACAAGCCGCTCTTGACCGTCCGATCAAGATGAGGGATCTTTCGGGCGAGGGCCAGCAAGAGGCCCAGCGCATGGTCTGACACCTCATCTATGCAGTAGTCAGGGACGTTCGTGACGAGGATCCCCTTCTCAGTGGCCCTGCGGACGTCCACGTTGTTTACACCGATTCCGTACCGTGCGATGATCTTGCAATGGTCCAGGCTATCTATGACTCTCGCCGTAACCGGTGCGTAGCACACCAGAACAGCGTCGGCTCCTTTGCAGAGCTCGATTACTTCGTCCTCGGTATGACACTGCCCTGAGACGATGTGAGCGCCGATCTCCGAAAGCACACGATGCTCTTCCTCAAGGTCGGGAAACACGTAATCAGTGATCGCAACTCTATACTTGCTTTCCACCTGCAAGCCCCCCCATCTAGACCGCGAAGAGCTGATGATACGCTAGTCTGATGATCTGACCGCATCTACCTAGGTAGGCTTCGACGCCATTCCCTACATTCCTGCTTGCCGCCGCATTTGAAGACATGACGAGACGTCCCAGTCAACGAGGCATCTCCAGGACCACTCTCCCGTTCACGTTTCCCTCGCGCAGCATTGACAGACCCCTGTTGGCATCCTCGAAACCAAGGATCTCGCCGATGACTGGCTTGACAGTCCCTTTTGTAACCAACTCAAGGCACTCCTCGATATCTCTCTTCGGCGCAGCTCTGGAGCCGAGGATGTCGACCTCCCCCAGCACCGCCTTGAGGCTGTCGATGCGGAGTTCGGCGGAGTACGCGACCAGCACAAGCTTGCCCCCGTTTCGAAGGGCCCTGACGCTATTCATGAACGTCTCAACGCTGCTCACGAACTCGATCACGTTGTCCGCGCCCATTCCTCCCGTCATCTGGACGATCCTCGTGCCCCATTCGCCCTCTTCGCGCGCGTCTATGACCTCGTCGGCCCCATAACGCTTCATCAGCGCAAGTTTCTCGGGTTTCGCATCCACCCCGATCACGACGTTCCTGAAGGCCTTAGCGATCTGTATCGCGTGCAAGCCAAGGCCTCCGCCGCCGCCAACCACGACCGTACGATCGCCCTCCGCAACGGCCGCTCTCTTCCGTAAGGCGTGATACGGAGTAGCGACGGCGTCCGAGATTATGGCGGCCTCGGCGAATGAGAGCGACGGGGGTTTCTTGATAAGACACGCCTCGGGCACAGCGACGAACTCCGCGAGCCCGCCATCCATCTCGAACCCCAGTCTTCCTTTGAGGTTCTCGCAGATCGTGTGCCTTCCGCTCAGGCACCACTTGCAATGGTTGCATGGAACGTAGAATGATACAAGTACCTCGTCCCCTACCTGGAAGTCCCGGACTCGCGCTCCCCTGTCCACGACGACGCCTGAGAACTCGTGGCCCAATGTTAATGGCAACTGCTTCACCGGTATTTTCCCAGCCTGGATCTTCAGGTCGGTCCCGCACATTCCAGCCGCTCGGACCGCGACTAAGACCTCGTCAGGCCCGCATTCGGGCGTGCTCACTTCCTCCAGGCACAGGGGCTGCCCTACCTGCTTCAAGCGCATCGCTCTCATCGCAGTGTCACCTCGTGTTCGTCACCGTCACCGACCAACCAGTGACCTCATGGCATAGGTGTTAGCTATCAGCCGCACCCACCTCGCCGAGTTCGGCAGCGGAGGCGAGGGCCCTCTCATACGCCTCCATGACGCCGTCCAGGTGCCGCACCGCCTCCTCACGGGCGAGATTAGGGTCCCGCTTGGCAATGGCCCTGACTATGGCGAGGTGATCCTTGAAGGCCTTCTCCATGACGCCGGGCAGGCGCACTGTGAGGCGCTCCTGGGCAACGAGCATGTCGAAGACCGCCAAGTAGAGCCTGGATAGGACCGTGCTGCCGGACGACTTCACCATAGTAATGTGGAACGTCATATCGTTGGGAATGAACTTCGAGGGATCGTCCAGCGACTCACCGATCCGTTTGGCTATCCTCTCTAGCGCCTCGCACTCACTGTCCTTTGCGTGCTCTGCGGCAAGCGACGCCGCCTCGGCCTCCAGGATCTTTCGCACGTGCAGAAGCTCCCGCGTCTCGCGTGGGCTGATGCGGAGGAGGCTCGTCACCGCGACCGGCCTTAGGAAGTAGTCCACGGACAGCTCCCCTGCGAAAATCCCCTCGCCGGCCCTCACCTCGATCAGGCCGTCTGCTTCCAGTAGCCTCAGCCCCTCACGCAAAGAGGTCCTCCCCACCTTCAGCATCTGGGTGAGCTCACGCTCGGTGGGAAGCCTGTCACCCGGCTTCAGCTGACGCTCTTCCATGAACTGCCTGATTTGCTCGGCCACAAGGGACGCAGTACGATGTTTCTGCACCGGCTTCATGGTTCTCCTCCTGCTCACTCACGCGGCTCTCACCTTTGGGTAGCGAGTGTCCCGCTCTCGTCGCATCAGATAACACGTGTCACGGGACGAATCCCTCCGGAAGCCGCCTCCTATACTTGGCGACTATCTCCTCATCGCTCAGCCCGATGAACGGCATGAGTCCGTGGAGGCTGAGCGAGGGACACCCGGGAAGGAAGATCCCCCTGTCTCTGTGACTCCTCGCGCAGTCACCTATGACAAAAACGTATGACTTGGGAGGGTTATGCTCTGCCCGGATATCCAACGGATTATCTTTGCCAAGTATGAGGGTGATCCTCTCGACGGCGTCGAAGTCTTTTATTTTCTCCTCATCCGCGAGCCAAGGGTCAAGGCCGGTCCGCGTGAAGTGGCAGCATCCTTTGCAGCTTCCGCTCATGTACACGTCGATTTTCGGATGCAATCCAACAAGGCTGATGTCGCCCCTGCGGAAGTTCCTGCTCAGGCGCTCGACCCTCTCACCCTTCACCTCGATCCTGTCGGGTCTCCCTTCCCCGAGCCCTGCCACCGTGGCCTCACGGATGTACGCCACCTCGAACATCGGGTCGAAGCCCATGAGCCTCGCGCACACGGAGTCAACCGCCACCGGATCTTGGCCCACGACAATCGTGTTGAAATCCTTTATCAGATCGTGTCTGTACGGTGACCCCGGCCCTTGCCCTTGCATCGGCCAGAGAGCGTCCACGATAGAGAGATCGGGTTTGACCAGCCTCAGGAGGTCAACTATCTTCTGGTCTATGTCGTTTCGGTGGTACTTGATTTGTTCGCTCCAAGGAAGCATGCCCTGGCTCAACTTCATACTCGCGGTCATGCCGCACACCTTATGGGTCTTCATCTTGGCCAGGTACACAATCTTGTCTGCCTGAACCACGCACTGGGGCAGGTGAACGTCGCCACGCAACACACTGGCGCCAGGTATCCTCACGGTCAGCCTCACATCTCGCTCGAGGGGGACAACCTCGTCCACCCCCTCCCTCACGGCTGCATCATAGATCCCAGACCGCTTGAGAGACTCGAACGAGTCAGCCCTGATGCTAGACCTCTCGACCAGCGTGACGCTCCTGACCCTCGCCGCGTTCTTAAGGTACCTAACGACCGCTGCGACGACCCGCGGGTCGCTGGTAATACCTGAGTCCGCCGATACAGGCCAACACGCGTTCACTTTCAGGAGCACCCTGTCTCCAGGCTTGATGATGGAGTCGATGCCGCCTATGTGCACCAGACTCTCTTCTAGCATCTCATATACAGCGCTGACGGCGTCCTCCCCGTACTCCGCCGGCGAACCAGGTATCGCATCGCGATGGACCACAGCAACCACGGGCATTCCAACCAACTCCGCATCCTTTGTGATCTCTTTCCAGGCGCCCCCCGCTCGCCAGGCACCGCTGCTCACTGCCCCAACTCGCGACATGGGCCCGGACGCAACCGCCGCTCCAGCGTCAGATGGGCAAAGCCCCCGGCCTGCTGAGCTTCCGCATCCTGGGGCACGACCCGCTCGCCCAGATGCACGCCGCCCGCCGGCGCGCTGCCGTGTGCCGCTCGCGGGCGATTTCCGATCACCGCTTCATCAGTTCGCTCCCGTACAAGCCTGTGGGTTTGACGAGGAACACGAGAAGCATGATGACAAACGGCGCCATGTCAGCGATCGGGGCCCAGATCAGAAAGCCCAGCGAGACAACCTGTCCAATGATGAGCGACGATATCAGGGTGCCTTTGATGCTTCCCAGTCCCCCGATGATCACTATCATGAACGCCGTAGACATCAGCCTCAGGCCCATGTGCGGGTCAACCATGATGAGAGGCGCGTGGAGCCCACCCGCAAGCGCTGAGAGTCCGGCCGCTATGAGGAACATGATGGTGAACATCTTGTATATGTCTACGCCGAGTCCTTCTGTCTTCTCCGCATCCTCGATCCCGGCCCGAATCGCCTTGCCTATGATGGTTTTCTCGAGGAATAGCCACAGACACACGTACAGGACAACCACGAGACCCACTACAAAGAGCCGGTAAGTCGGCACCTCAGCCCCGAGAATGCTTATCTGGCCGGGAATAGGCGTAGCAACCGGGCGCGGTACCAGACCCCAGATATACTTGGTGATGCCTATGCCGGTCAGGAGAATCCCGAACGACGTGATCATACTGAACATGATGCCCTTTTCGTATATACGCCTGAAGACGACCTTCTCAACTATGAAGGCCACCGCGCAGCTGATCCCGATGCCGGCGAGGGTCCCAAGCCAGAAGTTACCCGACACCGAGCATATAGTGAACGTCAGGTATGCGCCGATAGTGTAGTACAGAAACTGGTCGATGCTGATTATCCTCATGAGGCCGTAGCATAGCGACAGACCTATCGAAAGAAGGAAGTAGATGCTGGCCATGCTAAGCCCGAACACGACTGAAGATATTACCTGACTGACACCCATTACTCATCCACCCTCTCTGCCACGCCACAGTCCGCTTGGGTCACGGTATTCCGTGACGCCGAGCCGCCCTGCTACAGGTCTCGTTCTAGATGATTATCGCGGGGAGAGCCATTTCTCAGAAGGCACGTCCGCACGACGTCGCCCGCACTCCCACCGCCCGCGAGCCCTCATTCCCACCTGCGTTTCTGCTACGGCTTCCGTCCCTCCGCGCCAGCAAGCCCAGGTGCGCGCCTTCGCATGAGCCGGTTCACCAGCGGACCCAGCGTGCCCACGATTCCCCTCTCACCGGCCAGCATCACGAGTACCAGGAGGAGCCCGACGACGAGTTCCCAGTACATTATGAACTTGCTGATGAGGTCCTTCATGCCAATGTAGACGAACGCCCCAACGAGCGGCCCCAACAGGGTGCCGACACCGCCAAGCAACCCAACGATGACGACCTCTGCTGCTCGCGTCAACTCAGTTAGGCCTGGGGAGACAAAGCCGAAGTAGATCGCGTAAAGTGATCCCGCAAGGGCCGCCACGGCGTTCGCGATCACAAACCCCAACCACTTGATCCTGAACGTGTTGTATCCAAGGAACTGGAGCTTCGGCTCGTTCACCTTGCCAGCGAGGCAGCACGCGCCGTACACCGTCGTATCTATATACCTGAAGAAGACCCATACCAGAACCGCTACGGCAAAAACGAAAATGAACAAGTCATTGGGATTCTTCAGGTCAAGCAGGGCTCCCTTCGTCATCCTAGCGAGATACCACAGGCCCGTGTCGCCCCGGGTGATCGAGACAAGTCCCTTCTGGAAGAGGAAGAACACAATCGCGCAGAACGCGAGATTGGCTAGAGTAAAGTAGCTGCTGCTTAGCCTCACCAGAAAAACCCCTACGAGCATGCTCACGACTATCCCGACCAAGACTCCCGCGAGGATGCCCACGTACGGGTTGGTCCCGACGTAGCTCAGGTACAAGGCGGTGCCGTATGCCCCGAGCCCGAGATATGCAGGCTGACCGAAAGAAACCAACCCCAGGTGGCCCATGAGGAAATTGAACGCCATGGCGTAGACTCCGAAGATCAACACATCCATGATGAACGGCCGCGGGAGGATGAACCTCAGTATCAATACGGCCACGAAAATCAGCACGATGCTCCCGTATTCCTTGAGCAGCTTGGTCATTCCACCTATCCCCTTCATCTCACGGCATGAATCTACAGCAAGTGTTTCTCAAAAGCCAGAGTCCTGATCTCGTTCGTGTCTGTGATCTCGGCGCAGATTTTCCCTTCCCTTATGATATAAAGCCTGTCCGCGACTTCGGCCACAACCGAAAGGTTCTGCTCAACCAGCACAAGGGTCATGGTCTCTTTCAGCTCGTTGAAGGTTCGTGCCAGGTCCTGCACCACGCTCGGCGAGAGCCCCTCGGTAGGCTCGTCAAGAAGGAGCACGTCGGGCTTGCCCAGGATAGCCCGCCCGATCATAAGCATCTGCCGCTCGCCGCCGCTTAAGTAAGCCCCCTTGCGGTTCATGAGCTGTTTTAGCTTGGGGAAATAGTGGATTACCTTGTCCCAGTCGTAATCCTTCATCGCATAACTGGAAAGCTGAAGGTTCTCCATCACTGTAAGGTCTGAAAACACGCCCTTGTCCTGAGGAATATACTTGAGGCCCTTTCGCACTATTTCGAATGAGCGAAGCCCGACGATGTCTTGTCCTTTGAAGACCACCCGCCCGCTGGATGGCTTGAGAAACCCGCCTATGGTCTTCATGAGGGTCGTTTTGCCAGCGCCGTTTCGTCCAACGACGCCGACGACCTCCCTTTCGGCCGCTTCTAGCGAGACATCGAAGAGCACTCTCGACTGCCCGTACGACACGTTGAGGTTCTTGACTTCCAGAATCGGATTGCCGGCCATGTTTTTCTCCGTCCTTATCGTAATATCGCCCAAATGGCTTGTCGCTGCCCCTAGTCGATCTGCCAGTAGCTTTTCCGCACTGCCGGGCTTTGGAGCACTTCTTCGAAGCCGCCGTCAGCTATGATCTGGCCTTCGGCGAGGACGGTGACTCGCTCGACGAACGTTTTCAGCTTTGTGATCTTGTGCTCCACGATCAGAATCGAGATCTTGCCAACATACTCCCTAAGGATGTCAATGGTCTCATCTATCTCTCTCTCGCTGAGCCCGGCAAAAGGCTCATCCAGCAACAGCACCTCTGGGTTCCCAATGAGCGCCATTGCCATCTCGAGCTTGCGCTTGTCACCGAGCGACAGGTTCTTTGTCTCCGTCTCTGCCACGCCTGCGAGGCCGAATCTCTCGAGTTGATCCCAGATCACCTTGTCGGCCACGCAATCCATCTTCGTGCAGAACATGTTCGCGATGGAGCTCTTTCTATGGGTCCTGAAATACGCGACCTTGAGGTTGTCAATCACCTTAAGGTTATCGAACGTGGAGGCGAGTTGAAACGTCCTTCTCACCCCAAGGCCTACTCTGTTCTGCGGAGGAAGCTTCGTTACATCCCTACCACCGTACAACACTGAGCCTTGGTCGGGAATGTAGGCTCCGGTAATGAGGTTGAAGAAAGTTGTCTTCCCGGCCCCGTTGGGCCCGATTATCGCTGCGGTCTCCCTCTGTCCGAGCCTATAGCTGACGTTATTGACGGCTGTGAATCCACCAAACCTTTTGGTTATGCCTCTTGTCTCTATCGCCGCGTTGTTCGTGCTCATTCACTAAACCCCTTCTCCGGCCCATCCCAGGGCGACTTGTGAGCTGTATCTGGATCGAATAACGTGTCACGCCGACGCTTCTCAAGCCGTCCCCTTCGCGGTGAAGATGCACAATTCTGCGTCCCCGCCGCCGCGCTTACGAGAAATCCACGCACAGGCCCTGACGAACCCGTGCACTGTAGGCGGGCGCACCCGTGGGGGTGCACCGGAGCGTCGGTGCAAACAAAGTGTCGCGACCCGCCCCAGTGCAGCCCCACGTCTGTATTCATGCGCCCCCATGGCGCATCGCGCTCAGGCTAGGCGAGTTTCCCGCCCACCGCAAGCTGGACCACCATTACGGCCCGCTTCGTTAGCATGTCTCAGCCCTGTCTCGCTGTGTGGCTTGCGGCTAGTAGCCCAAGTCCTTCAGAGGCGGCATCACACTGTCTCCGCCCTGCGATCCAACTATCGTGAACAGATCCCAATCGCTCTTCCGTTCCTTGGGGCTCTTGCCCTTCACGAGGAACGCAGCGTACTTGAACACCGCAGAGTGGTCTTCGCGCCACTTCGCCGGACCCTTGACGGTCATGAAGTCGGGGTTCTTCTGCATGTAATCTGAAATCTTCGCAGCGTCGAAGGTTCCAACCTTCTGTACCACATCAAAGAGGTGTTTAGCAGCAATGTAAGCGATCGTGGCATAGCTGTCAGGCGGATAACCGTATTTCTTCTTGTACGCCTCTACGTACTGGGATGCAAGCTTGGCTACCTCCTTGTCAGGGAAGCCCGTCATGTCCCAGTAGAAATAGTGCATACCGTACAGGCCGTTCACTGCTTCGGCAGGAAGACCCTGCGCAACCACGTTCGTGAGGAAGCTGTTGAAAATGGTCATTTCCTTGTAGAGACCCATGTCGTAAGTCTGCTTCAGGAGCGCGATCGCGTCCCCTGCGAATTGGGCAGACATGAACACGTCAGGCTTGGCTGCTCTCACTTTCTGGAGGATGGTCACGAAGTCGCTCGTACCGAGGGGAGCTTCCTCATAGCCCACTATCTCGCCGCCATACTGTTTCGCGGCTGCCTTGACACCTTCCCAAATGTCCCAACCCCAGCTGTCGGAGCGCGCCAGGAAAAAGATCTTCTTCTTGCCCAGGGTATTGATGGCCGCCGAGCCAGCCATGTACCCGACAGTCCAGGGGCTGTATGCCACCGCCCAAGTGTAGTTGGACAGCTTGCCCTTCATGAACGCCTCTTTTGCCAGCACGGCCACGGGGAAATACGGCAGCGGGTACTGCTTCACCATTTCATTGATGGAATAGGCGAGAGGCGCCCAAGTCTGGCCGACCACGGCGTTCACCCCGCCGCCAGCCATGTACATGAACCTCCTCACGCCTACGTCGAGGCTGGCCTCATCGTCCGCTACCTGGTACTTCACTGGGACCTTACCCCAGGGCATGTTCAAGCCGCCGGCGGCATTGATCTCGTCAACCGCCAAGAGGACGCCCTCTTGCTGGGTCTTCGCGACCGCAGCAAACGTACCAGTGAGCGGGAGCAATATCCCCAGATTGAACTCCTTGGGTTGTGCCGCTGAAGACGCCACTGAGCCGACGCTTATTACCAGGAGGCATACGATCGACAACGCAAGTACGAACGCTCTCTTCATCTGGGCATGACTCTCCTTTCAACCCTGATGTACCTGGACCATATACGTCTGCGATTCCCACACCTTCAGCTGGCTCAGTCACCACTGGATTCGCGTGCTCTCGCGCTCAACGACTTGACGTGTCACCTCCCTTCAGCGCACGACGCTCCTGTCTATTGGCCGGTGACTCCGCTTCAAGCAGGCGGTCGGCACGTCGTCGAGGACCGTTCAATGGCAAATGAGGGCGAGCGATTGCTTGATCGCGCTGAATCGCACTGACATGAGGGACCCCCACGCGCCATGTGCAGACCGCTCACGCCAACCGGCAAGACCACGCTCGCGGGCGACACCGCCCGAGGGGAGCGAGGTCTTGTGCCTCAGCTAGCCTAGCAGCCTGATGGTCTGACAAGATGCTGTGCAGCACACCCCGCGGTGTTTATGTATTCTACACCCGCCCCCGAATTCCTCCAACGCAAGACCGATATTTCGGTCGGGCACCGGAACACTCAGGTCTGCGGTGTTCCGTTGGTGCCCGGTACCTCTCCCAAGCTCTTCCGTTCCTCCGGGGTCCCTCCCGAGTCACCTGCGCATGCTTGGGGCGACATCGGTCTAAACGTTTCGTGGAACGTGCCGATATGAACGAAAGGGATTTGCCACGTCGACGCACAAACCATATGTCAAAGAGGAGGTCCCGAAATGCGGACTCAAATGCACTTCCGTTTGGGTTTCAGGATTCTTGCAGGCTACGGCCTACTTCTCCTCCTCATGGCTGTGGTCGGTTTCTTTGGTCTCCGGGGAGTCTCTGGGGTCAACTCCGTGCTCAACGACATGCTCGACCGCGACGTACCGCAGCTGGTGCAGATCGAACGCCTGAGTGGCGCGATAGACAAGTTCGCGCTCGCGCTCCGCGGTTACCTCTTCATGGGCGACCCCAAGCTACGCGAGACCCTGGAGTCCGCCGACGCCGAGATCCAAGAGCTGTTCACTGCGTTGTGCGGCGACACAGGCTCAGGCACAGGTTCACAGGAGTCGGACACTGCCGCCGCTTCGGCACCGAATGGGTCGGAACCTCAAACCGAAAGCGGTCAGGCCCTCGTTGAGATACGCGACGCCTGGGAGAAGTGCAGGAACAGCGTGTTCGGCTTCCTCGACAACGGCCAGCGAGGCGAAGTCATGGCCTACATGACGGACGAGGGCGATGCCGTTGTGGCGAAGGTGCAGAACGACCTTGCTGGCGTCGTCGCAGCCCTGCGAGACCGCACGGCCGCCGCTGAGGAGGCGGCGAAATCCACGGCCGGGACCGTGCAGGTGCGCACCCTTGCAACGTTTGCAGCCTCCATCGTGGTGGGGCTGATCCTGGCCCTCTCCCTTGCCGCAAGCATCGTCCGCCCGACAGCAGCGCTCGCCCGTGTGGCTCAGCAGGTCGCCGCCGGTCATCTTCAGATAGAGGTGCCGGGCATCGGGAGACGTGACGAGGTGGGCGCCACCGCCCGGGCCTTTTCCGAGATGGTAGGAAGCCTGCGGACGGTCGTTGAGGAGCTGCTGGGTCATGCGAAGCAGGTGGCATCCACGGGACAGGAAGTGGCGGCAAGCGCGGATGAGGCTGCAGCTGCCACCGAGCAAGTAGCAGAGACGATAGGGCATGTCGCCAAGGGGGCAGCGGAGCAGAGCACGAGCGCCCAGGCGACGTCCAAAGCGATGAACCAGCTTTCCGCCGCGATAGAACAGATAGCCAAAGGTGCTCAGGAACAGACCGCCTCGGTGAACCAGGCAAATGCCGTGGTCGCGTCGATGGCGAGGCTGATGGAGGGCGTCTCGAGCACGGTGCAGTCTCTCATCTCAGCAGCTGAGAAGAGCCGCATCGCTGCAAACAGCGGTTCGAACGCCGTGAGAGACGTGATCGTGGGCATGGACGACATCCGAAGCCAGGCCGAGGCCGTTGCGTCCAGTATCAAGGAGCTCGGCGCGCATTCGAACGAGATCGGCAAGATCATCGAGGTCATCGACGATATAGCCGAGCAGACCAACCTTCTCGCGTTGAACGCCGCCATCGAGGCAGCCCGCGCAGGCGAGCACGGCAAGGGGTTCGCAGTAGTCGCTGACGAGGTGCGCAAACTCGCCGAGCGTTCCGGCAAGGCGACCAAAGAGATCGCGGGACTCATCGGGACCATGCAGAAGGGCATCGAAACCGCACGAAACGCCACGGACCTCCAAGCGAGCCGGGTGTCCCAGGGGACCGAGCTCGCGGGTCAAGCCGGGGAGGTCCTCCGCGAGATAGACGCGACCATGAAGACCATGAATGCCGAGGTTGAGAAGATCGCCGCTGCCGTCAAGGAGCTGGAGTCGTCCAGCGCCCAGGTAGTGAGGGTTATGGATAACGTGGCCAGCATCACCGAGGAGAATACCGCGGCGACCCAGGAGATGACCGCGTCCGCCAATGAGGTACAGAGGGCCATACAGACCATGGCTGCGGTATCAGAGGAGACGGCTAGCGCGGCGGAGCAGGTGTCTGCCTCTACGGGTCAGATGAGCTCGGCAATAGAGCAAATCGCTTCGTCCGCTCAGGACCTCGCGAAGATGGCGTCGGCCCTGGAGAATCTGGTGGCGAGGTTCAAGGCCTAGTTGAAAGGTCGCAGTGTTCGCCTTTCTCGTGCTGCAAGCGGCTTGAGTAGTGGACCCACATGTTGTGCGTCCCTTGTCCCAACACACGGTCCCATGGACGTGGTGCGTCCATGCGGAACCGTGTGTTTGTCGTATCGGGTGAAAAGAGCGCTCGGACAGCCAGCCGCCAAGCCGCACCGCTCATGTTCTAAGTATGTCGTGGCCTCGGCAAGCTCCCTCCTCGAACGAACGACATGACAGTGTCCTTCAGGCTTCCGCGTGATGGCGCATGCGCAGGTCCGCCCCGGGCAACAGGGTCGCCATGTTTATACAAGGATAATACAGACGATTCGCGAATCATATGTTTTCAGATACTGGCGCGTGCCGACTGGCAGCGGTGACTTTGTCGGTCAGGGAAGAAGGTGGCATCCCCGATGGAGGACGTGGTGACAGGCAAAGGTGGGAACCGATGGCGCGGCGCGGGCCTTACGGGCTCTGCGGCCGCCTTGCTGGCGATCGTGCTGGCTGCATGTGCGGTAGTCTGGCCGTGGCAGACGGTCCAGGCCAAGGAGTTCTCCATATCCCAGGTTGACATCCAAGCGCGAGTTGAAAGCGATGGTTCCCTGGCCGTCCGCGAGCAGCGTACGTTCCGCTTCCAGGGGGAGTTCTCAAGGGTGAGGCAATGGATCCCCCTTTCGAACGGCGTGCGTATCATGGACATTGCCGTGAGCGAAGGGGGCAAGGCGTATTCCCTGACGACAGGCCCGGCCGATGAGCGTGTGCCAGGCACTTACAGGCTGCAGGAGACTCCCGACCACGTGGAGGTCGCGTGGCACTTCAGGGCGAAGGACGAGTCCCGCACGTTCACCCTGGCATACCGCTTGCAGGAAGCAGTCGTGGCTCACAACGATGTGGCCGAGCTCTATTGGAAGTGCATCGGCGACGAATGGGAGGTGGGCGCCTCCGAGGCCAAGGTGACCATCACGTTGCCAGAGGGAGCCAGTAAGCAGGACATAAGGGCATGGGCCCACGGTCCGCTGTGGGGCGCCATATCTATCGAGAGCCCAACCCTCATAACCCTCTCTGTGGCCCCTCTCCCCGCGAAGACGTTCGTCGAGGCGAGAGTGGTGTTTCCGAAAGCCCTCGTCCCCGCAGCCACGCGCACGTCCAGCAGGGACGCACTGCTCTCCATCATGCAGGAGGAAGGCGCCTGGGCGCGTGAGGCCAACATCGCTAGAGAAAGGGCAGCCGCACGCCTGGCCGCCATGCGCCGACTGGGAAGACTCAACGTGTACCTGGCGCCTGCCGTCGCCATCCTTGCGCTCATCCTTTGGTTTGCGTTGATATATAGACGGTACGATCGGGAATTCACCCCGGAGTTCGCCGGAGATTATTACAGGGAACTCCCTGCCACCTACAGCCCTGCGGAGCTGGGGGTTTTGTGGCGCTTCGGCGCGCCCGGCCCGGCCGACTTTGCTGCGACCATCCTGGACCTAGCAAGACGCGGCTACGTCGAGATCGAGGAGCACAGGGCTGAGCGCGAGCGCCCCATCAAGGCGGGCAAGACAGCAGCCCACGTGGAGTACGTCGTCAAGAGAACCGCCAAGGGCAAGGACGACGACATGCTGGAACACGAGAAGGCCCTCTATAATGCCTTGTTTTACACGATCGGGGACACCCAGGCCGTGACGTTCCGTGAGATCGAGGAGTATGCAAGAAAACTGCCTGGTCCCTTCCTCGCGCTGTACAACGACTGGCAGGCGAAAGTGCAGGCCTGCGCGGCCGAGCGCGACGACTTCTTCGACCCGACCGCGGCTACCGGCAGGCTTGCCGGGATCCTCATGGGCATTGCCCTCCTCCTTGCCGGGGCTGGTGCGATCGCCCTCTCCGTTGCGCTCCTGCCCACCGGGATAGCTTGGATCGGCACGGGTATATTGATTGTGATACTGTCCGCGAGGATAAAGAGACGTTCGAAAAGGGGCCAGACGGAGTTCGCCACGTGGCGCGCGTTCCGCAGATTCCTCGTGGATTTCTCCTCTCTGCATGACGCGCCTGTGCCTTCCTTGCGGCTGTGGGAGCACTATCTTGTGTACGCGGTCTCGCTCGGCGTGGCAAGGGAAGTTATCGACCAGCTAAAGATCGTGTTTCCCGAGCTCGCCACCGAAGGCTCTGGTTTGGTCATCGGTCACGGCTGGCTTACCAGCACGGCCGGCAGCGACCTTGCCTCGTGTCTGACAAATCTGACGAGCTCGCTCGAGCACTCGATTCTTACCGCAACGAGCGAGAGCGCGTCCGCGGCAGGCAGAGGCGGAGGGTTCTCGGGCGGCGGAGGGGGCGGCGTTGGAGGAGGAGGCGGAAGCGCTGACTAGGTGAGGTTGCCGCCGCCACGGCACTGGCATCCACACGCGAGCCCGCCGCGTGAGAGAAGGGCAGCCAGTTTGTGACGCAGTGCCCAGGAGGCATGCGCTCGCGCGTCGGGGGCGCGGGAACCTGGTCGGGTCCGGCTCGGGAGCTGGCTCGGGGGCTGAGGTGATGAGGCGAAGACCAACCGCCCTCGTCCTCGTGAGGCTGTCCACAAGACGACCCCGGAGTTCAGAACTTGCCGCGCTCCATGAAGCGCACGAGGTCCTCGAAACTTCCCCGGAAGTCAGGGTGATTCTGCGCCCGCCCGCGGTCGAGAAGGAAGTCCTCCACCAGATACGTTTTCATCCCGAGTGTCCCCGCAACGATGTCTTCCTCCACATCGTTGCCCACCATCAGGCACTCCTGCGGCGTGCGTCCGATGAGCTCGAGGACCTCTCCATAATATTCCCGGTTGGGCTTGCAGAAGTGCATCGTCTCGTACGATGTGACCAACCGGTAGGGAAGCCCGTCCAAACCTCCCCACCTCATCCGCTCCTCGATGGCGATGAGGGGAAACACCGGGTTCGTCGCTATGACCACGTCGAGCCCCCTCGAAAGCAAGGTCTCTATCATGCGGCGCGCCGCTGGATGCGCGCGGACACCCAGCCGGTGCTTGATGAGCGGGAAGTCACGCCGGTAGAAATCGTCAAACACCGGCATGAGAACGCCTTCAGGTATCCCTATCTGCGGGAAGAAGTCCTCGGCGAAAACCTGCTGGTTGGTCTTGGCTGGATCAAGGTTTTTCACCATGGCGTCTGTGGACCTGATGATCTGCGCGACCAGGCGCCTGGGCTCGACCATATCGGCCAGTCTTGTGCTGAGCGCAGCGAAGTATTCGTTGAGGAACGCGTCGAAGTCATAATGAACCAAGGTACCGTCGAGATCAAAGAGCACAGCGCGGACCATCTTATCACCTCACGCGATTGACATGATTCCCCAGGGCCTCCAGCGAGCCGGCGAGGCACCATCGTCGGCGGTCGTTTTTGGGTCGTTCGTGCGATCTCGCGCGGCAGCGGGCCCCCTTCCGCCACAAGACGGCTCGTGCTGAACCGCCTTGGCAGGATTGCGAAGGATTCTCGCCGAATCCCAGTAACAGGTGTCCGAAGGCCCATTCGGGCCTTGCAGATTCGCCTGCGGCGGCAACGACCGTCGGCCTTGTGCCACTTCGATTTGTGTAGGGAGAAGAGGCAGGACATGCCCTGTTTCTATTCCGAGCCCATCGACGTCATATTCGAATCCCGCCCAGGCCCGCCTCAAGCGTTCATTTGGCGGGGCGAGAAACACGTCATAGCCTCCGTCGAGGCCGAATGGCAAGACCACGGCATCGGTACCGTGAACCCCAGGCACGGCAACTGGCGCCTGCGCCGTCACCGAAACTACTACCGCGTCCGGACCGTGGAAGGAAGGGTGTTCGAATTCTACCTGGACCGCGGCGGAAGTAGGCACAGGTGGGTCTTGTACCGGGAGCTTTAGCAGTCCGGCGTGGGGCCTAGGCAGGCTTGGGCGCGTTACCCACAAGCCTTTCGACCTCGGCGGCGTATGCCGACGCAAGCGCACGCGTCACCGGTCCCGGTTTGCCGTCTCCCACCGGCAAGCCGTCCACCCTCACGCACGGAACGACCTCCAGCGTGGTGCTGGTTATGAACACCTCTTCCGCCCGGGTGAGCAGGCTCGGGGCGAAGAAGTCCTCGACCACGGGTATGCCGCTCTCACGCGCAAGCCTCAACACAACGGACCTCGTTATCCCAGAAAGGATCCTCGGGCCCTCCGGAGCCGTGTATATCGTCCCGTCCCTCACAGCGAACACATTGGTGCTGGCCCCTTCGGTGACATACGCGCCATCCCTTATCATGATGGCCTCAAGGGCACCAGCTCGCCTCGCCCTTTCTTTTGCAATGACATTGGCTAGAAGATCCGTGCACTTGATGTCGCACCGAAGCCACCGCTCATCTGGAACGGTTATCACCGGAACACCCAGGAGAAGTCGCTCCGGTGGGGCGGGCCTCGCAGGGCGGACTGTAACAACCAGGGTAGGCTTCGCCGCTTCTGGAAAGGCGTGCCCGCGAGGGGCCCATCCCCGGGTGACCTGCACGTAAAGAACCGCTTCAGGAAGCTCGCTCCTGCGAACCGCCTCGAGCATGACATCCCTGAGCACAGACCTTCCTTCCGGCAGTGACAGCTCGATGGCGCTCGCGCTTCTCTCGAGGCGGCCTAGGTGTTCGTCGAGGGCGAAAGGTGCGGCCCGGTAACACCTGACAACCTCGTAGACGCCGTCGCCGAACTGAAACCCCCGGTCTTCAACGGACACGCGAGCCTCTGCAAGATCCATGAACTCCCCATCGACGTATGCGATCTCAGGCATCGCGAGCGGGTCACCTCCTGGCGGCCTCACGTCGGCCTCATTTCTCTTTCTCCACGGTGGCGGAAATCCCTCCAAGCGGATTCCGCGCTCACCCTCGACACGTCCGGGCCAGTCGCTGCAAGCGCGCCCGGGCTCACGCATACCCGCGTCCGCGGGGCGCGTACACCCCTCATAAAACCGTGTGAATGGAGGACACTACGTGCGTGGGGAAAGCTGCGTGGCGGGAATGAAGGAACTGCGCGATCTCGAGCGGACAATCGCAAAGCGCGCGGCCATCGTCTTGGCCGTCGCCGGGCCGCTCTTGGCGGCAGCAGGTCACCACCGGGTTGCCCTGGGTGGCATCGCTGGAACGCTATTCGGCCTTGCGAGTTTCCATCTGCTTGGCACAGCCATCGGCGACGCGGTCAGCGCGGGGCCCGCCAAGGCACAGACGAAAGCGGGCCTGACATACTTGGCCAGGTACGCCTTGACCGCGGTCATCCTATACTGGGCACTGCGCAATGATATTGGGTTATTCCTTGGCACAGCGGCAGGCATGGTGATGGTCAAATTCGTCATCCTGCTTACAGGGATCCTTGGACCGCTGTAAACGGCTGATGCTTCGAGGACGCGTGCAGGCCGCCCGCCGAACGTGCCCGCCAAGAAGAGAAGAGGAGGATCGCGGGAAATGCCGTTCTTCGCAAGGACATACCATCTCCTAGGCTACGAAATACCCGAGACAGTCATCACCACGTGGGTGATCATGGCTCTGCTCGTCCTTGCCTCGCGTCTCGCGGTGAGCCTCTTGACATCACGCCCGCCAGAGGAACCGCCCTCGGCGAGGAGCCTCGTCCCTGAGCTTCTCTACGAGGCAGTCCAGTGGCTCGTGGACGGCACCATGGGCAAGGAGAACAGGGGCTTCATACCGTACATCGGCACGCTCGCCCTCTTCCTCGTGATGGCCAACCTCACGGGTTTGATCGGTGTCACCCCCCCGACCGCAGACCTCAACACCACGCTCGCCCTCGCTACCATCACCTTTGTGAACATCCAGTACTACTCGATCAAGCGTAAGGGCATCGCGGCGTACCTCAAGGGCTTTTTCGAGCCAGTGGCGTTCCTTGCGCCGCTGAACGTCATCAGCGAGATCGCCCTTCCGTTCTCCATGGCATTCCGCCTCTTCGGCAACATGCTCGGCGGCGCCATCATCATGGGGCTGCTGTATTCGGTCCTGCCAGCGTTCGTGCCCGTCGTTCCCCACATGTACTTCGACATCTTCTCCGGAATCATCCAGACGTTCATCTTCGTTATGCTTACGATGACTTTCATCGGAAGGGCAATGGACTAGAGCAAGATGCACGGCATCTTCGAGGGATTCGGTGTGCTGGACACGTTCGCTTTTCTGGGCAGGCTGGGACTCCAGGACCTGCGGGAAACCGTGGCAGTCGCGGCCGCCCATCCGAGGGCGGCGGTGTTGGCCGCGTCAGCGCTAAGTGCTGGTATAGCGATGGCCTCCGGGCTCGGACCCGGGATCGGCCAGGGTTACGCTGCAGGTGAAGCCGCGGATGCGGTGGGGCGTAACCCCGCGAGACGGTCTGACATCACGCTGGTAATGCTCCTGGGACAGGCCGTGGCTGAGACTTCCGGGATCTTCTCGCTTGTAATCGCGCTTCTCCTTCTTTTCGCGAATCCTCTCGTGACGCATGCGGGCCCGCCGCTCACCCGGGCATCGGCAACCCTTGGCGCCGGGCTCGCCATGCTCGCCGGAATAGGACCTGGTATCGGTCAGGGATACGCTGCGGGCAAAGGAGCGGAGACAGTTGGACGACGTCCGGACCTGCGGATAGACATAACCCGGACGATGCTCCTTGGCCAAGCGATCTCTCAGACCACGGGCCTGTATGGCCTCGTGATCGCCCTCGTGCTCATGTTCGCGCCACCTTTTTAGGGGCCCGGCCCCGGCCGACTGTGCGCGATGGGATGCAAGGTGACGGTGACGCGAGAGAGGATGAAAGCGCGCCCTACGACAAGCGAGAGCGCGCTAGTCACGCCCCATTTCCGGCATGCGCCTCGGTCACCGGCGCCTTTGTCGGCCGTGTAGACCGCCACAAGTTCACGCCACTCTTCAGTATCGAAGCCCTGGCCGAGACAATGGTATAGGCCTTGCCCTCCGGGCATGCCGACGGTACGCCTGCAGAGCGCCTTGCTCGAATTCGGCGCGCACCCTGACCAAATCCCGAAGGCTCCGTCGCGCAAGCACCGGCAACTCCTCGCGGAGGCCGGAGGAGACCCCTCCGAACTGCACGAACCCGCCGGGTTAGGCCTGGCGCACCCGAGACTCCCTGGACTCTCTAGGCAAGAGCTGGTTCAGGATGATGCCCACAATAGCCGCCAGGCCGATCCCGCCAAACTGCAGGTTCCCCCAGATCTTGATCATCGCGCCGCCGATCCCTATCACCAGCATCACGCTGGCGATTATGAGGTTCCTGGGCTGCTTCATGTCCACCTGGTTCTCAACGACCGTCCTCACGCCTATGGCCGCTATCATCCCGAAGAGCACGATGGATATCCCGCCCCCTGTGTCCCTTGCGATCTTGCGCGATTACAAAGCCCGAAGACTGGACAAAGTAAACAAAGGGAAGGGGGATCTCTCATGGATTCAACTCTTGCAGCAAGAGCGCTAGTACTTGCCGCGTCCGCCATCGGCGCCGGGATCGCCATGATAGCAGGCATCGGCCCTGGTGTCGGACAAGGGTTTGCTGCCGGAAAGGGCGCAGAGGCCGTGGGCAGGCAGCCGGAGGCCCAGGGCGAGATCATCAGGACGATGCTTCTCGGAGCGGCCATCGCGGAGACCACCGGAATATACGCCCTTGTGATCGCCCTTATTCTCCTCTTCGCCAACCCGTTCCTCAGGCTGCTTGGTTGATTCTCATAGGCCGACATCTCAGGAGGTCCTATGCGCCTCGATTATACGTACGTTTTTCAGATACTGAATTTCATAGTCTTGTTCCTCCTTCTTCGCCGGTACTTGTTTGGTCCGGTCAAGGCGTATCTTGACCGGCGAGAGCAGTATATCCGAGACCGCATATCGGCGGCAGAGAACGACAGGAACCACGCCGCGAAGCTCAGGGAAGAGCTTCAGACTGATCTCGCCCGCGCCCGGGCTAAGGCGGGAGAGATCGTGGAGCAGGCCAGGCGCGCGTCTGAGCAAATCAAGGCCGAGGCCCGCAGGATGGCTGCGGAGGAAGCGGCACGCATCATGACACGCGCCCGCGAAGAGGCAGCCCGCCAAAAGGAGCAAGCCCTTCAAGAGATCCGTCGACAGGCGGTGGACATCTCCGTCGCCGTCGCCTCAAAGGTCATCCGCAGCGTTCTCGACCGGGAGGCGTTGCGGCGGGAGGCATCCGCGGCCGCCCGGGATATCCTTGAGGCAACGCCGCGAACCAACGTTCACGGGGGTACAGCCTCATGACGTCCCTCGACCCGGCCACGCTCGCGAGGGCTCTTCTCTCGGTCGCCAGGGAGCAGCATGTGGAGCCCCAAACCGTTGCAGGGGAGCTTGCAGAGGTCGCCAACGTCCTCGCGTCGGTGCCGCTCCTAAGAAGGACGCTCGGCGATCCGGGCATCCCAGCCGACGAGCGGCGATCTATTGTATCGGACGTCCTGGGTGACATCCTCTCGCCTGTTACGCTCGGCCTTCTCGACCTCCTCATAGACGAGAACCAGGTGAACGCGGTCGGCACCGTGGTCAACACATACCAGAGGCTTCTCGATGAGGACAGAGGCGTGGTGCGTGCTCACGTGACCAGTGCCGTCAAGCTTTCGCCCGCCGATGTGGAAACGCTGCGCGCAGGGCTGGCCGAAAAACTCGGCGGGAACGTCATCATCGAGCAGGAGGTTGATCCTGGGATTCTGGGAGGCCTGATAGTGCGGGTTGGAGACGCCGTGTTCGACGGCAGCCTTGCCGCTCGCCTCCGTAAAGTGCGCGAGGAACTCGAGACGACCGCTCCTGTGACGACGGGCGAAACGCCCGCTCACCCCCAGACTGACTCGTCTTGCGGCGCAGCCGCGACAACGTCTGCAACCGGCGACCCGCCGCCTGCGGGGCCGTCCAGCGCTCCTTCCGGGGAGTGAACGCTCTTGGACCTCTCGCCTGAAGCTGTAGCAGCGGCCATCAGGGCCCGCCTTGCCATGACACGTCCTGGAATCGACGTGTATACCCAGGGGACCGTCATCGAGGTGGGTGACGGGATCGCACGTCTCTCCGGGCTTCGGGGTGCCATGATGGGCGAGCTGGTGGAGTTCCCCGACGGAGTGTTCGGGATAATCCTCAATCTCGAGGAGGACACAGTAGGGGTCGCGCTGCTGGGGTCTGACGTGGACGTTAAGGAGGGCGACATCGTGCGCGGCACCGGTCGCGTGATCGACGTGCCCGCCGGAAGCGCGGTGGTTGGGAGGGTGGTGAATGCCCTGGGAATTCCGATTGATGGGAAGGGCCCTATCGACGACTCGACAAGGCGGCCGATAGAGCATCCCGCGCCGGGTATCGCCATGCGCGCCCCCGTGTCAGAGCCCCTTCAGACGGGGCTTATCGCCATCGACTCCATGATCCCCATCGGGCGAGGCCAGCGCGAGCTCATCATCGGCGATAGGCAGACAGGAAAGACCGCCATCGCCGTCGACACCATCCTGAACCAGAGGGGCAAGGACGTCACGTGCGTGTACGTGGCGATCGGGCAAAAACGCTCCACGATTGCAAAACTCGTGAAGCTCTTCGAGGAGGAGGGCGCTATGGACTACACGGTCGTGGTCGCGGCTTCCGCGAGCGAGCTTGCGCCCCTCCAATACATAGCGCCGTATGCCGGTTGCGCGATGGCCGAGGAGTTCATGTACACGGGCCGCCACGCGCTCATCGTGTACGACGACCTGTCCAAGCATGCCATCGCGTACAGGGCCACATCCCTCCTGCTCAGGCGACCTCCGGGCCGTGAGGCCTTCCCGGGGGATGTCTTCTACCTCCACTCGCGGCTGCTGGAGCGCTCCGCAAAACTCGCGCCGGAGCTCGGCGGTGGCTCCATGACGGCGATCCCCATAGTCGAGACGCTCGCAGGGGACGTGTCGGCGTACATACCGACCAATGTGATCTCCATAACCGACGGGCAAATATACCTTGAGAGTGAGCTCTTTTTCTCGGGGGTGAGGCCCGCGGTCAACGTGGGGCTTTCCGTGTCGCGCGTCGGAGGCGAGGCGCAGATACCCGCGATGAAGAAGATCGCGGGCAGGATGCGGCTGGACCTCGCGCAGTACCGGGAGCTCGCTGAGTTCGCCCAATTCGGCACTGAGCTCGATCCCGAGACCAGCGCGAGGCTGGAGAAGGGCAAGCGGATCGTGGAGATCCTGAAGCAGCCTCAGTACCAGCCGATGCCGGTGGAAGATCAGGTCATGCTCATTTTCGCGGTGGTGCGCCGCCACCTGGACGACATTCCGGTGGAAGCCATAGCGTCTTTCAAAACGCAGTTCATCGATTACATGCACCAGGTCTATCCCGAGGTACCCCAGGCCATCGCCGCAGGAAAGGACCTCGACGAGGATCTCGAGAGGCGTCTCGCGTCTGCGATACGCGATTTCAAGGAAGTATTCTCGCCCACGGGCGTGCGAGGGCCTGTCGAGACCTCCCCGAGGAAGGCGCAAGGCGGCATAGAAAGCCAAGTCATCGAAGGAGCGTGACGGGTTCAGATGGAAGAGCTTCGCGACATTCGCCGGAGGATACGCAGCGTCAGAAGCGCCCAGCAGATCACCCGCGCGATGTCTTTAGTGGCTTCCACGAGGCTGCGCAAGGCCGAGAGGCTCGTGGAACCCGCTCGCGCGTACGCCGAGGCTCTCCATCGGGTCGTCGCCGACATCGCCGCGAGGACCCCATCATGGGCCCACCCACTTCTGAAACCCAGGGAGGGCTTGACCTGCGGCTGCCTCGTGATAACCTGCGACAGAGGGCTCGCAGGCGCCTATAACGCTGAGATCCTGCGGCAAGCGACCCACCTCATCAAATCTGGTGCCGCCGGCTCGGCCCGCGTCAACGTCGTCGCTGTGGGCAAGAAAGGGCGGGATTTCTTCCGAAAACATGGCCCCCGACCAGCAAGGGAGTACCATCACCCCGACGCGCCCGACGAGACGCTCGCGCAGCGCATCGCGCATGACTTACTTGCGGATTACCTCGAAGGCCGCGTGGACGCCGTTAAGATGGTATTCGCGAGGTTTGTGTCCCGAGGTTCGTATCGCCCCGAAACGCTGCAGCTGTTGCCACTTGAAGGTGAGGAGGACAGGGGCGTTTGCCCCAGCGGCGAACGTGATGTCGGCATACCAGGCGCTCCGGATGACGCGGGCCGCGGCCCCGAGGGTGCCGCCGGCGAGAGGGAGCCGGGCCGCCCTTACCTGCCCTTCTCGTATGAGCCCTCGCCTGAGTCCGTGCTCGACAGGCTCTTCCCTCACTACCTTACATCGGTGGTGTACATGGCGCTTGTGGAGTCGAAGGCGAGCGAGCTAGCAGCGAGAACGGTCGCCATGGATTCGGCAACCGACAATGCCGGAGAGCTCATCGAGAGGCTCACGCTCACTTACAACCGCGCGCGGCAAGCCGAGATCACTCAGGAGATCTCGGAGATCGCAAGCGGCGCGGAGAGCCTCCGTTGAGCACGCAAACGCATGCGTCGCGCGCGAGCGCGTGCCTCGCTCGGTCGCCCGACGCGCTCGAGGCGTAGGCTCAGCGTGCCGCCCACTCCGGGACGTCGGGGAGGGGAGCCGGCAACCAAGCCCGGTGCCATGGGTCTTCGTCTCCTTTCTTGTCTTGAGGCTTGAGGACGGCTGGGTTGGCGGTGTTTGCACGACGGGGTGTCTGGAACCTGGCGAGGCTGCACGCCGAATTCGGACGCTTTGCGCCGCAAGCGTGTCGTCGCTGGGGCCGGGGACCAAGGCCGGCGACCCCGGGTGGGACGTCGGCGCTGAATACCGGCGCCAATTCGTGATGATCGAGGAGTCGTGAGAAGATTGGCGGCCATCCCAAACGCACAAATCGAAAACGAGCGCCGCGACGGGGCGGGGCACGCGAAGGGGCGCGTGGTGCAGATAATCGGTCCGGTGGTGGACGTCGAGTTTCCCGAGAACGACATCCCGGAGATATATACCGCCCTCACCATTGTCGGGCCCCCGCGCCGCGCTCCTGAGAGCGGACCCTATGATGAGGCACCCGGCGAACCTGCCCGCGTGACGCTTGAGGTGATGCACCACATAGGCAGGGGCCGTGTCCGCGCCATCGCGATGTCCTCCACGGAGGGCCTCACCAGGGACATGGAGGTCATCAATACCGGCTCACCAATGAAAGTGCCCGTCGGCCGGGGAACCCTGGGCCGGGCTTTCAACGTCCTCGGGGAGCCGATAGACGGCCTTGGCCCGCTCGACAACGTGGAACTCTGGCCGATTCACCGGCCGTCCCCCGAGCTGACCGAACAATGGACCGGCAACGAGATCCTCGAAACCGGGATCAAGGTCATCGACCTGCTCGCGCCGTATCCCCGAGGCGGCAAGGTTGGTCTTTTCGGAGGAGCGGGCGTCGGGAAGACCGTGCTCATCATGGAGCTCATTCGCAGCGTCGCGGTGGAGCACGGAGGCTTCTCGGTGTTCGCCGGCATCGGCGAGCGCACCCGCGAAGGAAACGACCTCTGGCTGCAAATGAAGGCATCTGGGATCCTCGAGAAGACAGCGCTCGTGTTCGGCCAGATGAACGAGCCGCCGGGCGCGCGCTTTCGCGTGGGTCTCGCGGGGCTCACCATGGCGGAGTATTTCAGGGATGTGGAAGGCCAGGACGTGCTTCTCTTCATAGACAACATATTCCGTTACATCCAAGCCGGTGGAGAAATCTCGGCGCTGCTCGGCAGGATGCCCGCCGCAGTCGGGTACCAACCCACCCTCGCGGTCGAGGTCGGCATGCTCGAGGAGAGGATCACCTCGACGGCCCGCGGCTCCATAACGTCGGTGCAGGCCATATTCGTGCCCGCGGACGATATCACCGACCCGGCACCAGCCACGGCGTTCGCCCACTTGGACGCCACAACCGTGCTGTCCAGAGACATCGCCGAGCTCGGGCTGTATCCAGCGGTGGACCCTCTTGACTCGACATCGCGCATGCTGGACCCCCGCATCGTTGGCGACGAGCACTACGAGGTCGCCCGCGGTGTACAGGCCGTGCTCCAGCGTTACAGAGAGCTCAAGGACATCATAGCCATCCTCGGAATAGATGAGCTCTCAGACGAGGACAGGCTCGTCGTGAGCCGCGCTCGAAAAGTGCAAAGGTTCCTCACCCAACCGCTTTTCGTCGCGGAAGCGTTCACCGGGGAGCCGGGACGCTATGTTCCCATCCAGGAGACAGTGGAAGGTTTCGGGCGGATCATCCGGGGCGAGGTCGACGACCTTCCCGAGCAAGCCTTTTACATGGTCGGAACGCTGGACGAGGCGGTGAAACGCGCCAAATCGTGAAGGCAGGGGCACGTGAACGCAGGGCCGTGAGCGCGCGGCCCCGAGCCGACACGAAGGCACGGGACTGACCGCTCCTAGAGTGTCCTCATCGGGGTGACATGATGAGCCACTTCACATTGCGCGTTCTCACGCGCCGGAGAATAATCCTGGAGGCCAAGGCGGCCGCGGTCTTGATCCCGGGGTCGGAAGGTGACTTCGAGGTTCTCGGGAACCACGCCCCGCTCGTGACGGCGCTTCGCCCGGGGCAACTCACCGCGGCATGCCAGGATGGGAGGAAGCAGGTTGCAGTCCATGGGGGGTTCGCGATCGTGACGCCCGACCGCGTCGACATCCTCGCGGACGAGGCGCATCTTAAGCCTGGATGACGCGGTTGCGGCCTTCCCTCTTTCCACGGTAGCACGCCATGTCCGCGAGGTATATGAGCTCCTTTTGGGTCCTCGCGTCCACGGGATAGGTGGCCACCCCCACCGTGACGGTGATCTTGCCGCTCGGTATCTGGTCCTCGTTGGGGAACGGATACGCCTCTATCCGCGCCCGGATCTTCTCGGCCACCTTGAACGCCTGCGGTTTATGAGCCTCAAGGAGTATGACCACGAACTCCTCTCCGCCGTACCTCGCCACAATGTCGGTTGACCGCACTGACCTCGTGATGAGCCTGGCCACGGCCTTGAGCGCTCCGTCACCCGCCGGATGGCCCAGCACGTCATTGTATTGCTTGAAGTCGTCAATGTCGATCATCAACAGGGAGAGGTATCGCCCGTAGCGCTCGCACCTCGCGAGCTCCTCGGCAAGCCTCTCCTGAAAGTGCCTGTGGTTAAACAGCCCGGTCACGGAATCCGTGATGGCGAGCCTCTCCGCTATCTGGTGCAGCCTTGTCATCTCCGCCAGCTGTCTGTCCAGCTTGGAGTTGGCCCTTCTCAGCTCTGCCTCGCTCTTCTCGAGCAACTCGTTCTTCACCTTGAGTTCCCGATACAGCCTCGCGTTTTCTAGGGAGATGGCCGCCTGCGTGGCGATAGTGCTCATTATCCGCACGTCATCTTCGTCGAACCGCCGCGTATAGCTCTGAACGGACATGACCCCTATGACCCTTTTCTGAACTAGAAGTGGCACTGCAATGACGGACAGCGGCCTGTCACCTAGAGTGATGGCCTCCGCAGGCACCTGCCCCATGTCTTTGGATGAGTCCTTGATGAAAAGCGGGCTACCGGACTTGATGACCCATTCGGTGATGCCTTTGCCCGTGGGGTACGGCCGTGTAAAACTCGCAACCCGCACCCCATGGTCCACGAGCATCTCGAACCTGATCTGGGAAGCCTGTTCATCGAAGAGAGCCACGAAGAACGACTCATTGCCCATTATCTCAGCCACTTGTTCGTACATGACCTCGAGGAGCGCGGGAAGGTCGAGCACGGAGGTGGTTGCCACTCCTACTCTGTACACCGTCATCATCTCGGCGGCGGACCGGCGGGCCTCCTCGGTCTGGCGCCTCAGCTCTTCCTCCAGCCGCTTCCTCTGGCTCATATCGCGAACCACGCCCTGAACTGCCACAGGAGCGCCTTCCCTCTGGACGACGCTCATGTTGACCTGGCAGTACACGGACCTGCCGTCGGCGCCAGCAAGCTCCACATCAAGCATCTGACGCGCACGGGACACGCCGCCTGGCGCGAGGGCAGCCGCAACTTCCTCGCGGCTGCCCCCGGTGATCAACTCGAGGATTTTGCGCCCCACGAGCTGTTGGCCGTTGTACCCGAGCATCGCAGCAAGGGGCTCGTTCACAAACGTGATGGTGCCGTCGAGGTCCGCCACGAACATCCCGTCGCTGGCGTTCTCGATGAGCTCACGGTACTTGGCCTCCGACTCCGAAAGCTCCCTGATGGTGGCTCTCACCTTTCTGCTGAGAGCCTTGTTGGCAACGATCATGGCTAGCACCGCGAGGATGAGCGCCCCGACGACCGTGAAAGCCATGAGATGGATCATCGGCGTTCCGTCGTGGGTCGGAAGGACCGGGCTTTCCGCCGGCAAAGCGAAAACGGCGCCGAAGGCGGCGACGCCTCCACTCGCCTCACTGAACAGGCGGCTCAATCCGTGCACCCACCACATGGATGACCCGGGCCTCACCGTCACCGCTACCTCCCCCGTGGCCTCCGAAGCGCCCGAATCCTCGCGGACGCAAGCTGCCGCGTTATTCTGCAGGGAGCCTGCCGGTCTGCCTGAGATGATCGAAGAAGGATTCCTGGTCGACGAATACCTTTGTGCAGTGGAATTTCAGGAACGGGCTGACACGCTCCTTGAAGATGGCGTAAACCTCTTTATTATTGGTGGAGCCATAGATGATCTCGCAAAGCACGCCGGGAGACGTCTTGTCAGTCGGGTAGTATACGACAACCATGTCGCTCTGGTCAATCAGAGTGTAGTCGCGGATGACGGTCTGGTCAGCTATCTCGCCCCTCTCCGACGGCGTGATCCCGAATTCGGGGCCTATCTCGGAGAGATCGTAGCTCTTGGAGTCGTCTCTTCCAGCCCCGTATGAGAGCTCGGTGTCCTCTACGGCAAGGGGGTCGAAAACCTCGAAGTGCTCCCTCAGCTTGTCACGAAACTCCCTGACTTCGCGCATCTTCTCGGCGTCATTGTGCATCAAGGTTATCGGAAAGCTCAGGTACACCTTGGGGATCTCCGGCCTGAACATCAGGTTATACATGGTGCTCGGCGGCTGCCCCACCGCCACCACATAATGCGGCTTCCGCTGATAAGAAGCCATCATCTTGGTGACGAAGATCTCCTCGTCCCGCCAGATGAGGATATCTTTAAGCGAGAGCCGGCCCCTCCAAACCGGCGATTCATCGAGCCTTTTCGACACGTTCAGAACGCTGTCGATGATCGTCACGTAGAGGTCTGGTTTGAGCTCATTGAGGTAATGAACGTCAAAAGCAGGCATGAGATAGTTCTTCCAGCGAAAACAGCCATGGGTGGAAATGATGCAGTCCTCGACCTTCTCGGCTTTCTTGAGGATCTCCTCGAAGACCGCTGCTCGCAGCGACCTCAGCGTGGACGGAGAGAGATCCAGAATCTTCTCGGGACTCGTGGGGCTCTCCAGTTCATCGGCCTTTTTGAACATCAGGTCACCCACGTTGAAAAGGTGCACCTTCCTGCCGAGCGCCTCCGAGGCGGCAAGCGCGCTCTTGAGGTAATCAAGCTTTCCAGAACCGCTTGTGCCGGTGCAGATCACCTTCACCCGAACCCCTCCTCGCCAGAATCTTCGACGCCGCGACCATACACTCCTCCTCCGGCCTCACCTTGCGAAACGCTCCAGCACCAAGGCGATGAACTTGATGCCCTCCAGGAAATCCGACAGGTTCACGTTCTCGTCCGGACCGTGCGACCGCGACTCCGGGTTGCCGATGCCGACTCCCACGGCCGGCGTGCCGAATCGCGCCGCGACCTGGTACATCGGCCCTGTGCCCGCAGAGGTCGGATATAATGACGGCTCCCTCCCGAACAGCTCCACGCACGCCTCACTGATCACCTTCACTATGCGCGAGTTCGGGTCGGTCCTCGCGGGGTACTCAGATCCAAGCCACGTCACCCGGAAGTCGCCGCAACCCATCGCTTTGAGATAGTCCTCGAATTTCCTCTGGATATCCTCAGGGCGCTGGTCAGGCACGAGACGCATATCCAGCTTTGCTACGGCCTTGTTTGGCAAAACGGTCTTGGAACCAGGGCCCTCGTACCCTGCCGAAAGGCCGCACACGTTGCAGGTAGGCTCGAAGTAAAGCCTTCTCAACACATCCCTGCCCGCAAGATCGAGCACGAAGCGGTCCGTGCCGAACGCCTTCGCCAGGCGCTCGTGATCCTCGGGAAGCTTCTCGATGAGCTCGATGTCGTACGAGCTCGGCTTACGGACGTCGTCGTAGAAGCCTGGGATCAGGATCTCCTCCCTTGCGTTCTTCAGGGAACTCAAGGCCCAGATGAGCCTCCATACAGGGCTGGGAACAACCGCAGCCAGGGAGGAATGCAGGTCGTGGCTGCCCCCCTCCACTTCTATGTTTGCGTAGCACAGCCCCTTGCAGCCGAGAGTAACCTCGAGCCTGCCGTCTTCCTCGCGGCCGCCCGTTTCCCATATGCACGCGTCCGCCCGGAAAACCTCGGGATGTTCCCTTGCATAGTCATCCAAGGCCGGGCTGCCGATCTCCTCCTCGCCTTCGGCAACGAATTTCACCGTTAGCGGAAGCTTTCCCCTGACGGCTAGAAGCGCCTCGACCGCCTTCACGCGCGCCACTAAGTCCCCCTTGTTGTCAGCCGTTCCCCGTCCGAACATCTTGCCGCCCTCGATCTCGGCACCGAACGGGTCGTGATGCCATCTGTCGAGAGGCTCCGGAGGCTGCACGTCGTAGTGGTTATAGAAAAGCAGGGTTTTCTCCTGCTCACCCGGTATCTCCGCGGTGACAAGCGGCGCGGCACCCTCCTTGCGAAAGACCTGTACTCTCGCCCCCAGGCTCGACAGCATCCTCTCCACGGTCCGAGCGGCTTCGTCCACGCCCTTGGCCTGTGCGGAAACGCTGGGCTGCCGCACGAGATCTTGGAGCTCCCTGACAAACCTAGGTCCGTGTCGGTCAACATAGTCGAAGACTTCCGTCATCCGAATCGTTACCCCCTTGCCAGCGAGCGGCGCCCCCGCCTGCGCGCGCCGACCCGAATAATCCCAGCGTGCCGGCGAAGCCACCACACGAAAATCGAAATCCCCGCAAGGACCGGTGATGAGACGCCCACCACCGTGGTCTGAAGGAGATCGACATAGTACTTGAATGCAATCCGAAAGTCGGGCAGGTACCGCGTGAACCTCACGCCATCGAGCACCACAGACACCGCAATCTGAATGACGAGGGCCAACATTATGAGATAAATGCATGCCAAGCCGCTCATCAACACGTCAGCAGGCTTCTTGCGACCTTGGCAAGCAAGCCATCCCGAGATCGCCGACGCCAAAAACGCACACACCATGGAATCACCCATCCTCCAAGTAAAGAAGGGCACGACATCACTCTCGCTGTTGAAAACGCTCATCGAAAGGGTGATCCCGCGTGCCATCAAGATAGCATAAAACGCACCAAAGTAGACCGCCGCCCCGATGACCGGGATGCGCATGTTCGCCGTTCTGAGCTGAGCGAGGACCGCGAGCCCCCACGCAAACCCCGCGATGACCATGACGGCCGCTGGCACGGTCGCGAACCGCTGGCGCGCGAGGAGCCTCTGACGTCCGCCGGACATGGCCTCAAGCGCGGCGGCATCGATGTCGCGAGCGAGCTCAGTCGCCTCGTCGTACTTGCCATCGTTGTGCAAGAGCGCCGCATTGGACACCGGCTCGATCGCTGGGGCTTTCTCACCAAGCGTTTCAAGATATCGGCGGGCGAAGGCCACCCTCGCCTCTGCCTGTCGTATCGCTCGTTCAGCCACGGCATAAGGGGGCGCGTCGAGCATCTCGAACAACACCTTACCTTGGGCGTGCGCGGGAACTGAGGTACCCAGGAGGGCGGCGCACGTGGGCGCCACATCTTCGTGACGCGCTGCCGCCCACGAGATCTCCGGCGCCGGACGTTCGGGCGTCACTATCCCGGCCCCGGCGGCAACCAGCGGCACCGTGATGACGTCCTTTTCCCAGCCGCCGTGGCCGCCTCGCGCCGTGTGCCCGTGGTCGGAGGTCACGACTATCGTGTCGCTGGTGAGATCGAGGCTCGCCAGGATCTTTCCGATCATCGCATCCGCTTCAGCCGAGGCGCTCTTGTATGCGGGGCTCGCGGCGCCCGTGGCGTGCCCGGCTGCGTCCACCGACGAGAAGTGGACCACCACGAACCTGGCGTCCCCTTGCTCGAGCTCCCGAAGGGCCGAGTCAAGGATCTTGGAGTCCGCCTTCGAGACCGCAGCCATGTCCGCGGAGTCCGTGGCCACGTAAGTGGCCTTGGCTACGGACGCGCCGAAAAGGGCCTTCCAGTCCTCGCTCGCGTAAAGCGCGGTTTTCAGCCCGGCCCGCCGCGCCGCGTCGAAAAGGCTGTCAACGGGAACCGGCCCGTTGAACGCGTTCGTGCTCACGCCCGAGATCTCCGGTGGCGCGCCGGTAAGGAGGGTGGTCCACCCTGGGTACGAGAAGGACGGTTGATTAACCTGAAGGGAGAAAGCCACGCCGCGGCTTCCTATGTCCTTCAATACAGGCATGTCATCCACGGCGCCGAGCCCAAGACCATCGACGATCACGAGAACCAGCCGACGCGTCAACCGCGCCGTGGCCTGCCCGGCGTCTATCGCGAACGCGTACGGGGTCCGGTAACCTACTACGTCCTGCAGCCCCCACGTGGCAAGGCGCCAAGAGGCCGCGCCCGCTGCCATCGCCGCGATGCACGCGAGCACGATGGCCTTTCTCCTCCCTCTCAGCCAGCGGCCTATTGTTCGGCCCACTCCCGTCCGCGTCGCACCGCTCACCCTCATGCGATCCCTCTCCTCACCACACCAGCAGCTGTCGTCTTCTCCTCGCTAAGTGAGGATGCGCGAGACCGTTGGTCCCCTCGCGCCATGCCATCTCGGCCCACTTGAAGCCCGCAAAGCCTTCGCCGGGGCCGCGGAGATCGGCAGTTACTGGAGAAGTTCAACAGCCTCTCGCACCTTCACTTAGGGTTTCGACACGCCGGGTCTGTTCCCTCCAGCGGCTCCAGCCGCCCCTGCCGCGAGACGGCGCCATCTCTCATCCAGGTCGGCCACCACATCGTCGGGCACGCGCACCCCCCCGATCGGGGCAGGTTCATCCGGTGCGACCCCATGAAAATCGCTTCCGCCAGTCACGATGAGTCCATGCCTCTCGGCAGCCTCGACCCATCGCCTGGTAAGCTCGGGACCATGGGTTGGGTAGTAAGCCTCGATGCCTTCGAGCCCGGCGGCGATGAGGTCTTTAAGGAGGGCGTCTCCGGCCGTCCTCCCAGGGTGGGCAAGCACGGGCACGCCCCCTGCCGCGCGCACGAGGCGAACGGCTTCCGTCGGGGTCAATCCGTAATGCTCCACGTAGGCAAGGCCCTCCTTACCCAGGTATTTCTCGAAATCTCCGTAACGCCTCTCGGGCCTCGCATAGCCAAGGTTCACCATGGCTCGGAAGATCTGACTCCTCCCCACGAAACCCTCTTTGCCTAAGCTCAGGACGTACGGGAGGGAAATGTTTATGCCAAGCTTGCCCAGCTTCTCCAATATCCTTCTTGCCCTCGCAAGCCGCCCTTCCCGTAGCACGCGGAGGGTCTCGAGGAACGTTGCGGAAGTCGCGTCCACATGGTAGCCCAGGACGTGAACCTCCGTGTCCTCAATGTCAGCGGACAGCTCGATCCCCGGAATGACCCGCACGCCACACCCAGCTCCGACGGACTCCGCCTCCGGAAGGCCATCAACCGTGTCGTGATCGGTGAGCGCGATGGTCGTCACACCGCGCTCAGAAGCGAGCCTCACAACCTCTCCTGGAGAGTATCGCCCGTCGGATGCCGTCGAGTGAACGTGCAAATCTGTCCCCACTTGAAAAGCCTCCTTGTGCGCCTTGCGGGACCGCGATACCCCACGTCGCCGGGGTTCCACACATGGAATTATGGCCCGCAAACGCCCGTTTATTTCTCGCTCCCGTGGACATAATAGAGATGCAAAGGTCCTCGCTGGGCCGAGCTAAGACCGTCGTGCGCCTCTTCCTGGGCGCTGCAGGCCCAGAGAGCCTCACGGCGATCGAGCGAATGGCGGCACCCCGCCTTGCATCTGCAACGCTCGTGCCGCTCTAGCGAAGGTTAGCGTGCGGCCTCCCAAGGATCCGTCCGGGCCGAAAGGTCTTGCCGGGTTCGAAAGAAGTCGCATCTGGCCGAGCCAAGACTTGCACTGGTCTGAAGGTAGTCTGTGCACGGTTGAAAGATCGTGTATGGTCTGCCCAGGATCTGTGCCGGTCGGTCAAAGGTTGCCATCCGGTTCTGTAATGTACTGCAGCTAGAGGTTCCCTCGGCCGGAAGGTCGTTGTAGCCTCATTAGGGACTGGACGCAGCCGGCGAGAAGGTCTGCGAGGGCCTCTGCGCTTTCACTTGCGAGTCTCCGACCCGGCTCCGATGCGGATTGCCACTCGGCGGCGGCCGACCCCACATGGGATGAAAAGGCCGTGCACGCCCTCCCCGCCCTGCTTGCCCTTGAGAGGAAAATGGGTTGCCTTCCGGCAACCCGTGATCCCTTTCGGAAAATCCTCTCAAACTGTGGTTATGTAATATGAACTATCGCGCGGCAACCTTGTCCTTGAGAGCCTTACCGGCCTTGAACACCGGCACCTTGGACGCAGCGATCTTTATGGCTGCGCCGGTTCTCGGGTTCCTCCCTGTGCGCGCTGCACGCTTCCTCACTTCGAAAGTGCCGAATCCGACAAGCTGCACTTTGTCTCCGGAAGCAAGGGCACTCTCCACAGCTTCCAGTGTCGCACCGATGACCTTCTCCACGTCTTTGCGCTTCGCGCCCGTCTGTTCGGCGACTTTCGCCACGAGTTCCGCCTTATTCAAAACTCAGTCCCTCCTTCCGCCCAACTAATACTCAGGTCACGCGGTTTTGCCCGATCCCTGCCATTTGCTATTCGATTAAATTCGCGGTTCTCCTTCTTGCACTAGCGAAAAATGTTGATACGACGCCGTACGTGTCGATGGAAGCCCATTCCTCTAATCCTGAGGGAACGCTCTTTCCACCACTTGCCCGGACTTGCCTAGCGGGCCTATCCGGACTCCATTGTATGTCACGTCTATTCCGCTCGCGTTGCCGACCTTGATCCGGATGGATTTCCTCGCGTGCCATGTCGCGTGCTCCCCCGCGACCATGGAGCGCTCGAAGATCACTTTCCCATCAGCCACCACCCTCACCCAACACCGCTCGGTTATTGATACAGAGAGTTCATGGCCTTCGGGTGCCGCCTCAGAGGTTGCGGCGTTTTCCTGCTCCTTCAGAGACGCGGCGGGCGGCGCAGTAGACACCGCCGGCGCTGGACGGGAGGCTGTCATCCCCGTTCCGTCTGACGTAAAGCCGGATGACCCTTCCCCGGGACGCGCCTCCGGCGAAACACCGGTTTCCGCCGCCGCGAGGCCGCCTTCCGTGACGACGTCAGCGGCAGGCGGTGACGAGGGTACAGCCTGTTCTTGCTCCGGAGCGGGTAGGTCCGTGGCCGGTCCTGCAGGGACGTGCCCCCTTCCGCGCAGCGCGACTACTGCCACAATAGACACGAGCACAACGCAGAACCCGACCGCCGCTAAAAAGCGTCGCGATATTCTGACGTTTTGCGATGTATTTCGCGCTCCACCGGGAGGTGATTCCTGGGCTCGTTCCACCTCTAGTTTCGCCCGCTCGGCCTTGTAGCGGTCCACGATCTCATCCCCGCTGAGGCCCACGGCTTCGGCATAGCTACGAAGGAACCCCTTGACGTACACCTCCCCCGGAAGAGCCTCGAACTCCCCTCGTTCGATCGCCTCCAGGTAGCGTCCTCGAATCTTCGTTGCCTCCTGAACGTCGGAGATCGTAAGCCCCCTGGCTTCCCGCGCTTCCCTCAGAAGCTCGCCGAGCTCTCGCATCACGCGTCCCTCCCTTCCGGCAAGCCCTCGAAGCACCCCCAACCCGTTCGCTTCGCTCTCCTCGATTCTTACGAGGATTTTACTAGTCTCTTCGCCTCTTACGAGTCGCGCGACGAGTCGCGGGCTTTCGCCCGGGTTGCATCCCACCTCTCTAGCGTCGTAAGGACCTTTCGAGGTTTGCTACCCTCGTACGGGCCGACAAGCCCCCGTGACTCCATCGCGTCAATGAGCCTCGCGGCGCGCGTGTAGCCGATCCTGAACCTCCGTTGGAGTTTTGAGATGGATGCTTCCTCCGTCTCCAGTATGAGCCTGACCGCATCCTCGAAAAGCGGGTCCTCCTCGCCAAGGCTCTCGCCATCGGTGGTCTCTCTCGTCACGCTTTCCGCCACATACGTCGGCTCGGCCTGCGCTCGCACGAAGTCCACTATGGCCTCGATCTCGGAATCGGAGACGTACGCGCCCTGCACCCTGATGGGTTTGGGCGCACCCACAGGGAAGAACAGCATGTCGCCCTTCCCGAGGAGACGCTCCGCGCCGCCTGTGTCTAGTATGACTCTGGAATCCACCTGGGAAGGAACGGCGAAGGCGATGCGGGACGGTATGTTCATCTTTATGATGCCCGTCACGACGTCAGCGGAGGGCCTCTGAGTGGCAAGCACCAAATGTATTCCCGCCGCCCGGGCCATGAACGCGAGCTGCGAAACGACGTCCTCCACATCCTTCTGCGCGACCATCATGAGGTCGCCCAGCTCGTCTATGATGACAACGATGTAGGGGAGGGGCCTCGCCTCCGCGTCGCGCAACTTCCCGGATTTGCAGAGGCTGTTGTATCTCTCTATGTTTCTCACGCCGTTGGCGCCGAGCAGCCTGTAGCGGTTGTCCATTTCTTGCGCAACCCACCTCAAGTACCCGCCCGCTTCTCTCGTATCCGTGACCACTGGCGCCAGGAGATGGGGTATCCCGTCGTAGGTCGTGAGTTCCACCCGTTTCGGATCTATCATGAGGAGCTTGACCTCTTCGGGTGTGGCTTTGAAAAGGATGCTCGCGATGAGGGCGTTCAGGCACACGCTCTTGCCCGAGCCTGTAGCCCCCGCGACCAACAGGTGCAGCATGTTCTCGAGGTCGCCGACCACGGGTTTGCCCGCGATGTCCTTGCCGAGCGCTATCGCCAGTTTGCTCTTGTGCCTCTGAAACTCGCTCGACTGAAGGACCTCTCTCAGGTAAACGAAGGAGATCTCAGGGTTCGGGACCTCGATCCCGATCGCGGACTTGCCCGGTATGGGAGCCTCCAGTCGGACGCCGGACGCGGCCAGTGCCAGGGCGATATCGTCGGTGAGGCTCATGATCTTGCTTACCTTGATGCCGGGCGCGGGCGCGAGCTCGTACCTTGTGACCACGGGGCCCCTGTCGACCTGCGTGACCCTGCCTTTCACGCCGAAGCTTGCCAGCGTTTCCTCAAGCAGCTTGGAGTGGTCTGGCGCCTCTCCCTGTTTCCATTTGGCGGGCCTTGCCGGGTACCCGAGAAGAGTTATGGGCGGCAGCACATATCCTCCGTCCCGCGGCGGCTCCAGTTTCTTGCCAGGCAGCACAGCCTCGCCCGCCACGGTGCCGCCATGAGCAGGTGCGGCCTCGTCCTTCGACCCTGAAGACCGTATCCTCGGGCGAGCAGCCGGCCGCACGGGGCCTTCCGACCGCGCCTCCGTCGCTTCAGCGCGCACAGACGTCTGGTGCGCCACGCGATGCTGGTCCTCCTCTGCGACGGCGGCCGGTTCCGGCTCCTCGAATAACGGGAGGAGAATCCTCGTCGCAACGAACGAAACCGCCCGCAACAGCGTCTTCGAGACCATAACAAGGCCCCTTGCGCCCCACCGACCCCCCCGCGCAACGACCCTCGCCATGCCCGTGAGAAGCCTCGGCACTGGAACATCTGCCACCAGGCTGACCCCGGCAAGCAGGATCACCGCGCACAGCACCGCCGAGCCAGCCTTCCCCACGGCCCAGGAAAGCCAAGCCGCCATCCTCATGCCAACCCTTCCCGCGCCGGAAAGGCCTAGCAGCGCGACAGCGATACAAGCGAGCCCGGCCACGCGGGACGCGACGGCGCCTGCCGCGCGCTCGACCGCGACGATCACCCCGGTCGCGACGACGACCAACGGCAGGATGATGGCCCATTCTCCCGCGACACCGCGCAAAGCCGCGGCAACTCGCTCGCCCACCGCCCCCGCATCATAGCGCGCGCCCGGGAGCTCTGAAAAAAGACACGCGAGACCGAACGCGCCCAGGCCCACTATGAACGTGCCCAGGACAGCCATGACGTGAGCCGGGTAGCTCCGCTTTCGGACGGGATGTCTTTGGGACGCGGTTTTCTTGCCCTTGTTAATGCTGCTTTCTCTTGGCAAGCCTCTGGAAGCTGCGGGCATGACAAGACCTCCGTACCTCGTCCGAGACTTCTACGCCCCGCGGCGAATTCCTCCACGGGATGGACCGGCCCGCGCGCCCTTTCGCGTGAGAGACCGTGACGCAACCGTCCCAAATGGACATGGTGTGACGGAGAGAACGTGACCTGCGACGATGCCGGGTCCCGCGCCGACCTCGGTCACGCGAGCTCGTGCGAGGGCAGAGCGTTCTGAACGACAGCGTCGGCGAGGTTGACGGCGTGGTCTGCGAGACGCTCCAGGTTGTCCACAACCTCCACGTAGATCACACCCGACGCAGGAGAGCATCTCCCCTGGTTGAGGCGCCTCAGGTGGCTAGTGCGAAGAACGTCCTCGAGTTCGTCGATGTACTTCTCCTTTTCCCACACGTCCTGCGCGAGCGCGGGATCGTTCCGCTCAAGGGCCTGGACCGCGTCGGATATCACCTCGTCGACCCGGCCGAAGAGGTCCTCGAGCTCGGACTTGGCTTCGTCGGAGAACTCAAGGCTCTGTTCGGCCCGGTCAATGGCGAAGCCAGAGATGTTGACGGCATGGTCGCCGATCCTCTCAATGTCGTTCACCACGTGAAGCATGCCGGCAAGCCTGGTCGACTGCTGTTGGGTCAACGCGCCCTGGGCCATGAGGGTCGAGAGGTACAAGATGATCTCGGCCTGAAGGTTGTCCACTATCTCCTCACGGGCGTTTATGCTTTTCGAAGCCGCGCTGGCTTTGCCCGAGAGAAGCGCATGCCCTGCGTCCCTCACCATCTCCCGTGCAATGCCCGCCATCCTAACGAGCTCCTTCACCGCGAGCTCCAGCGCGACCGAAGGAGTAGACAACATCCGCTTGTCCAAGTACTTCGGGCCGTGCTCCATGACCACCTCCTGACCAGGGTACACCGCGGTCGCGATGCGGGCGAGAACGCCGGCCATGGGCAACCACACGAGGGTGTTCAGGACGTTGAACGACGTGTGGGCGTTCGCGATAAGACGCTCGATATCGCCCGACGGGGTAACCGCGTGCACAAAGACCTTGAACAAAGGAAGCAGGGTGATGAAGAGGATGGTCCCGAACACGTTGAAGAGCACGTGGACGATGGCGGTCCTGCGCGCCGACAAACTCGCGCCGATGCTCGCGAGCACCGCGGTGATGCAGGTCCCGATGTTGTCGCCGAAGAGCACCGGAACCGCCGAGTCAAACCCGATGAGGCCCTGGGACGCGGCGGCCATCAAAAGGCCTATGGTCGCACTCGAGCTTTGAATCACCATGGTCATGGCCAGGCCTGCGAGCACGCCGAGCAAGGGACGCGCGCCTAGGTTGCTCAACCATTGCACGAAAGTGGGGTTGTCGCGCAGCGGCTTCATAGTGTCGGTCATGACGGTCATGCCGAGGAAGAGCAAGCCAAACCCGAGGATGACCTGCCCGAGGTACTTATGGATCTTCTTCCTCGAGAAGAAAGTGATGATGAAGCCCAAGCCCACCGCGGGGAGAGCCAGGTTCGAGAGGTCGAACGCGATGAGCTGCGCGGTCATGGTCGTTCCGATGTTGGCGCCCATGACGACACCGACCGCCTGCTTGAGAGTCATGAGGCCAGCGTTAACGAAACCCACAAGCATGACCGTGGTAGCGCTGGAACTCTGGATGACAGCCGTTACGACAGCCCCGACGACGACTCCCATCCACGTTTTCGCGGTGAGAGCCTCGAGTATCCGTCGCATCCTATCGCCGGCCGCCTTCTGGAGGCCGTCGCCCATCTGCATCATCCCGTAGATGAAAAGCCCTAGGCCTCCGATGAGCCCGGACAGTATGGAAATCGTCACCACCCCACCCCCACATGACTTTGATCCGATGTGTTCGCCTTCCTGACGGCTTCCCTCTTCGTCGGCGCAAGGCGGGCGCCCTCACGCCCCCAGGAGCGCCCACGCGATGACCGCGGCGCCAACGAGCCAAGTATATACCGCGAACACCATGAACCTGCCCCGTCTGAGGGCCGAGAATACAAGGTGGATCGCCACGTACCCCGACACCACGCTCGCAAGCGCACCCGCGAGGAACGGCGCAGCAAAGCCTTTCGCAAGCCCTGCCTTCACGAGATCCGGAAGCTCAAGCGCACTCGCGCCGAGGATCACCGGGATGGAGAGAAGGAAAGAGAACCTTGCGGCGTCCTCGCGCCTGAGTCCGAACAGAAGCCCAGCGCTGATCGTCGCCCCAGACCGTGAGAATCCTGGAACGACTGCAAGCCCCTGCGCAACCCCGACGCACAGCGCGCCCGCGGGCCCGAGGCGCTCCACGGGGAGGCGCCCTCCCGCAGCGGACCATCTATCGCCAAGCCACAATACGAGGCCGGTCGCGACGAGAAAGATCCCCACAGCGAGCTTCGACGCGAACAAACGCTCAACGATAGGCTCTAGCGCGAGCCCCATGGCAGCCGTGGGAAGGCTCGCGACGACGATGAGGAAAACCGTCTTTCGCCACCCATCGCGCGAGACAGCCTTGCCGAGGCCTGTCCCACGGGCGACGTCCGTCACGATGCCCGCTGCCGCCGTCACGAGACGAGCCACGTCGCGCGCGAAAACCAGCACGACGGCGATGAGAGTTCCAAGGTGCACAAGCACGTCGAACGATAGCAGCGCCTCCTGGGCATTCAAGAGCTCGCGCGCTATGACGAGATGGCCCGAGCTCGACACGGGTAGAAACTCGGTGAGCCCCTGCACCACCCCAAGGACCACGGCTTTCACCACATCCACGCCGGTCCACCCCTCACGATGTCCACGAATCTTCGGGACCACGGCAACACAACCACGATGGAAAGCAGGTTAAAGAGCGTGTGCGCGTTAGCTATGCCGTGTCCGGGGTCGCTCGCGGAAATGGCCTCCACCAGCCTGACAAACCCCCGGAATACCGGCAACACGCAAGCAACGCCTGCGACGTTAAACGCAAGGTGCAGCATCGCCGCCTTCCTTGCGGTCCGCGATGCACCCATGCTGGCTATGAGCGTGGTCACGCACGTGCCGATGTTGCTGCCGAGCGCAACAGCCACGGCCGAGCCGAGATCCATGAGGCCCTGCCGCGCAAGGCTGATCAGAACCACCGTGGTCGCGCTGGAGCTCTGAATGAGGCCTGTGAACACCGCGCCCGCCGCCACGCCGAGCATCGGCACCTGCCCGAGCACCACCATGGACTCAACGAGCCACGCTGCGTTTGCGACCCAGGACATGGCGGACGACGTGACATCCACCCCACACAGAATGCACCCCAGCCCAACAAGGGCCAGCCCCATGTCGCGATACATGCGTCGCCTCGCAGCCAGGTACAGCGCGAGCCCCGCGCAGATAGCCGGAATGGCCATGGCCTCCCCGCGGAACGAAACGATCTGCGCCGTCACGCACGTTCCGAGGTTCGCCCCCATTATCACCCCGAAGGCCTGATAAAGGTCGAGGACCCCGGCGTCGACCAGCCCTACCACCATCACCGTCACCGCGCTCGAGCTCTGCAGAATTGCGGTGACAACTGCACCGGTCACGGTTGCCGCCAGGGGGCTGCGGGTAAAGGCCTTGAGCGCGCTCTGCGCGCGCCTGCCCGCGGCCCTGCCGAGCCCTACGCGCAGCAGCCGGATACCCGCGAAAAAAAGGCTCATTCCGCCGAGAAGTCTTGCGAGCGAGGCGACCACGGCGCGTATCTCCCCTGAAAGCCAAGGTAAGCCGCCACGGCGCGTCGCTCTCAATATATGCCCTGCCAGCCCGACTTATTATAGCACAGGCCAAATGCGAACGGGAAGCCCTGGGCCTCTCCGTCTCTGCGGCTGACCCAGGTATGCATCTTGAAGGCTCGCCCCTTCAGCGTACGGCGTAGATTGGTGATCGCGCGCCAGGGCTGTCGAGGCCCCGCTGCTTGCGGCTTGGGTGGGCGAGTTCACAAGGCATGCACCAGTTGTGGGGCGCGGCGCGGGAAGGTGACGATAGCTCGTCGAGGCGTCAGACTTGCCACTGTAACGGCACGTGCTCATGGCCCACGAGCGAGGGGGTCAGCCGAATGCGGCTGCCGGGCTGCAAGGCCGGGTCAAGAAAGTGCTGAGGATCGGTGCTGATGAGCCGCACTATCACGGCTTCGTTAGCGGAGACCTGCTCTACGGTCATGGTGATGCCGTTGATCTCAACATCTGTAAAAGCCCTCTCTTTGTCCATTCCCTCCAGGACCAACTCGAGTGGAACCACGGTGTACAGAATCATTGCAGCCGCGCATCCTCCCCGGCGGTGGCCTCGGCCTCGACGCGGCCCGCACGCCTCTCCTCTATCATCCTGTTGAGCATGGCGAGCGCGTCCGCGAGCCCCCCAACTGCGTCCATCAGCCCTAAGTTCACAGCGTCGCTCCCCACGAGGACCGTGCCCACGTCTCTTACGAGCTCACCTGTGCGGAACATGAGCTCCCGGAACTTCTCCGGGCTGATCCTCGTGTGCTCGGCCACGAACTTGATCACCCGGTCCTGCATCTTCTCCAAGTACTCGTACGTCTGCGGCACGCCTATGACGAGCCCCGAGAGCCGCAATGGATGCACTGTCACCGTGGCAGTGGACGCGATGAGGCGGTACTTGCAGCTCACAGCGACGGGCAAGGCAATTGAATGGCCGCCCCCTAGTACAAGGGATACCGTAGGCTTCGACATGCTCTCGATCATCTCGGCGATGGCGAGCCCTGCCTCCACATCTCCGCCCACAGTGTTCAACACCACGAGGAGGCCCTCGATGGCGGGGTTCTGTTCGACCGCCACCAACTGGGGTATGACGTGCTCGTACTTCGTGCTCTTGTTCTGGGGGGGCAGGACGATGTGGCCCTCGATCTGCCCGATTATCGTCATGACGTGTATGTTGCTCTGCGGAGTGGGCGGAGTACGCATCTCGCCGAGCTGCTTAATCGACGTCGCGGCCGACTCGGGACTTCCCGGCGCTCCGCCCGGCGTCATGGGCGAAGGCCCCCTTTCGGGAACGGGGTTCACCTCGCCACCGAGCATTGCCAGCGCACTGCCGAGAACGGGCGGCATGCCGCCGGTGCCGCACCGGTCGCTCATTTCGTTCAACCTCCTGGTACTCGTCACATGCAGCGGGATCGGCTCGAGCTACGCCGCTAAGTATTATGCGGATGCGGCATGCAATTCATGCGCCCAAGAACAGGCATAAGGGCAGGCATCGGGGGGCGAGAAGTCGGACGAACAGAAGCTGCGGCGGCCGGGCCGACGGAGAACGGGAAACGCCTCATGCTTCGAGCTTGACCCACAGCTCATCCGCGACTACGCCGAGGATCTTCACCGCGACAATAAGGAGGATCGCAATGGCTCCCGCCACTCCCGCCACCACCGCCCACTCAGGAAGCCCCAGTCTCACGCAGAAACTCACGGTCACGTACATCAGAACGATGACAACCGCGCCGATGAGCATTCCCACGAGCACGTTGAGATTGGACTTTATGGCCTTCTGCTGGTCGGTCCAGTTCAGCATGGGGCGCCACATGTCGAAGAGCACCCCGCACACGCACAGCATGAACGAGGACAGAAGCCCAAGGCCCACGCCTGCAAGCACGCTTGAGAGCGGCAGGCTGGTCAGGTACCACAGCACCGCGACCCCGGGGAGGGCGCCAACGGCTATCATGCCCTCGGCCCCCACTGCCTTGCCGAGGGCGACCGTCCTCCCGGCGACGGGAAAGCTTCTGGAGATCCAGATGTTCCTGCTTCCCTCGCGGGAGAAAGCTGTGAAAGGAATGGCTGACATGGCCGCAAGGACGAAAAGGTACCCCGCGATGACGAGAGCCCCGATGGCGTCCGCCCCGGGCGCCGCCAGCAGCGCGTCCCACAGGCTGGCGATCTCCGGAGAGCTCCTCGCGAGGAACATGAGCACGAACATAACCGGGAACATCACAAACCCGGTGAACCCGTTCAGCACGAACACGGGAGTCCGCATGAAGAGCTTGATCTCTCCAATCGCCAGCGAAACCACGGGCGAGCGCGAAGTGAACGCCGCTACTCGCATCCTCGAAGCGCGGCGCGCGGCACCCGTCGCGCCCGCCTCGAAGCCGCTGACTACACCGTGATAGAAGACTCTCTCGCCGATGACGAGGAGGACCGCGAAGCCGAGTGCGGCAGCGGCAAGGAAAACCGCCAAGTTGGAAAGACCCTGCCACGTCCCGGAAAGCGCAAGGGCCTTGGTCGCCCACACGCTCGGCGGGAACCGCGCCCCGACGACGTCCACCAGGCTGTTGGCCCTCGCGAACATCTTCGCCAGGAGCTCAGCTTCGTCACCAGCGCTCGGCGCCCGCAACTGCACGAGCATCTGCAGGGTCACGACCGCGATCACGAAGAGGAAGCCCCCCACCATGGCCAGGGTGTCCTTCCGCCTCGAGAGCCCCGCGACCCTCATAAGGAGGATCGCTGGAACAGCTGCAAGCACCAAGGGAATCACCGGGATGGCGAGGAACACAAGTATGCTTGACAGCACGTAAGGCATGACGCTCACGCCTGCGCGGACCCCGTAGGCCACGAGGACAGGCACTATGAACACAGCGAGGCCCACGTATTCGTTGGCTAAGATGACCGCGAACTTGCTCGCGATCACCTCGGCGGGCCGGAGCGGAAGAGGGATTAGGATGGAGAGATCGTTCGAGAAATAGAACACCGCGATAACGAGGACGAACCCGAGGATGAGGACTACGACTTGTGCGATGAGAATGCCCAGGGTCAGCGTGACCGCTCCTTGCCCGATCGCCGCTGCCGCCGAGTAATAGTACGAGGCAAGCGTGTAGACGCCGAAGGCGAGCACTCCCGCGCCGCTTGCTATGCTCAGCGCTATGAGGATCGGCTCCCACAGGCGCTGTCTTTTCTTGAGATAGTAGTACCGCGAGTGCGATATGGCGAAGTTCATGTTAAGCTGGGCGAGGACGAGGGAAACGAGCCGCCTTGCCACGCTACTTCGCCTCCTCCTCCGCGGTGAGCTCGAGGAATATATCCTCGAGCGTCTCGTCCGCCTGCTTGCGGCGCTCACGAAGGTCCTCGACGCTCCCGCACGCGATTAGGCGCCCCCTGTTGATGATCCCGACCCGGTCGCAGAGCCTCTCCGCGACCTCGAGGATGTGCGTGGAGAAGAAAACCGTATGCCCTTTGTCGCAATGGTTCCTCATCATGTCTTTGAAGAGCCGCGACGCCTTCGGGTCCAGGCCGACCATGGGCTCGTCTAGAATGAATACCCTCGGTTCGTGGAGAAGTGCGCCGATCAGGGCGAGTTTCTGCTTCATCCCATGGGAGTAGCTCTGAATAATGTCACGGACGGCCGACTCGAGCTCAAACACCTCCAGCAGCTCACTGATGCGTCGTCGCCTTTCATCGCGGGAAACGCCGAAGACATCGGCCACGAGGTTGAGGTATTCTATCCCGGTGAGCCGGTTGTAGAGGTCGGGGTTGTCCGGAACGTATCCGATGTCCGCTTTGGCGGCCACGGGCTCTTTCGCCACATCGTGCCCGTTCACCACGATGGCACCCCTGTCGGCCCGAAGAAGCCCCACTATCATCTTTATCGTAGTGGTCTTGCCCGCGCCATTGGGGCCGAGGAATCCGAATATCTCTCCCGCGCGGACCTCCAGGGAGAGATCATCCACAGCGGGCCTCGTTCCCCCTCTATACGTCTTGGAGACGCCCTGGATGCTGAGCAGCACGGTCTCTCCCATAGCCGCGCCACACTCCTTTCGAATCTCGAATCTCTCGGATCGAACGACTCAACGCGCCCGCCCGCCAGCTGCGCGCTCTCCTTCCGTCTCCAAGCCATGCAAGAAGCCGCGCTATACCTCCATCACGATGGGCAGGACCATGGGACGCCGACGGATCTTCTGGTATACGAACTCCGCGAGGGCCTCGCGGACCCTGTTCTTGATCGTGCCCCATTCGGTTATCCCCTGCCCCGAGCAGCGCGATATGACCTCGCGCACCTCCGTTTCGGCTTCCTTGAGGAGGGCCTCGGATTCCTTTACGTACACGAAACCTCGCGACACTATGTCGGGGCCCGCCACGACCTCGGCCGTTTGCTTGTCCACGGTCACGACGACTACCAATATGCCGTCCTGGGCGAGCACCTTGCGATCGCGCAGTACCACGTTTCCGACATCACCGACCCCAAGGCCGTCCACAAGCACCTGTCCTGCATCGACCTTCGCGCCGAGATGCGCGCCCTCCTTCGTGAACTCCAGCACGTCCCCGATGTCGAGGATGAAGATGTTCTCCGGCGGTATTCCCACTTGCTCCGCCAGGCGCGCGTGCTTTACAAGGTGGCGGTACTCGCCGTGGATCGGGATGAAATACTTCGGACGCGTGAGGTTCATCATGAGCTTGAGCTCCTCCTGGCTCGCGTGGCCGGAGGCATGTACCCCCGAGAACCTCTCGTAGATGACGTCCGCGCCCTGTCGGAAAAGATGGTTTATGGTCCGGCCTATGAGCTTCTCGTTGCCCGGGATGGCGGACGCCGAGATGATCACCGTGTCTCCCGGACGGATCCCGACTTTCTTGTGGGTCGCCATCGCCATCCGCGTGAGGGCCGACATCGGCTCGCCCTGGGTGCCCGTGGTTATGATGGTCAGCCGGTCTGCGGGCAGCCTATCCAGTTCATCAACGGATACGAGCATCCCGGGAGGTATCACAAGGTACCCGAGGTTCGTGGCTATCTCCACGGTGTTCTCGAGGCTCCGACCTATGACGGCGATCTTCCGGCCGAACTTCCACGAGGCATCGACTATCTGCTGGACCCTGTGTATGTTCGACGCAAACGTCGCGACCAGGATCCTTCCCTCGGCCTTGCTGAAGACATCCTCAAAGGCGCGCCCTACGTCGCGCTCAGACATCGTGTACCCGGGGCGCTCGGCGTTCGTCGAATCCGAGAGAAGAGCGAGGACGCCGCGCGAGCCAAGCTCCGCGAACTTTCGGAAATCCGACGCCTCCTCTCCGATAGGCGTCTGATCGAATTTGAAATCAGCGGTGTGAACCAGGAGCCCCGCGGGCGTGGTGATAGCGAGGGCCACCACATCGGCGATGCTGTGGCTCACGCGTACGAACTCCACTGTGAACGGGCCCAGTGACAACGTCTGCCCGGCCTTCACGCACTGGAGGGGGAACGCCGGCACAACTCCGTGCTCGGCGAGGCGTCCTTCTACGAGGCCAAGCGTAAGCCTCGTCCCGTAGATCTTGGTGCTCACCTGCTTGAGAACGTACGGCAGCGCGCCGATATGATCCTCGTGCCCGTGGGTCAGGATGATGCCGCGTATCCGCTCCTGGTTGGCCACGAGATACGAAATATCAGGGATGACAAGGTCGATGCCGAGCATCTCCTCCTCCGGGAAGGCCACCCCCGCGTCTATCACGAGCATCTCCCCGTTGTACTCGATAACCGTCATGTTTTTGCCGATCTCGCCTACCCCGCCGAGGGGCACGATCGCGAGCCTGTCGTCTTTCGCCACGCTTCTTCTCTCACCATCTTCATCAATCCGCTCGGGACCCCGCGTATTCGCACCTGTTCGGAGGAGCCCCGAGCGGCCGAGTCATCCGCCTGCAATTGTAACACAATCCCAATCGCGCCTCAAGGCCGGGTCACAAGGCGGCGCCCCGCATCCCGTCGAGCAAGTCACGGGGGCGGCCGGGGCACCGACCGGGGTGACGGCCGAGAGCCGTCATGCGACAAGCCCCAACCCCGCTAGCGCCTCACGCACGACGGCCGCCTCTTTCTCGCCAGCCTCCACGAGAGGCGGCCGCAGCCCGCCGACGTCGAATCCCGTAAGCCTGAGCGCAAGCTTGACCGGGATCGGGTTTGCGGTCACGAAGAGCGCCTTGAAGAGCGGGAACAGCTCTGAGTGGATCGCCGCAGCCTTCGCCACCTGTCCTGAGACGTACGCCTCGACCATCTCTCTCAACCGTCTGCCGACAACGTGCGAGGCCACGCTGATGATGCCTTCGCCGCCAACGGCTAGGATGGGAAGGGTCATGCTGTCATCGCCGCTGTAGATCTTGAACGATTGCGGGGTGCGCCGGCGAATGTCCGTGACCTGGTCGATGCTGCCGCTGGCCTCCTTGATCGCGACAATGTTCTCGACCTTTGCAAGCTTCTCAACGGTGTCCGGGGTCATGTTTATGCCTGTCCTCCCGGGCACGTTGTACAGGATCACCGGCAGACTGGTCGCCTTCGCGATAGCAGTGAAATGAGCCACGAGCCCGTCCTGCGGCGGCTTGTTGTAGTACGGTACAACAGCCATGACTCCGTGGACCCCGATCCTCTCGGCCTCGCGTGTCAGCTCCACGCTGGATGCCGTGGCGTTTCCGCCGGTGCCGGCGATCACCGTGGCGTCTTTCCCAACGGCGTCCATAACCACCTCGAACAGCTTCAGCTTCTCTTGCTTCGTCAACGTCGGCGACTCTCCGGTCGTCCCGGCCACGACGACTCCGTCTGAGCCCGACTCTACCAGCCTCTTCGCAAGCTCTGCCGCCCTGTCGTAGTCCACCTCGAGTTCGGGAGTGAATGGCGTGACCATCGCGGTAAGCACACGTCCGAAGCTCCTCATACGAGCATCCCCCCAGTAAGGCTTTTGTTCCGCCCGCCCGCGGCGCGGGTGCAGTTACGAGCCCGACGCCCGGAGTCGCTACACCCCGAGGCCGAACTTCGCGTGCAGACTTCTCATGGCTTTCTGCAGGTCTTCCTTTCGCACCAGGCAAGATATGCTTGCGTGCGAGTCTGCCGTCTGGTATATGGGCACTTTCGCTTCTGCGAGCGCCTCCACCACGCGGGCCATGACGCCCGGCACACCCCTCATGCCCGCTCCGACCACGGACACCTTGGCACAACCGCGCACCATCCTTATGGTGAGCCCGTCAATGTCGAGTCTCTCCAGGACCGCCACCGCAGTCTCGGCCAAATCCTCGCTCACGGTGAAGCAGATGAACTCCGGGAAGACGTTGATCAGGTCCACGCTAATGCCGGCGTCGGCAAGCGCCCTGAACACCCTCCTGGCAACGCCGGATTCGTTGACGTCCTCAGAGGAGTCTATGCGAATCTGCGCAACGTTCGCCAGGTGGGTGACGCCCGTCGCCACCTTGTCGGATCGTATCACCGCACCGTCGGAGACCGTGCCGGTCCTAGTCACGAGGGTGCCCGGCTCGTCGGAGAAAGTGTTCCTGATCCATATGGGAATTCCGCCTTCCATAGCTATCTCCACGGCCCTCGGATGGACCACCTTTGCGCCTAGATGTGCCATCTCAACGACTTCCCTGTACGTCATCGCCCGGAGAGACCTCGCGTCGGGGACGATCCTCGGATCCGCCGTCATTATCCCCTCGACATCCGTGTATATCTCGACAGCCTCCGCTCCCAATGCCACGGCGAGGGCCGCAGCCGTGGTGTCGCTCCCGCCGCGGCCAAGGGTGGTAACGTCGCCCGAGCGCGTCACACCCTGGAACCCTGCGACCACCACGACCTTGCCGTCCCGCAGCTGCTCGACCACCCGGTCGGGCCGGACTTCCAGAATGCTCGTGTTGCCGAAGTTGTCATCAGTAATTATGCCCGCCTGGGCGCCGGTCAGCCCCACTGCTGGGCATCCCATCGCCCGAAGCGTCTGGGCCATCACGACAGTGGAGATCACCTCGCCGCACGAGAGAACGAGATCCAGCTCACGCCTGTCAACCTCGTTATGTGCCTTTCGCACCAGGTCAATAAGGGTGTCTGTTGCGTACGGCTCCCCCATCCTTCCCATGGCCGAAACGACCACAACAGGGGAATAGCCGCGCGCCTTCGCCTCTAGCACCTTGGTCGCCGCGCGGGCTCTCTGGGCGGGCGTGGCGACTGAGGTGCCGCCGAACTTCTGCACCAGGATCCTCAAGGTCTTCACCTCGCCGAGTCGTCGAATTGGGCCTTCGGTCGGTGAGATGCGCCCCGGTCGATGAGCGCACATAGTGGACCCTGGACGCGCCCCGCGTCATGCCCTTTGCGTCACCGCGCGGGTTCTAAGTAGATCGCCACAAGTTCGCGCCACTTTGGAAGACGCCAGTCCCCCGTGCGCGGTCACAGACCGTGCCCTCCGGGGACGGCGGCCGCCCCTGCGGCGCGCGCCTCGTTCGAATTCGGCGCGCCAGATGGCCGAATTCTCCACGCCCCGTCGTGCAAGCACCGGCAACCCTAACGCCGTCAAGAAAGAAGATGAGAACATGTGGCGTCATACTTAGATGAGACCCTGACGGAGGGCCTCCTCTGCTATTTGAACGGCGTTCAACGCCGCGCCCTTCCGGAGCTGGTCGCCCACGATCCAGAGATTGAGGCCGCGCTCGATGGAATTGTCTTCCCTCACGCGCCCGACCTGCACCTCGTCACAACCCGCGGCCGCAAGAGGCATGGGATACACCATGTGCTCTGGGTCGTCCACGACCTTGACCCCGGGAGCCCTCGAGAGAACCTCGAGCGCCTGCTCCCGAGACAGCTTCCTTTCCGTCTCGATGTTGAGCGACTCGGAGTGACATCTTTCCACCGGCACGCGCACGGTCGTCGCCGTTACCGCAATGCCCGGGCCCATTATCTTCTCCGTCTCGCGCACCATCTTCCACTCTTCTTTTGTGTATCCCATCTCCTGGAACACGTCTATGTGCGGGATCAGATTGAACGCGATCTGATAGTGCCTTGGAGCGTACGCAAAGGGCAGGGCCCCGGGGTTCACCGTCTCGCCCGCAAGATATGCCCGGCTTTCCTCGAAAAGCGCGCTCATCGCCCGAGCGCCTGCGCCTGAAACGGCTTGGTACGTCGACACCACGACCCGTCTCACCGTGGCGGCGTCGTGAATCGGCTTTAGAACGACAACCATTATGATCGTGGAGCAGTTGGGGTTCGCGATGATGCCGGAATGCTTCGCGATGTCCCCCGGGTTCACCTCCGGCACTACCAGGGGCACGCTCGGGTCCATGCGGAACGCGCTGGAATTGTCTATCACCAGGACACCGGCCCGCGCCGCGGCAGGCGCGTATTCCCTGGACACCGATGCCCCGGCGGAGAAGAACGCGAGGTCATGCCCGGCGAGCCCGGATTCCGAGAGAGCGTGCACGGGCAGGCTCTCGCCTCGGAAACGCATGGTTTTCCCCTCAGACCTTGCCGACGCAAACAGGGAAAGCGTGGCGCAGGGGAAATCCCTCTCTTCGAGGACCCGAAGGAACTCCTGGCCGACGGCCCCCGTCGCGCCGACTATAGCTACGTTTAGTTTACGCACGGTCATCCCCTCTCAACGCACCCCGGGGTTCCTAGTGCCCCGGCACGCCAGGCGCCGTCCGGCTCTTCCGCCAGGACGCATCCCCTGCACGGATCGGCCGAGCGCTGGCGCCGCGTGAGCGGCATGACGCGTGGGGCCCCCGGGTATGCCCCTCAACCGCTATCTTAGGTTAGCATATCCCGCAGTCTTCGTCCTGTCAACAAGCAATGGCTGAATCTGTCTTCCCTCCAACGCACCCACGACCGCATCCACCATTAGGTTCATGTCGCTCACCAGGGAGTTGGGCTTGCTTTCCGGCGCGTCCTGCCCGAACGGGATCATGAACACGTTCTTGGTGTTGAGGAGGATGCCGAGGTTTTTCGCGTTTGCGCCGAGGCCGTCGTTTGTCGAGACCCCGAGAATAAGTGGGCGCCCGTTGCGCAGGGTCGACTTCGCGGCCATGAGCACCGGGCCGTCGGTGATGCCGATGGCGAGCTTCGCCAGGGTGTTTCCAGTGCATGGCGCGATGACCAACGCATCAAGGACCTTCCCGGGCCCCAGCGGCTCGACCTCCTGGATCGTGCATGCCGGCTCTCTCCCGGTGATCTGCTCGAGCCTCCGCGCCGTGTCGGCAGCCTTGCCGAACCGGGTGTTCTGCGTGGCGACCTTCTCTGACAGGATGGGATAAACGTCCGCTCCCTCCGCAACGAGCTTTTCGATCTGCGGAATGACCTCAGGGATGGTACAGAAAGACCCGGTCAACGCAACGCCAATCTTCTTGCCAGCAAGTCGCATGGCTGACACCTCCAGCACGTGTTACGCACCTCACGGGTCAGCGGAGACGGGTAAGTTGTCTACGGATCATTTGAGGTAAGGCCTCGGCGAGGATGGCGCCGGCGGTCCTAGGCGCAACCTTGCCGGGCAGGCCTAGGGCGTGAATGGCCTTGACGCCGTATCGGGCGGCGGCTTGGAAATCAGTGCCCCCCGGCTGCGACGCAAGGTCGATGATGAGAGATCCCGGCCTCATCCCTTTGATGACTTCCTCGGTGAGCACCACCGCGGGCACCGTGTTGAACACGACGTCCGCACTAGACGTCGCCTGAGACAGAGACGAGAGGTGAATCGTAGACCCCCCCATCTCCTCAGCCCTTGCCAGCTGCGCAAGGTTTCTCGCGGCGACCGTGGTCCGCGCGCCGAGTGCCAGAAGGACTCTCGTCAGAGTGATGCCGACCCGGCCGAATCCGACGACAACCGCGCGGCACGAATGGATCGTTACCGGCAGTTCCTCCATGGCGATCTGGATGGCGCCCTCCGCAGTCGGTATCGAGTTCCTTATGGCAACTTCATCGTCCTCGGTCACTTCAACGAGGGTGACACCGTGTTTCGCCGCGAACTCTTTGAGTCGCGGCCTCGCGGCTCCAACGAACAGCGGAACGCCGGGCGGGATGACCTCGAGCACCTCCTCGCTCAGCGCTACCGTGACTTCCGGGTCGAGGGTTCGCACCTTGCCGCCAACATCTAGCCCGCCCATGCCGACCACCACTGCATCGGCACCTCGGAGCGCCTCGAACACAGAGGTCTCCCGGTCCACGCCGGCCAGCTCGGGAAGATCGGGATACCCCACCGCTTTCACCCTTGCGCCCTCCGCCAGGAACCTCTTCATCACCTCTATCTCTCGCCAATCCCCCCCGAGCACCGCGATGACAAGCCCACCAAGGCCGCCCTTCATCCACGGTCCCTCCCCTGACCTCAAGTCGCTACGCGTAATATATGAACTCATGCGAGGGCCGGTGCTTGTTTCGGAAGGCCTCTCGGGGCGTTCCCCAGGCTTTCTTTCAGGGACTTGCGCGGTGAGGCCATCGAGGGCAGAGAGGTCGCGCGCGGCGTCGAGGGATGCGAATGCGGATCCCGGGAACGCAGCGTTCCTCGGGCGACAGGTCAAGTCTCTTCTGAGTATGTCGCCAAAAGTTAAAGTTCGCGCTACTTTTCGGCGGAGGGGTCCTGGCCAGGGTTGCCGGTGTTGCCCTCCGGGGACAGCGCGCTTGCGGCTCGCCTCGTTCGAATTCGGCGCTCAAGACATCCGAATTCTCCACGCCCCGTCGTGCAAGCACCGGCAACCCTTACGCCGTCAAGAAAGGGGGCGAAAACTTATGGCGCCATGCTTAGAGGCAAAGGAGGTTGCAGGTGTTGGACCGAGCGCCACGCACAACACCGGCAACCTCCGTATTGAACTCCGTATGGCTCAATTGCTCGAAGAAACCGACTGCTCGTTGAAACGCGCAGCCTACGCGAGCCAGGCTCCCCGCCTGACTCAGAGGTCCAGAATGTGCTCGAGGCCGAAGACCGCGTGATCCAGGTCGACGACCTTTCGAATGGCCAGCAGCACGCCGGGCATGAAGGATTCCCTCGATATGGAATCGTGGCGGATGGTGAGCAGCTGACCAGGCCCTCCGAAGAGGACCTCCTGGTGGGCGACGAGGCCGGGCAGCCTCACGCTGTGTATGCGCACGCCGCCCACGCTCTCACCGCGCGCGAGCGGCCCCTCGGCACCCGCTGCCGCGGCGGCCTCAGCCCGCGCCCGGTCCGTTCTAGCCATGCCTTCCGCAGTCTTGATGGCCGTGCCGGAGGGCGCGTCCACTTTTCTGTCATGATGCAGCTCGATTATCTCAGCGGCGGGGAAGTACCTCGACGCGATCTCCGCGAACTTCATCATGAGCACCGCGCCTATCGCGAAATTCGGAGCGACTAAGGCACCGGTGCTGGTCTTTCGGCAAAGCCCGGCGATCTCATCGAGGTCTTGCGCGCGAAGACCGGTCGTTCCCACAACGCATCGCACGCCCATCCCCAGCGCCGTCCTGACGTTCCCCATCACGGCAGCGGGATGTGTGAAGTCCACCATGACATCGGGCCGAAGCCGGGAGAGGGACGTCGCCAGGTCCGTCGTCACTTCGAGAACCTCGTCCGTGCGCTCGGGATCGATCGGCACCGTCCCGCCCTTGACGTCAACCCCTCCGACAAGCTCCATGTCGGATTCTCTCGACACCGCCGCCATGACCTGCCGCCCCATCCGGCCCGCGGCGCCAGTCACGACCACTCTTATCCGCGATGTGTTCTCCGTGTTCATCTCCATTTGCTCCCCTCCCACATTCGCCCGTTAAGTACACGTCACTTCGGCGCCGCTCTTCACCGGCAGCTCCACGCCGGTCCACGGACCTCCGAATCAGTGGATCTCGATATCGGACGCGCCAAACTTCGCGAGCACGTTTTTCGCGTCATCCACGGTGTTGTCGTCGGCCTTCACAACCGCGAGGATCTTCCCTTCCTTCACCTTGCTCTCGTAGTAACGTCCCCGCTCTTCGGGAATGCCGAGATCAACCAGACCTCCCACGATCCCGCCCGTCACGGCCCCCGTGAGCCCAGCGGCTATGGGGCCTGCGGCCACGATGGGGCCGATCCCGGGAATGGCAAGCGCGCCAAGCCCGGCGAGAATGCCCGCTGCTCCACCTATAGCGCCGCCAGTGAGGGTACCGCCGGTGAGGTCGTCCCCTCCTCCTCGCATCGTGAGCCCGCCCTCACCGCGGTCGCCTCCCTTCATGCGGTCTTCCTTAGCAACAATCGATACCTTGTCGTCTCCGAAGCCCTTTTGCTTGAGCTCCTGGACCGCTCTCTCGGCCTTGTCGCGAGAATCAAACGTGCCGATTACGCTTGCCACTTGCACAGCCTCCTCCGAAACACTGGATTTCGGCGTTAGTTTGTCATGATGGCAAGCCAGGTATTCACCGCACTCCGTGGCGGCCGCAACCTCCTCGGTACATCGGCCCCCGAGCTCTTGCACGTCGCGGCCATCGATCTTCTCCTTGATGCGCAGGTACTGGGCAACGAGCCTGTCCAGGTTCTCGCTGATGCGGTACGTCTCCGCCCCATCAAGCCTGCCGTCGTCCCTGGCTATGGCCGTGTGAAGCTCCGCGCGCAGCTCCTCGATGGCATCCCGGAGCCACTGCAGCCTCTCGCCTATCTTCCCGACCATGGCACTCCCTCCGAACGAATGACGATCTGGTCTTTCTCGGGCCGACCGCAGCCGCAACGGGCTTCGCTCCGCTGAGAAGCTCCGCTGCCACCCTGCGTACATCATCTCCAGTCACAGCATCGATCTTGCCGAAAACCTCGTCCGGAGTCTCCAGAGGTTCGTGGAAGAGCTCGAGGCGCCCAAGCCTGCTCATGCGGCTGCTCGTCGTCTCGAGATTCAACACCAGGCCGCTCTTCAGCTGTTCTTTGCCCCTTGCGAGCTCCTCTTCGCTGATTCTGCACGACGCGACCCGTTCAAGCTCTTCGCGGATCAAATCCTCCACGACCTCCGCACGGTCCGGGTTCGTCGCCGCATAGAGGATGAAAGCCCCCACATCGTCAAACGAAGCTACGTACGAGTATGTCGAGTAGACTAGGCCCCGATCTTCCCTGAGATTCTGAAACAGCCTCGAGCTCATGCCACCGCCAACAGCGATGTCGAGGAGATAAAGCGCGAACCTTTTCGGATGTTTCCTGTTGTATGCCTCAACTCCGAGGCAGAGATGGACCTGTTCGATGTTCTTCTGTCGAAACACGCGCACCCCTGGCGTCCATGACGGGCGCACCTCGTCGTGCACAGTGCCAGACGGCGGCAGCTCGAGGTGTCTATCCAATGCCTCCAAGATCCTCTCGTGACTCACGTGTCCCGCTGCCGCAACCACCACATTGTCACACGTGTAGTGGTCGTGCATGTACCTCGCCACCACGTCCCGCGTGAGGCTTCCAAGCGTCTTCTGCGTCCCGAGCACGGGCAAACCCAGGGACCGGTTGCCCCAGCCGGCAGCCGCGATCTCGTCGTGAACCAGGTCTTCCGGCGAATCCTCGTACATCCCGATCTCCTCGGCCACCACCCCCCTCTCCTTCTCCACGTCCTCCGGAGCCAGGAGCGGCCGGCAAACCAAGTCGCACAGGATGTCCACGGCGAGGTCAACGTGCCGGTCGAGCACCTTTGCATAAAAGCAGGTATGATCCTTTCCCGTGAAGGCGTTTAGCTGGCCTCCGACGTCGTCCATCTCTTCGGCGATCTGCCTCGCGGTGCGCCGCGTCGTCCCCTTGAACACCAGGTGCTCGATGAAGTGCGAGACGCCGTTCTCAGCCGGATGCTCCCACCGAGATCCCGCCCTTACCCAAATGCCGATTGAGCAAGACCGCACGTCGGGGATCTCTTCTGTGACAACCCTCACACCAGAAGGGAGGCAGGTGCGTTTGTAGGAAACCGTGTCACCCGTCTTTGACAGTTCTCTCCACCCCTCGTCATCAACCGACAGACATTCATAAATTCGCCCACGTCAATATGATTCCTCTTTCGTACCGAGAGAATCTCGCCAGGTTGTTGCACATGACTCTTCCGCCTGCTGGGGCGTGCGCCGAGTTGGACGGCCGAAGCGCGTCGCGCGCCTCATCCGGAGCGCGCCGGGCGGGGCTGTGCTTTGGAGCTTTGGAATACGAAGTCTGCATGCATGCCTCGCGTTCCGCCGCTACGCTTGGATGGAAGCAGCTACAGAAACAGGTTTGGCTAGTGAAAGTTACATAAAGGATCGTCGGGCTTGCAATAGAAGTCCACATTACACACCGTGTGCGTCCGCATCGGCCGGACGTTCCGACCGAGGAGGAGAAGCCCGACTTGGACCCAAAGATCGCAGCAGCTGTCATGACCCTCCTTCTACTGGTTTTCTCAGCACAAGACCAAACCCCTTCCCCCGGCCCCGTCGAGCCGCCTGCGGACGCGCCCGGTGTGTCGGTATCGGGCGGGGCCGCTTCCGGGCCCGCAGCCGGGCTGGCATCGACCGGGAGCGGCGCAAGCCAGGGAGCCAAAAACGCAGCCGGGAGCACGCAGCGCGGGTCCGCTAGCACAGCTTCGTCAGGATCATCCAAGGCAAGGCCCGCGCCCCTCCTGGAGCCTGGCACGAGTACCACTGTGACAGAACGCGCGCGGGTGAGGAAGGGGCCCGGCACGTCATACGCCACCCTAACAAAGGTGAATCCCGCCACGAAGCTCGTCGTCCTTGCGCGTCACGATGACTGGTACCAGGTCCGATTGGATGGCGGCAAAGTAGGCTGGATCGCGGGTTTTCTGCTGGTGGACCCGCTTGACGCGCGCGAAGGCGACGCGGGTCTCGGAGCCAACGACGCAGCCTCCGCTACGCCGGGACGTAGCACGAACAGCACCACCTGGGTGTTGGGGTACTATGCGGAGGACTACCCGGGCGACCCCACGTCGTACGGCTCGCTCCTGAGGGGCAAGGGGGTCCTCGACTCCATGGCGGCCTTTCTCCACCCTGTGGGGACCGACGGCCGCGTATCCGGGACGGCGAGCAAGCGCGCGGTCGAAGCCGCGAAGGCGGCTGGAATTCAGGCTCTAGCGCTCGTCCATAATATGGGTCCTTCAGGATTCGACGCAAAACGCGCAAGCGCCCTTCTCCAGAACACGAACTCACGGGAAGCGGCGATACGAGATATCCTGAGCATCCTGGAGCAGGGTGGGTACGACGGGGTGAACATCGACCTCGAAAACGTTCGCCCGTCCGAGCGGGACAAGCTCACAGCGTTCATGCAGGAGCTCGCTCAAAAGCTCAAGCCGCGGGGGTATCTCGTAACCATGTCGGTGCCGGCGAAGACTGCGGATCATTCAGGAGCGGACTGGGTCGGTGCGTTCGACTACTACGCACTTGGCCGCGTGTGCGACCGCGTGATGCTGATGACCTACGACGAGCATTCTTGGACCAGCGGCCCTGGCCCGGTCGCGTCGTACAATTGGGTGGAGAAGGTCGTGCGGTATGCAATAACGCAGATGCCGCGCAGCAAGATCCTGCTGGGGATCCCGGCTTATGGGTATGATTGGAATCTCCAGACGGGCAAGGTGACGGCCCTCTCGTACACGCAGGTCATGAGCCGCGCCAAAGCCCTCGGCATCGACCCGTCGTGGGACCAGACCGCGAGATCGCCTTATTTCAAATACGTAGACTCGCATGGCGCCCGACACGAGGTGTGGTTCGAGTCCTCCAGCAGCATAAAGCCCAAGCTCGACCTCGTCACCGCGTACAACTTGGGAGGCGTGGCCATATGGCGCTTGGGATACGAGGATGACGCCTACTGGCAGGTCATCCGGCAGAAGCTGGGATGACGGCGCCGGGATGACGGCAGTAGACGCGTAGGACGGGACGGGTGCCACAGCCCGCTGCCCACCGTCTCACCGAGCGCCCACGAGCTCAGATATGGTCGCGAACTGATAGCCGTTTTTCCGTGCGGTCTCAATGATGGCGGGAAGCGCCTTGATCGTGACCTCTGTAGGGTGCATCAGGACTATCGCACCAGGCGACATCTTTCGCACAACCCGGTCGATCACCTTCTGATGGTCCTTCGTGTTCCAGTCTATGGTGTCGATCGTCCACATGATAGTGGTGTAGCCCAGAGACGCGGCGGCCGATGTCACCGTCTGGTTGCATTCCCCGTACGGGGGAGCGAACAGCTTCCTCGGCTTCGCGCCGAGCCTCCCGAGCAGGTCCTCGTTCCGGAGAATCAAGTCACGGATCTCGGCCTCAGGCATCTTGGCCACGTGCACATGTTTCGCGCCATGGTTTCCGATGTCATGCCCTTCAGCTGCAAGGAGCTTCACCGAATCCGGGTACTTCTGGGCCCACTCTCCGTCGATGAAGAAAGTAGCCTTGACGTTGTTGGCGCGGAGGATCTCCAGCATGCCAGGGAGGTATTCCTCACCCCACGCCACGTTTACCGCGAGGGCCATGACCTTCTGGTCGGTGTCGACTTTGTACACGGGGCTGAAGAGCCTTCGCGTTATGGTGGGCATCACCGTCACCCTGGCGAGCTCCACCGCTTCGCCAGGCTTAGCCTGCATCACCCTGGCTACGGTGAGGTCCACATCGATATCAGTGCCTGGTTCCTCAGCTATTATCTCTCCGGTCTCCTTGAAGAGCATGGCGTCCTTCGGTGCGACCCGTTCCTCTTCCGCCATGGTTTCCACGATCCGCCGCACTTCCTGAGGCATTAGCCCGGCTACCTGTCTGCCCTCGAGAGTCACGCCGGGCCGCACCCCGTAGAAGACCCGTTTCACCTCATCGAGGGACGAGACGAAAACCGCGGTGAATACCATGACAAGGACCGCAAACGCCGCGAGCAATATGCCTTCCTTGCTAATCACGATGGCTGTCAGGCGTGCCTCGCGCTTCGGGATCAACCTGTCCTCCCTACGCATCCACCGGAGACCTCCCCTCATGTCGTCCTGCTTCCCCCGGCACCTCTATAGGACGCTGCTCTCCCGTGTGAGGGTGTATGTAGTACCTTCCCTCCAGCAGAAGGCTGGAAAGAGGAACGATGGCGTATCCCTGCTTCTTCAGCTCGGTTATGACGGAAGGCAGGGCTTCGACGGTGTGGGTGCCCGTGACATGGAATCTCACGATGGCCCCCTTGTGAATCTTTCCCAAAACCCTGTCTTTGATGTCGGCAGGGGGGGCACCCCGCCAATCCAGCGAATCTATGCTCCATATGACGGTTTCGTAACCGAGGTCTCTGGCGGCCTCGATGACCTTGTTGCTATACTCGCCGTAGGGCGGCCGGAACACCTTGGGGGCACGTCCTGTGACCTCTTCCAGGGCCTTGTGGGCCTTCTCCAACTCCCGCTTCAGCTCGGAAGGGGAAAGCGAGTTCGGGTGCGGCACAGAGTAAGTATAGTTCCCTAGATCGTGACCGTCCGAGACGATCTGCCGAGCCACGACAGGATGGTCCGACACCCATTTGCCGGAGACGAAGAAGGTGGCCTTGACCTCATGCTCCCTAAGCACCGCGAGGATCTCCGCCGTCCGGTCCCTGCCGAACCCGCTTTCGAACGTGAAGGCCACCTTCTTGTCGGCGCTCGCAACGAAGTACACAGGGACGAGCCTGCCCGACACGGTGGCGATGACCGCCCGCGCAGCGCCCACGAGAGCGAGTTCAGCGGCGTGAACGATGGCGAGCAATAGGATGGCTGCGATCACCAGGCGGCGCCAGTTTCGCCCTATGACAACGAGCATGGACCGCCCTCCCCCATGGACCGCGTTCCCGTAATTATGTATGCCGGCTGGGAACGCCACATTCCTGGGGTTATCGAGATGCTGCAGCATCGGTGCACCTCTGCCGGGCCCGCGCGCGGGTCCGGCACAGCCCCGTGGCTCGAGCAAGGAGGCGGGGGCGTCGCCTGCGCCCCCGCACCTGCCGACCCGTTGCCAAGCAACGTTGCCAACCAAGGTCATGGCCTGCCCTGACCCGAGCCTTGCCGAGCAGGCCCGACGCGCCAAGCTCCTTGGCCTATGCCCTCACCTCGCGAAGTAGTGGTTTCCTATGATGATTGTTATGGGACGGGAGAAGATCCACGGAGAGGAGACTTTCGCAGGATTGTAGAAGTAGAGGGCGCCGTACGTGGGGTCCCATCCGGCCAACGCGTCCTGGGCGGCCCGATAAGACTCAGGGTCCGGCGGCAGGTTGATCTGCCCGTCCATGACAGACGTGAACGCCCACGGCTCGTATATCACCCCGGCTACTGTCTTGGGGAAACGCGGGTTCTTCAGTCTGTTCATGACGACCGCACCCACGCCCACCTTGCCCAGGTACGGCTCGCCTCTGGCCTCACCCGCGATGAGGTGGGCCAACAGCTCGTAATCGGATGATGCCGCGCTCGCGACGTCGCCCGACGGCACGGGAAGACGCGCCGACGAGACGAGGAGCACGGCCAGAAGTCCGAGTGCCACGATTCTGGTCTTGCCGAGTCTCATGGCGTTACCTCCTTACCTGGTACTTTGTCGACGCGCGCGAACACGCGCGAGGCGGAGCCCGATGGGCCCCATTAATACGAACTCGTGAGCGGATCATAGCATACCAAAGCAGGGCAAGGCAACCGGAAGATCATGTCAGGGCGGAGTCCGCGTCAGCCAAGCCAAGATCGCACCCTCGACACAACGTCCGCGGCCGCGCCGGCGTAGCACTCGACGCCGGTGGGGAGCGAAGACAGGAAGACTGCGCCGTAACGCTTCTCCACGAGCCGCTTGTCGAGGACGACCACCACGCCCCTGTCCTCACGCGTTCTTATGAGCCTTCCGAATCCCTGCCGGAACCTCACGACCGCGCTCGGCAGGGTATACGAGTAGAACCCGCTGCTGCCCGCCTTTTCCGCGGCCTCCACCTTCGCCTCCACGAGCGGGCTCGTGGGCACCTGAAACGGCAGTTTCACCAGGATGACACAGGACAGGGCCTCGCCAGGCACGTCAACGCCTTGCCAAAAGCTGTCGGCTCCGAGCAGGACACCCGGTTTCTCCCGGAAATGCGTGAGCATGAGATGGCGAGGCATGTCTCCTTGTCTGAACACTGGGATCCCGGTGCCCTCCAGACCTGCGCGCAGCACCTCGTGGGTGTGGTAAAGCATGTCCATGGACGTGAAGAGGACAAAGGCCCGCCCCCTGGACGCCTTCACGATGTCGACGATCGCCCGTGCGGCCGCGTCCTGGAACGCTGGGTCCTGAGGATGCGGGAGGTCGCAGGCCACGGCAAGCAGCGCTTGTCTTGAGAAGTCAAACGGCGAGTCGAACACGATCTCGAGTGGCGGCTCGCTCGGGCCCGTGAGGCCGACTTCCTTTCTAAAAAAGCCAAACTCTCCTCGCACGGTCAGAGTGGCTGAGGTAAACACAGCCGACTCGACTTGGGAGAAGAGGCGTTCCCCAAGGATCGGCCCGACGTCGAGAGGCGTCGCCACGAGCTCGACGTCGTTGGGAAGCATCTCGGCCCAGTACACGTGCGTTTCATCCCCCCGGCGCATCACGAAGTCGAGGGCTGCGGCCTCCGAGGAAATCCTCACAGCCGAGCCCTGGAGCTCCGCCATGAGTCCCTGGAGACGCTCGTCGCCGTCAGCATCGAGGTCAGCGAGGCTGTCCAGCACAGAGCCGAGGTCGCGGGCCACCTCATCCGCCCTGATGATGACGCGTTCGGCGCCGGGAGCGATGTCCTCCTTCCAGGCCGCCGACGCGACGAGCTCGTCCTTCAATCTCACCGCGCGTTGCCTCGCGCGGTCACGCTCGCCTTGGCCCTCCCGCGAGCTATCCCACCCCATCTCTCTGCGAACAGGGTCAGGGCCCAAGGGATCCATCACCCGCGTGAGCGAGTCGAAGAACCACTCGACGCTCTCGCGCAGGCGCTTGACGCTCTCGGTGGCAACGTCCACCAGGCGTCCCACACTGGCACGCTCGCCTTGTGCGCCCTCTCCGTCGGCGTCGCGAAACAGGCTTGCCCGGAGCGATGCAAGCAGCCCGCCCTCGCCTCTTCGGCCGTCACCCCTGCCGCGTCCCCGCTCTGCGCGCACGAGGTCTTGGCAGGCCTTGCGCATTTGCGCGAGGCTCGCACGGCGACCTAGCCTTTCAGCCGCGACCTCTGGGACGTTGTGAGCCTCGTCGAAGATGACGTAATGATAATCTGGAAGAACCCGCGCACCCGGCATGCCCGGGCCCGTCGCCCTGAGCGCAAGGTCGGAGAAAAGCAGGTGGTGGTTGGTGACCAGGATGTCCGCTTGTTCCATCTCCGCCCTCGCCCGGGCGAAATAGCACGTGGAAAGATAGGGGCACCTCGCGCGAAGGCACGACATGGAGTCGGACGCGATCTGGTCCCAGAGAGCCTGGGGCACCGCAATATGGAAGTCCGACTTCGAGCCAGTGGGGACGCTCGGCAATTCGGAAAGGACGGCCGCCAGGGCCTGCCTGAAAGCCGGGTCGGCCGGGGGGTCATCGGCCTCGCTCGCGACGCGTGCAAGCTTGCGCCGGCACACGTAATTGGCTCTGCCTTTTACTAGAGTGAAACGGAACCGCGCGCCGAGCGCGCGCGAGAGGCCGGGGAGGTCCTTGTGGATGAGCTGCTCCTGAAGGTTTATCGTGTTTGTGGACACGACGACCTTCTCGTTGCTTTCGCGAGCCCACAGCACGGCAGGCACGAGGTACGCAAGGGACTTGCCGGTGCCGGTGCCGCTCTCGATGAACGCGTGACGAGAGGTGGCGAACGCCTTCCAGACCGCGATGGCCATTTCGACTTGGGGCTGCCTCACCTCGTAACCCTCGAATGCCGAGGCGAGCGGCCCGTGCGCTGAAAAGACAGCCGCCACCTCGTCCTTGCCGACCCGCGACATCTACCAGCTCACCGCCTCAGCCGCGAGGCGGCGCAATACAGCGAGGTTGCGCGCGTCGTCGTCGAGGGTTTTGCGAGGAGTCTCGAGGATGAAAGGAAGATGGGCGAGCTTCGTACAGCCGAGAATGGTGCGGAAGCCGTCTTCGCCGATGCATCCCTTCCCGATGTCAGCATGACGGTCCAGGTGCGACCCGAGATCTCCGACGGAATCATTGGCGTGCACCAACGCGAGGCTCGTCCAGCCCACGGTGGCCTTCAGCTTTTCAAGGACTTCCGACAAGCCCTCCGCGGTCCGGATCTCATAGCCTGCCGCGAGCACGTGGCAGGTATCCAAGCATATGCCCAGCGGCACAGCACGTGCCCGGTCCATGATCTCCATCTGTTCCTCGAACGTCTTGCCTATCTCCGTGCCAGCGCCAGACACCATCTCCAGGAGGAGGCGTGGCTTTTCTGCAGCCCCGTTGCCCGTCGAGGGCGTGTGACACGCGATCTCGCACGCGTCCACGATCGCCGAGGCGATCCTGGCGATGCCGGCCGCCTCTCCCGAGCCGAGATGGCTCCCGGGGTGAAACACGAGCATCTCGGCACCGACCGCCTTTGCGAGCATGATGTCATGGGCAAGCGCGTCCCGCGACGCCTCATACGTCTCCTTCTTCGGGGACGCGAGGTTGAGCAGGTACGGAGCGTGGATGACGAGCGGCTGGATCCCCGCGGCCGCGAGACCCTCCTTGAAAACCCGGGCCTCTTCTTTATCGATCACCCCCGCCCGGAGGCTTCGCGGGCTTCGCGAGAACATCTGCATCGTGTCACACTTGAGGAAGCGGGCGGCTTCGAGAGCGCTCCGGAGACCGCCGGCCCTGTTCACGTGGGCGCCGAACTTCACGGCACATCACCCCCGTGGGCAGGTATTCGCTGCTCGGAAGGGATTTCCTGCAAAGGCAGGGGCCACGCCCGTTCGCAGGTTGGGTCCGTGAGGATGGGTTTCTCGCTATCTGCGCCCGAGGGCGTCCAGAAAGCGCAGGAAAGGATTTCGTTCGATGGCCGCCGTGATGGAGTGACGCTCGGCGTAAACGTGGACCAAACACAACGCCAGAAGCGCCGCCACTCTTGCCGCCACCGGGGTGGTGAGCGCGAGCCAGTAGCCTAGCGCCGCACCGAGGGGGTTGCTCCCGGCGTCCCCGAGCATGCCGCGCTCCGCCAGATCGTCCCGAATCTCCGCGAGGATAGCCCCGGCGAGGCCCACCGGAACCAGGGCCGGGGCCCGCAAACCGGTGGCCACTGCGAGTGCCGTCGCTCCCACCAGGTATGCTTTGGCGGCACGCCCGGGCCTGAGGTCAAGAAGGTTTGAGAGATTCGCCGCGAGGGCCACCACGAGCGCGTCCAACGCCAGGGCGGGCGCGGGCAGGGCTGGGGCAGCAGTGCGGATGGCTATGGCCGCAGACACCAAGATGACGCCCGCCTTCAGGAGCCCAGTGGTGACGATCCCCTTCTTGAAGAGCGCGGTCGCATGCCCAGTTATCCCCCGGGACTCGCTCGAACCGAAAAGGTCATCAACTACGCCCGCTAGCATGGCCGCGTTCACGACGATGAGGCATGGGCCGGCCAAGGCCCAGCTCGCGTCCGGATCCGGCAGGAGGGCCATGACGGCCCCGGACGCAATGGTCGCCGAGGCTACGAGAGGGATCCCCATTGACGTGGGAACAGGGCGCCCGGCATAGTTCGGCCGGAGGTGTCCCCAGCGCGCCAACATGGCGCGGCCCAGCGGGACCAAGCCGAGCGTGAGGATGTACCCAAGCACCAAACACGCCGCCAATGCTCTAGTCACCCCCCATCCCGGACCGCGGGCGTGGAATGGCGCGGCTCGCGAGGGCCCGTGTCACCCAATACAGCTGCCGTCCTCTGTGAACGAACCCGGCAAGGTCCCGGCCCGTCACCCTGTGCGACATGTCGCATTCGACCTCCACGATGCGGTACCCCCGCCTCGCAGCGTCGATCGTGAGCGCGACCTCCACACCGAACCCCTCGGCGAACGGCACGAGCCCGAGAAGAACCTCACGTCTTGCCGCCCGCTGGCCCGAAAGTGGGGCCGAGAGGGAGAGACCGCATAAGCATCTCACGCCGAGAAAAGCCAGGGTCCTGACGATGCCGAATCCTCCCCTCTTGGCCCCGCCGCAGCAGGCCCGCGGGAACGTCGCGATGCTCATGTCCGCCTCGCCGCGCGCAATGGGGTCGACGAGCCTGCCCAGCTCGGACGCTGTCTCAGCCAGGTCCGCATCGAGAAAGACCACGACGTCCCCGGTGGCACGCAGAACGCCCCGGGTGAGCGCGGCACCCTTTCCCAAGCGACGGCCAGTCTCTATCACGTCTGCGCCTGCAGCAAGCGCGACAGAGGCGGTCCCGTCCGTGGATCCGTCGTCGACCACGAGCACCTCGCAATCGACACCGCAGGTCCTAGCGGCCATCCTCGCCGCCGTCACCGTGTCCGCAATGGTGCGCCTCTCGTTGTGCGCGGGAATGACGACGGAAATGCGCCCTTTCATTGTGATAGTCCCCATAGGTCCGGCACGCGTATCTCCGAACCGCCCTTGATCCCGAAATGGCCTCTCCACCCGGCGAGCGCGTAGACGAGAGAAAGGCGCCCCAGCGGGAGATCGACGCAGTCGACCGTGGAGATCCCCTCGCGCCTGTAATCGGCAATCTGCGAGACTTTCACGTTCCAGCCTTCCACACACACCACGTCCACCTGGAGGGCCTTCACAGCTCTCACGATGGGGATCCCCGCGTCAGCGGGCGTGAATCCCGGGTCTAGACTGCCCACCACGAGCACGACCGCGTCCGCCCGCCCGCCGCGTCCGCCCCCTCGCTCCTCCGCGCCCGCAGTATCAGCATCCCCGCTGCCCCCGGGACGAAGCAGGTTCTGCCCGGCCACGGACACGTATCCCAGGTTCAAAAGAGAATGCAACACCGGCGAGGCTTCGCCGGCCACGAGGTACGCGGCAAGCGCTGAGGCCACTTCCCGTGTCACTACCTCCGCCCGAGACGCAGGCACCCCTAGCGACGACGCGAACTCCACGGCTTGCCGGCCGGACGCCGGCGCAAAGCTTCCAAGGACGTCGACCACCCGCACCAGCTGGCCTCCGGCATCCACAATCGCGCGCCCGATCCGCTCCACCTCTTCGGCGGGCATCGCCTCCCGGCACACCACGATGGCCACCCGCCTTCCTGCAAGCTTCCCACGCACAAGCGAGGCCACCACGGTGTCCTCAAAGTCGAGAGACGCGGTCAGGGCTCGTTCGGAGGCGGCAAGCCGCGCCCCGAGGCTGTCCCTCTCAGCCTTGAGAGCTGCGAAATCCTCTTCGAGCCGGTCGATCATCTGCTCCTGCCGCTCGACAAGAGCGCTGTCGGTCACCATCGCGATGCCGACAAGGATGCCCACCCCGAGCGCGAGGAACACAGCCACAAGGGAGGCCACATGCCATTTCATGTCGATCATCACGAATGGCCCACCCCTTCCGGCCCATCTACCTGCAAGAGCCCCGTGTTAGAAGAGCCCCATCCTAGAAGAGCCCCATGTCGAGCTTGAGCCTGATGATCACGAGCCTCAGGATCTGCCTAGCCATATCGGATTGCACGGCCGCGAGCGTCAGAGGAACCAGCGCGGCCACGACGAGGAGGACTATGTAGCCCGTTCTCATGCGGCCCTTGTAGAGCTTGCTCACTCCCTTGGCGTCCACGAGAGCGGAACCCACTTTGAGGCGGGTGAGGAAGGTAGATGCCATTCCTGGGCGGCCCTTGTCGAGGAAATCCTCGAGGCTCGAGTGGGCGCCGACAGCCACGATGAGCTCCGCGCCGTTCTCGTGGGCGAGGAGCATCGCCAGGTCCTCGCTCGTGCCCGGAATGGGGCACACGGCGGCGTCGAGGCCCATGCGCCTGATTCGCTCCAGACCAGGGGCCCGGCCGTCCGGGTAGGCGTGGACCACGATCTCACTGCCGCGTCGCAGCGCTTCATCAGACACGCTGTCCATGTCGCCCACGATGATATCTGGAGAGAAGCCGATCTCGACAAGAGCGTCCGCCGCGCCGTCCACCGCGATGAGCACAGGGCGTACTTCCTCGATGTAGGACCTTATGGCTCGCAGGTCCTCACGGTAGTCCCTTCCCCGGACCACCACGAGCGCATGTCTTCCGGCGATCCTCGTGCGGAGCGGAGGGAAGGGATGGTCGCCGAGGATCGCTGATTTCTCCTGCCGCGCGTGCTCGATGGTGTTCGACACGAACGCGTCCAGCTCGCGTGAAAGGCCGTGGCGCGCCTTCCCGATCTCGCGCTCGAGCGAAGCCAGCGTCTGGACGCGGCCCATGCCCACCACCTTTCCCTGCCTGAGCACGGCGTTCCCCTGCAGCTCAATGACGTCGCCATCCCGGACGAGATCCATGATATGCGGGCCGACATCGTCGATGACGTACACGCCGGCCCGGCACAACACGAGCGGCCCCGGATTGGGATAACGACCGCTTACGGACTTACGCGCGTTCACCACGGCCCGTGCCCCCGCGGTGGCGAGCGACTCGCACGCGACAACGTCGATGTCCTCGTGGTCGACCACGGCGATCTCGCCGGGACGCAACCGTGTCAGGAGGTTCTTGGTCTTGCGGTCAACCCTGGCGACGCCTCTGTACCTCACGCGGCCGCCCTCCGCACGTTCTCTTGGGTCTTCGCCACCTCCCCCTCTCGTGGAATAGTATGCTAAGCCCCGGAAGTTATCATTCGACCCGGTGCGGCCGCAGGCGGCCGCAGAATTTGTCTAGCTGCGGTTTTATACCCGCCCGCCATGCGCTTTTCATCCGGTTTTTCCCTAAGCATGACGCCACAAGTTTTCGTCTCGTTTCTTGACGCCGCTAGGTTTGCCGGTGCTTGCACGATGGGGTGTGGAGAATTCGGTTGCCTTAAGCGCCGAATTCGAACGAGGAGCGCACAAGGCGCGCCGTCCCCGGAGGGCAAGGCCGATAGCCTTGGCAGGACCCCTCCGCCGAAAGGCGGCGCGAACGCTTGGCGACATACTTGGTTTCAGTCGTGCTGCAGTAAGTTTTGAGCCCCGGGAGTACTACTTCCGGGGCCCTCTTGCAGACGCTCTTGAAAGGCCAGCAGGTGGTTCGTCTCCTTGTATGATGCCGGCAACGGGTGGCCGCGCCCGCAGCACCGGCACGCTGGCGCGCCGGAGTTGCGCCCGCCGCCCGCCGTCTGTGCTTGATTGATCGTCAGCTCGCACGCATTTCCAGGCGCAGCTTGTCAGCGACCCTGGCGATGAACGCGGAGTTGGTGGGCTTTCCTTTCTCGCTGCTCACCGTGTGCCCGAACACGCTGTTAAGGAACTCGATGTTCCCGCGGGTCCACGCGATCTCGATAGCGTGCCGGATGGCGCGCTCAACCCGGGGAGCGGTGGTGTCGAACTTCTGCGCCACCCTCGGATAGAGCTCTTTGGTGACCCCATTGAGGAGGCCAACCTCGTTGACGACCATGATGATGGCCTCTCTGAGGTACATGTAACCCCTGATGTTGGCGGGGATCCCCATCTCGTGGATTATCCGGGTGACCTCGGTGTTGAGGTCGCGCGGGGCCTCGGCTGGACCGGCCCTTCTCTTTCTCACGACCTCCCCGCTCTGGGCCACTTGCCGGATGCGCTGGGCCAGCGTCTCCATATCGAACGGCTTGAGTATGTAGTAATCGGCACCGAGCTCGATGATGCTCTGGGTCATGTGCTCCTGACCGATGGCCGTCAGCATCACGAACCGCGGCCGCCTTGGAAGATCCTGTTTCGCGAGCCGTTCCAGAACGCCTATGCCGTCGAGGTGCGGCATAATGATGTCCAGGACGACCACATCAGGGTTAGTACTGGATATGCTTTCGAGGGCTTCCAGGCCGTCATAGGCGATTCCGACCACTTCCATATCCGGCTGCATGTTGATGAATTCCTTCAAGACCTCGCACAGCTCGTGGTTATCATCGACTATAAGGACGCGTGTCCGACCACAAGCCATAGAACCACCTCATCCGACGCTGCCAAATGCTAGTATTGCTGCCCTTGCCCATCGACGTTTTAGGATTCTACGCCTCCGGATGAAGTCCTGCCCCCCGCGCGCGGAAAATCCCTCTCGCCGCTATGCGGCGCGGACCAGCGAAGCACCTCCGGGACTCGGCACGAGCCGCGGTGGAGGGATCGGACCCGCGCCCGCGGCTCTCGCGGCCTTCGCACTTGACTCACGTGCGAAGAGCCCGGCTTCCCTCGCGAGCCACTCCGCCAGAACGCCGTACCCCCGGGTCTGGTCGGACACGAACACGTGGGTCAGCACGCCCACGAGTTTGCCGTCCTTGACAATGGGGCTACCTGACATGCCCTGAACTATGCCACCGGTGAGGGCGAGGAGCCTCGGGTCCACTATCTTTATGACGAGGCCCTTGATCTGCGGGGCCGCCTGCCTCGCCACCCGCTGGATCTCCACGCGGAATCTTTCGACGCGGTTGTCCTCCACCACTGTGTAGAGATCGGCGTACCCTGGCGTCACCTCCTCGGCCATTGCGATGGGTATGGCCTCCTTGAAGTATGGGTTGCTCGGAACCTTCGTGAGCGTGCCGAAGATGCCGAACTTGGTGTTTCGTTCTATAGTGCCGATGACGTCCTCTTCCCCGCTGAAGCTCCCGACTTTCTCGCCCGGTTGACCACGGCTGCCGTGGTGGATGCCCAGGATCTGCGCCTGAACTATCCTGCCTCTCGCCACGTCCACCTCTTTGTTCGTGGCGGCGTCAGTTATGACGTGCCCGAGGGCGCAATATACCCGTGACTCCGGGTCATAGAACGACAGCGTTCCCACGCCTGCAGCATTCTCTCGAACCCAGATGCCGATCTTGTACTGCACTGCGGGCCTTCCTTGCTCCGCGAGGCCCGCGGAATCCTCAGCCTCTACCTCAACGGGATTCACACGAACGGCTAGGGCCCTCGAATCGCGTAGGATGCTGATCTCGACCGGTTTCCCCGTTCGTCCAGCGAGGTCGATGGCCCGTTCCACCTCGGACTTGTCATTGACAGCCCGTCCGTTGATGCTCACGATGACGTCGCCGACCTCGATCCCAGCTTCACGTGCTGGGTAGCGACGTTTCCCGTCCACCCCGACGACCGGGTAGTGGCCCACGACCACGACCCCCCTCGCGGCGAGCAGCACTCCTATGGCGTGTCCGCCCGGCACAACCCTGACCTCTGGGACCACGCTCACAAGGAGGCGCCTGACAGGAATCACGTCCAAGAGCCGCACCTCGAGGCTGGTCTCGCCCTGAGCGAGAGGAACAAGCCTTACCCCAGCGCCCCGCCCGCTTGGTGTCCCTGTTGCGCCGGATGAGACCGAGTCCATGCGCACCAGCTCCGCGCCTGTCAGGCGGAACCCCACGTCAAACGGGACCCGGACCCAAAGGTCGCGGGTGGACCCCTCGAGGATCACGATCCTCTCGGGCAGGGTCCCGAAGGTCAAGCAGTACGCGATAGCGCAAGCAAGAATCGCGAGAAGAACGACAGATTGGGCCCTTGACCTCGTCCTCGCCCTGTCGCCTCTCCGTCCGTCCGAGCCAGTGCCGCTCCCTGCACTGGCAGGTTCGCGAGCCCCACAATGCCCCTGGGGACCGTCTGGGGCTTGTCCGCAACGGTCGCCGCATCGGCCTGGACGGCCCTCGTGGCCATGGCCGCGCAGGCTCTCTGCAATCGTGACCGGTATCTCGTTTCCGCCAACGGTAGTGGAATCGTGCCTGTGGTCGTTCCGACCTTGTGTGCTGGCGCTCGTGTGTCCCAAGCGTGGCAACCCCCGGCAGACGCATCTCGCAGGCGCCCAAAGTCGCAATCAAGGAGGCACGTTTTCGCGCGCCTCCTTGACCTGCGGTTACACCTGCAAGATTACCCTGCCCGGGAGCATGTTTTTTATGCCCCTAAAACTTTGCATGTGGTGCTTGCGGTTGTCAGCTACTGGGTGAGGATCACCCCTGAGGCAGCGATGACCATGAGGAGGAACCCTGCCGCACGAGCCGGGCTATGAAGAAGCCGTCCATCGAGTGGATGTGGGGAAACGTTTCGACATAAGGCGACCCTTGATCGGGGAAAGCGTGCAAGAACCCGCTCGGCAGGTAATCTTTGGCGGAATCGACGGAGAAATCGGCGTGTGTCTCGAGGAATCTCCGAACGACCTCCCTATTCTCCTCGGGCTCGATGCTGCACGTACTGTACACGACGACACCGCCGGGCTTCACGAGCGCCGCCGCGGCAGCCAGAAGGTTCTCCTGTTTCGAGACAAGATCCGCGATGTCCTCGGGCTTTCGCCGCCACCTCAGGTCAGGCCGTCGCCTCAAGACCCCGGTGCCCGTGCACGGAGGATCCACAAGCGCTCTATCGAACAAGCGCTGTGCTATACGGGCGTCGCTAGACGCGAGGCGTGTCGCATCGCACACAAGGGTCGTGATGCACCGGATTCCGAGTCGTTCCGCGTTTTGTCTGAGGAGCCTCACCCTGTGCTCGTGGACATCGACCGCCAGGATCTCCCCGCGGTCGCCCATGAGCTCCGCGGCGTGCGTGGTCTTGCCTCCCGGAGCGGCTGCGATGTCTAGCACGCGTTCGCCGGGGGCAGGGGCGAGCACGTGAGATACCAGCATAGAGCTGGAGTCCTGCATGAAGAACTCACCGTTTGAGAAGGCACGGTGAGCAAAGAGGCCCGCGCCGTCGCGAACCTCGATCGCTTCGGGAACGTAGGGCGACGGGCAGACCTCGAGACCGGACTCGGAAAGGTCTGCTATGAGCCTCGTCCGGGATGTTTTCAGCGTGTTCACCCTGATCGTCACCGGAGGGTTCTCGTTATTTGCCGCGCACAGGCGAGACGTTGTGTCAAAGCCGAACCGCGCAAGCCATCTGGAGACCATCCATTCAGGGTGCGAGTACTTCACCGCAAGGTGATCCACAGGGCTCGTCGCAGCATCGGGGAGGGCCGCCCTTTCGGGGTCCCGCACGAGGGCCCGCAAAACGGCGTTTACGAATGAGGCGGCGCCGGCGTGGCCGAGCGCGCGGGCGGCCTTGACCGACTCGCTCACCGCCACAGGCGCAGGGATCCGTTGGAGGTAAAGGATCTGGTATGCCCCAAGTCGGAGCGCGTTGCGAACGACCGCGTCCATCCGCTCGGGGGGGCGTGCGGCGAAGGCCGCGATCATGTGGTCGAGCGCTTTTCGCATCTTCGTTACGCCGTACACGAGCTCGGTGGCAAGAGCACGATCGCGCTCCGAAAGCTTGACGAGCCCGAGAGCGCGATCCCTTGCGGCCGTGGCGTAAGCTGCATTTTCGTCGATCTCGATTAGCGCCCGCAGCGCGGCCCCACGAGCGCCACACGTCACATCCACAGATGAACCAGTCCTGCCTCAAGCGCCCGAGTGTTCTAGAGCCCGCACCGGGCCTCAACCTCGATGCTCAGTCCCGACGGCTGCCCCGCAGGATCAGCAATCGCAGGAGCTGCGTCACCGCCACGGCCGTGGCCGCCACATACGTCAGGCCTGCAGCGTTCAAGACTTGGCCGGCGTGGCGGAGTTCCTCCTGCGTCATGTACCCGCCGCGGCCCAGGAACGCCAGCGCCCTGCTGCTTGCGTCGTATTCCACCGGAAGCGTCACCACGGAGAACGCGACTGCCCCGACGAATAGCCAAATCCCCAACGTCATCAGCCATTCGAGCCCGGTCCCCGCGAAGATGAAGCCGATCATGAACAGCGGAAACGCGAGGTTGGACCCAAAGGTGACTACCGGCACGAGGCTCGTGCGCACCGCCAGGGGCGCATAGCCGCAAGCGTGCTGTATTGCGTGACCTGCCTCGTGCGCCGCGACTCCTAGGGCGGCAAGGGAGTCTCCGTTGTACACCTCGGCTGACAAGCGAAGGACCTTTGCCCGCGGATCATAATGGTCCTGGAGCCTTCCGGGGATTTGCTCGATCCTCACGGAGTCCAGGCCATTGGCATCGAGGATGCGCCTGGCCACCTCGGCGCCGCTCACGCCGCTTGCCGCCCTGACCCTCGAATACGTGTTGAAGACGGTCTGGACCCTGCTCTGCGCCCAGAGGGCGAACAGCATCGCCGGGAATATCAGTATATAAGTCGGGTCCCAAAAGAACATCACGCAACCCTCCCAAACGTTGCGAATGCTGGTTGGCAAACCTCCGTCCAAGCATAATTATAATCGACCACGCGCTGGAATTAAACCCACCGGGCCTGTCGTCCCCCGGGGCGGCGCGGCGCGGAACCGCGCAACCTCAGCGCCCAAGGACCGTCCCGGGGCTCATCGGGTGGCCGCGAAGGTAGTCCCCGGCGGGCATGCGCCTGCCTCCCTCAGCCTGAACCTCCGTAACCAAGTACGCGCCGTGCCCCGCCTTCACGAGAAAACCCTCCCTGGTGGTCTCGCACACAGTTCCCGGAACGACACACGGGAAGGCCCCACCGGCGGCACCGGCCACAGGCCGGCCCATGAAGACCTTCAGAAGCGCTCCGTCACGTCTCGTGAACGCACCAGGTTTGGGGTTTCCCGCCCGCACTAGGTTGTGGATGACACCAGCGCTCTCGCGCCAGGCGATCTCGAACTCCTCCGGCTTCACCCGCGGTGCATGTGTCGCGGCTCTCTCGTCTTGCCGAATCCTCGGCGCGCTCCCCTTCTCGATCAGCTCGAGCGTCTTTGCGAGAAGCGCCGCGCCCCGCTCCGCAAGCTCCTTTCGAAGCTCACCTGCGGTGGCGTTCTCTCCGATGGGGACCTCCTCCTGCAAGATGATGTCCCCCGTATCCCAGCTCTCCGCCATATACATGGTGGTCACACCGGTCAGCCGTTCTCCTGCCATGATGGCACGTTCGATGGGCGCCGCGCCTCGGTACTTGGGCAAGAGCGAAGCATGCACGTTCACACATCCGTGCTTCGGAAGCCTCAAGACCTCGGGTGGGAGCAAGAGCCCGTAAGCCACCACGACTATGACGTCAGGCCGGGCTTCCTTGAGAGCGGCGATGACTCCCTCGTCCCTCAGCGTTTCAGGTGTGAGCACCCGCAGACCGGCCGACAGGGCGAACTGCTTCACGGGCGTAGGCACGAGCCGCCTGCCGCGCGTCCTGGCCCTATCAGGCTGTGTGAGCACGCATGCGACGCAGTGACCCGCCTCGACGACCGCCCTCAGCGACGGCACGGAGAATTCCGGGCTCCCCATGAAGACTACCACCATGTCACCGGTCAACCTCTTCTTCAACGATATTCGTGGCTTTGTCGACGAAGAGAATGCCGTCCAGATGGTCTATTTCGTGCTGAAGGGCTCTCGCCAAGAGCCCCTCGCCCTCCACGCGCTTGACGTTGTGCCCGCCCGGGCTGAGAGCCTCCACGGTCACCGTTTCCGCGCGCACAACCTCGCCGGTTATGCCCGGCAGGGAGAGGCATCCCTCACGCGCCGTGGCCTCGCCACTGCTTCTCACGATGCGAGGATTGAAAAGCACCACGGGGCCCTCGCCGACATCCACCACAATGAGCCGAACCGGAACGCCGACTTGGGGAGCGGCAAGCCCCACGCCATCAGCCGCGTACATCGTCTCCAGCATGTTGTCCGCGAGCACCAGCATGTCCTTTGTGATCTTCTTGAGAGGAAGAGACTGCTTTCTAAGGATAGGATCGTTGAACTTGCGGATCTCCAGGACCAGCTCGCACCCCTCCCGTGCCTCCCCTGACCCCGCAACGCCTCGCCCGCGAGCGGCCGGAAGGCCGTCTCCCATTGTTCCGTTGCGTACTGCGCGCCGCGCCGCACGCACGCGGCTGTCCGGTCGCTAAAGCACGTTTTCCGGATCCACGTCCACCTGCACCATTATACCACGATGGCGACCAGGGCAAACCTCAAGCCCCCTTCGCAGCACCGCCGTCAGCGCCTCCACCGGCGCGCCTTTCAGAAGAACCTGCCATCTGTAAAGCCCCTTCACCCGGCTCACCGCGCACGGCGAGGGCCCCAGGACCCACACGCCCGGAGGTGACCCGCCGAGCTCTCTCGCGGCGACGCGCAGTGACGCGCCGAGGCTCGTCGCCTGCCGCTCGACCTCCCGTGGGTCGTCGCCGGACACGACCGCCAGCCCGAGGTGCACGAAGGGAGGGTACGAAAGGTCGCGCCGTCCGCGGATCTCCTCCTCGTAGAACCCGATGTAATCGTGATCCTTCGCACGCAACACGGCGTAGTGCTCCGGCGTGTAGGTCTGGACGATGACCTGGCCTGGCCTCGAACCCCTTCCGGCTCGTCCCGCAGCCTGCGTCAGGAGCTGAAACGTCCGCTCGCCCGCCTTGTAATCGGGAAGGTTGAGGCACGTATCGGCGCTCACCACCCCGACCAACGTGACGCGCGGGAAATCATGGCCCTTGGCCACCATCTGCGTGCCAACGAGGATATCGTACTCGCCCCTTCGGAACATCTGGATTATCTTTTCGTGGGCCATCTTGGTGCGGGTGGTATCGAGGTCCATTCGCACCACCCGCGCCTGCGGGAAGATCCGGTTGACCTCACGCTCCACCCTCTCGGTGCCAGCGCCGAAGTACTTGATGTAGCTGCTTCCGCACTTCGGACATGTGTCGGGCACCGCCTCCTCGTGATCGCAATAGTGACAACGCATGCGTCCTTCCTCGGCGTGGTATGTCAAAGCCACGTCGCACTCGGGGCACCGCATGGCGTGCCCGCATTCCCGACAGAGCACGAATGTGGAATGACCACGCCGGTTGAGAAAGAGTATCACCTGTTCACGGCGGACCAGCCGTTCACGTATGGCCCTCACGAGCGCCCTGGAGAAGACGCTCCTATTGCCGTGCGCGAGCTCATCGCGCATGTCCACGATCTCGACACGAGGCAGAGGCCGCATCTCTACGCGGGTGGTCATGGCAACGTAGTCATACTCACCGGTCTTCGCTCGATAGAACGACTCCACAGACGGCGTGGCGGACCCGAGCACGCACACGCACCCCGCAAGCCTGGCCCTCTCGCGGGCGACCTCCCGGGCGTGGTACCTCGGCGACTCCTCCTGCTTGTATGAGTTCTCGTGCTCTTCATCCACGACGATGAGGCCCAGGTCGTGGACGGGCGCGAACACCGCAGATCGCGCCCCGACGACGATCCTTGCCTCGCCCCGTTCGGCCCTGCGCCATTCGTCGTACCTCTCGCCCGCCGAAAGCCGGCTGTGCAGAAGCGCCACCAGCTCGCCGAACCTCTCGCGGAACGCGCCAGCAAGCTGTGGCGTCAACGCGATCTCCGGCACGAGCACGATGGCCGATCTGCCGTGCGAGAGCGCCGACTCTATGGCACGCATGTACACTTCAGTCTTGCCGCTGGCGGTCACGCCATGAAGCAATATAGGTCTTGGCGAGCGCGCCTCCATTGCGGCGAGGATCGTCAAGACAGCTCTCTCTTGATCCTGCGTCAGGCGGAGAGGCACTCGGCCCCCTGGAGCCGGAGACCCCATGAACGGGCTTCGCATCACCTCGACCCTGCGCGAGACCAGTATGCCCTTGCGAATCAGTGCACGCACGGCGTCTTGGTTCCCGCGGACGATCGAATCGGCGCCTTCGATGTCGGTGTCTCGGTCTGAAGATGACACGCCTCGTTCAACGAGCGCCCGGATGAGCCCGGCCTGACGGGGCGCACGCCTCTCGACCGCCGCCGCGAAAGCCATCGCTTCCTCCGACGACACCGCAAGCTCGATGCGGGTCTGCGTTTTCGGGCTGGCTTCTCTACGCCGGACGGCAGCCGGGAACATCTGGGCCATGGCCTCCGCGGGCAGGCAGAGATAGCGCCCGGCCATCCACCGCGCGAGGGCCATCATGTCGTCGGAAAGCGGCGCCGCCCCAGAGGCCACGTCGATGATGTCTTTCACGTTGGGCACGTCCGCCGTCTCGACGAACCCCACGATGTATCCCACGAGTTTGCGCCCGCCGAAAGGGACCACCACGGCGCTCCCTACCCTGACGCTTTCGCGCAGCCGGTCGGGAACCGCGTAGTGAAAGGGCTTGGCTGCCCTCGTGGTCGGAATATCCACGACTACCTCTGCAAACAAGAAGCTGCCTCCTCGCGCCAGCGCTGCCTTACTTTTTCTACGCGAGGAAACGAAAACCTTCACTCGCAGCCAGAAGCAACCCGCGCGCAGGGTGGTCCGGCAGCGTTTCCACTCGTGTGCGTGGACGATGCCCTGTGGGGCCCCGGACCACCGACAGAGACCATGTAGGTGAGGATGCGTTGCCTTTGCTTGTCCCCATTTCGGAGGCGCCGGCACGAGAGCGTTCGGGGACGGGCACGGAGACGGAGACGGAGACGAGGGCGGCGGCCCGCGGGCCGCCGCGGGGCTCGCGCGGTGCGGGCGGCCCCAGGATCAATACCCGTGAGTAATATGCGCCGGTGCAGAAACGGATATGCTGGCCAGGGCAACGCCCGGCAACCTAACGCGGCCCGCGCGAGGCACCCCCGGGTCTCGGGCGGCAATCGCCGCCCTCCAAGCAGAGCATGCCACGCCTGGCGAGGCAGTCCAGCACCACCCTTTCGAGCTTTCTCACTATGCGGGTGGTTACGAATTCCCTCTGTGAAGTGGGGACAACGAGGATGGTGTACAGGCCGGCGAGGTTCCCGCCGAGGACATCGGTGAAGATCTGATCACCGATGACGGCGGTCTCCTCTGGGGAGGTGCCCAGCAAGGCGAGCGCCGCTCGGAACGCGGACCGCATCGGCTTCAGCCCCCTGGCGGCGGGGATTCCGAGAGCGCCGGAGACGGTCTCTATGCGCTTGCGGAGGTTGTTCGAGAGCACGCAAAGACGGATGCCCCGCGCTCTCGCGTCGTCGAAGAACGCCGGAACCCCCGCGGGGATCTCGGAGCTTCCCCAATCCACCAGCGTGTTGTCCATGTCGAACACGATGCCCCTTATACCGCGCGCCGCGAGCATCGAGAGGTCGACCTGGCAGACGGACGGCACGTAGAGGTCGGGGCACAGTATGGACAGCAAGCCGATCCCTCCTGCCGGCGGGGATGTCTACGCAGGTATTATAGCATGCATCCCGGTTTCCTGCGAGGCTCGCGGTCCAGGTATGGCGCCGTGAGCTTTCGTCTCCTTTGTTGACGGTGCTAGGGTTGCCGGTGCTTGCACGACAGGGCGTGGAGAACTCGGCCATCTGGCGCGCCGAATTCGAACGAGGCGCGCCGCAAGCGCGCCGTCCCCGGAGGGTAACACCGGCAATCCGGGGCAGGACCCCTCCGCCGAAAAGCAACGCGAACTTTTGGCGATATATCTAGAGAGGCGTGCCTTGCCTGCGCCCAGCCGCAGTCTCTCAGTTGTAACCCTCGGCGATCATCCCCTTCTGCAGCTTCATGAGGGCTCGTTTCTCGATACGGGAAACGTAGGACCGTGAGATGCCCAGGTGCTTGGAGATCTCCCGCTGCGTCCGCCGCAAGCCGTCGCCGAGCCCGTACCGCATTTCGATGACCTTTTTCTCCCGCCTTGTGAGTTCGCGAACTTTCTCCGCGAGCTTTCCCTCCTCCACCGCGCCCTCGACGACCATGGTTACCTCGTCAGGCTCCGTGCCGAGCACGTCGATGAGGGTGATTTCGTTCCCTTCTTTGTCGGCGCCGATGGGGTCGTACAGGAGGACCTCGCCTTTGTTCCTCCGCGTCGCTCGCAGATGCATCAAGATCTCGTTCTCGATGCACCGGGCAGCGTACGTCGCAAGCCTGGTCCTCTTTTTTTGATTGAACGTGTCTATGGCCTTTATCAGGCCGATAGTGCCTATGGATATGAGGTCGTCCTGGTCCTCGCCGGTGCCCTCGAATTTCTTCACGATGTGCGCCACCAGCCTGAGATTACGCTCGATGAGGATGTTCCTCGCATCCTCGTCGCCCATCTCCTTCCTGGCGAGGACCTCTGCTTCCTCCTTTTCCGAAAGGGGAGGCGGAAACACATTGCCGCTCGAGATGTAGGATGCAAGGAACCACAAGCCTCGCAAGAGCAATGCCGAACCTATCAGCAGATCGAGCACGCGCCTGCCACCCCCTGCAAAAGACTCACTAGTATAGATATGAGCGTAACCCCCGGAAGTGCGTGTCCATGCCAGTGACGTCGCTAGGAATAGCAGGCACTATCGTGTGCCGTGGTCGCAGTGTCCCGAGGAGTGGGTGGCCCGGCGCCGCGACTCGTCTTGTCGCACCTACCCAAGCCGGGAGCGCGTGAGCGCGCTCGTCGGCGGCGACGGGCGGCGTTGCGCCGCCCCGACCTCACGTCTCTTCATCGTCTCCCCCTTTGTTGCGGCGGATTATTCTCGCAACGACCCTCATCTTGACGTACCCTACAGCCACCAACGCCGCTCCGGTGAGAACCCACCAGTACCATGCCATCCCGGAGGTCCCTCCTTCCATGCGCGCTGTTGCGGGCGTGTCCCCGCTCGTCACCGTGGGTCGGCCGACTGACGCCTCCCGCGTGCGCGTGCGGCCGGCTCGCGACAGGTCACCGCTGTCTATCATGGGCGCAGACCCACGCGCCTCCTGAACGCGACCAACACCATCATCAGGAAAGGCAGCGAACAGGCCAAGGTCACGAGCGCCGAAAACCAGAAGCCGTGCGTGGCCAGGGATGGAGCGTACAGGGTCTTCAGCGCCTCCATCTGCCAGTAGTTCGGCAAGACGTAGAAGAGGAACTGGAACCTCCCCGGCACGAGGATGGCCCCCAGGGGAATCGCGAGATAGGCCGGCATGGCTATCTTGAGCATCGCGATAGCCGTGATCTGGTTGTGGCTGAAGAGGCCCGTGACCATGCCGACTAGAGCGGATAGAGGGCCCGACAAGGCTGCGAGCGTCAGGAGGCGCAAGACGCTCACGGAGCGCCCCACCATGATGTAGTTCACCCCTGCCGCCACCGCCGCCCCGAGCGCGGTCGCGAGGAGGCCTCGCGCCACCGCATACTCGCTTACCCGCGTGGGGGATACCGCAAGCGCTTGGATGGCTTTGGTATCCCGGTCGTCCACTATGGTGAACCCCGAGAGCGTTCCGGCGAGGAAGAGCGTCCCCATGATGAGTCCGAGCGCCACGAGGTCGAACACGATGGACCCGCCTGCTCCGAGGTTTACCTCCTCATAGTCGGCGCCGGCGCCGCCGTGATCGATGTCTTCCAGGATGGTCTCGTACGTTTCGACGAGCGCCCGCGGCTCGTTGCCCTCGAGCACGAGGCAAAGCCCGCCTTCGTCGTCAAGCACACCGGCGGCGGCGTCCAGGCGTTCCACCCGGGAAATGATGCCTGCGCGGTCGGACAGTACCACATCGCCGTAGCCCCGAAACTTGTCGACCACGTCCGGGCTCAAGCCGCGGTCGACCGCGAAGACCAGGCTGGAGCTCTCGGCTGCGGGGATGAGTAGCTTGAGCACGAGCGCCAGGAGAAGGGGTGCAACGATAATGTACACCATCACGTTGTCGCGCAAGGCCGCAGTGAAATCCTGGCGCATCAGCGAGAGAACGCGTTTTAACGAAAACGTCCCTGGGGTGCCCACGACCTTCCCTCCTTCATCAGGTTCCTCTCCGTCAGGAACAGGCAGAGGGCATAGGCTGCGACGCTCTCCGCGACGAGCGCTCCCACGAGGGGCAGAATCGGCTTTCCTGAGGGAAACAGGACCTCGCGGATCGCGAAGACCGCGGGATACGACGGGACATACGAGAGCCAACGGGGCGAGAACGTCGGAAACACCATCGAGGCCGCTGGAATCATGTTCACCGTCAGTAACAGGACCGCCGGCAACAACCATTCCGAAAGGTCCTGGAAAAAGGAGGCCACGGAAATCCCGATCAGCGTGTAAAGGGCCGCGCCCAGCGCCATCAGGGGCACGATGGCACCGTAGTTCACCGACCGCCCCATCGTCGATGCGAGCACCCCGCACCCGTAGACGCTCCCTAGCACCGCGAACGCGAGGGTCTTCGATAAAACGTAAGCGACTTTCCCCCCAGGACTCACCCTGTACGCCTTGATTGTGCCCTCGTGCTTCTCCTGGAAGATGAACACCGCCACGAACATGAACCCAAGCACGATGACCTCGAACGCGATGAGCCCCGGGAGAGCGGTCAAGTTGAGGGGCACAGGCTCGGCCTGCGGTCGCAGGAACCTCACGCGGGACGACTCTCCGGAAAACTGCCGGCCCTCGCTTCCAGTGACGCGGCGCACCATGGCGTTTAGCGTGGCCTTGAGGATGTTTACGCCTTGGGGGGTCACCCCATCGGAATGCATGATGGTTATTCTCGGATGGGTCTTGGAGCCCGTGAAGAGGACTCCGATGCCGCCCCTATCCTTGCGCACCACGCCCCGCAGCGCCTCTTCGTCAGACAGGAACTTGCCTGGGTCAACACCGCTCTGTCGCAAGACGGTCTCGTACGGCGCGCCTTCGGTCTGGTCCACAAAGTAATAGGTCTCTGCGGGCTGCCAGTCCTTCGGCAGGACGAATCGCACCGTCACGGCCATCATGACGATGAGAAACACGAGAACGGGCATCATCGCGTTGCGAAACGCGAGGACGAGGTCTTGCTTGAACAGCCTGAAGAAGCGCCTCATCACGCGAGCTCCCTCCCGGTAAGGCTTATGAAGATCTGCTCGAGCGTGGCTTCCTGGGAGTGGATGGTCAGCACGTCCCCGTGGTCGATGAGGTCATGGAGCAACGCCCGGTCTTCGGCTCTCTCAGTGAACAGCACTCGGCTCTTCACGTTACCGTCTTCCCTGTACTCCACTCTGATCGATCGTTCTCCGTATCTCAGTTTGAGGGCTCGGGGCGAGTCCATGGCGACGATGCGCCCTTCGTTCAAGAAAGCCACCCGGTCGCACAGCTCGTCGGCGACGAACATGTTGTGGGTGGTGAGGAAGACGGTGCACCCCTCCCGCTGTTTTTGGCGGATGATGTCCTTGATGCGGCCCGACAGGGCGGGGTCGAGTCCTGACGTCGGTTCGTCCAGGAAGAGTATGCTCGGGTTGTTGACGAGGGCGCGGGCGAACACCAGGCGCTGCTTCATCCCTTTCGAATACGAGCCGGCGCGCCTGTGCGCGGCCTCGCGCAGACCAACCATGTCCAGGAGCCTCATCGGGTCTTGGGTCGGCACGTCGAAGAGCCCGGCGTAATACGCCAGGTTCTCGAACCCGGACAGCTTCTCGTACACGTTCGGCTGCTCGAATGAAACGCCGATCTTGTTGAAGAAGTCGGGCCCGAGCCTCCTCACGGACTTGCCATCGTACAAGACGTCCCCCTTTTGGAGCCTAAGGAGCCCGGTCATGATGTTCTGGACCGTGCTCTTCCCGGCTCCGCTCGGGCCCAAGAATCCGAAGACTTCTCCCTTGGAGATCGTGAAGGACACGTCGCTCACGGCGTACCGACCTTCGCCTGTGTAGTCGTGGTATACGTGGGACACTTCGATCATGACGATTCCCCCTCTTCACCCGGCCCCACGCGGGGCCCTTTCACGGAACGGATGATCCGTTCCATCTGGTCGAGGTACGAACGCAGGGCCTCGTAACCTCCCGCAGTCAGGGAAACGCTCGTCTCGGGCCTGGTACCCTTGATGCGTTTGTGGATGCGGACGTAGCCTGCTGCTTCGAGGTTCCTGAGCTGAACGGAGAGGTTCCCGGCGGTAAGCCCCAGATTCTCCTTGAGCTCGTTGAAGAGCACCCGGTCCTTGGTCTGGGTCGCCAGGTAACTGAGGATGAGCAGCCTCGCTCGCTCGTGAATCACCCTGTCGATGGCGAAACCCGTCCTCCTGTCCTCAGTCACGGTCGTGTTCCCCTTCGCGATCCTCGATCCGTGAGGCGGCAGCGCCGCTCTTGGCCGGCGCCCCCGCAGGAGGATGAGGCCGGGCTTGGTCGAATTCATGAAGCGGCACGTGCTTGCAACTCGGGAATCACGGGGCGCGAAGGACGATTCCCCGCGGCAAGCCGCGGACATCAAGCAAGTCAGGAGGCGGGACGTGATGATGGACCGATTGGAAGGGATCGAGCCCGTCCAGCGCTACCGGGGCTGTCTTCTGGGTCTCGCAGTGGGAGACGCCGTGGGAGCGCCTCTGGAATTCCATCGCCCCGGGTCATTCGAACCCATCGATGACATGGTCGAAGGACGGCGTTTCGGGCTTACGCTCGGACAATGGACGGACGACACGGCGATGGCGCTGTGCCTCGCGGATAGCCTCATAAATCGCAGGGGGTTCGACCCCACGGACCAGCTTGAGAGATACCTGCGGTGGCGCCGCGACGGCTATCTCAGCTGCACGGGCTACTGCTACGGCATAGGAATAACCGTGAACGCCTCGCTGGACCGCTTCGAGCGCGTCCGGCAGCCGTACTGCGGCTCCACCGATCCGTACACGGCCGGAAACGGCTCGATAATGCGCCTGGCGCCTGTGCCCATGTTCTACGCGTTGAGCCCGCGTGAGGCTGTGGAGAGATCGGGGGAGAGCTCCCGGACAACCCATCAGGCCGCAACGGCCATCGATGCTTGCCGGTACTTCGGAGGCCTCATCGCGGGAGCGCTCCGCGGCGAGACGAAGGAGACCCTTCTCCAAGACCGTTATTCGCCCGTTTCGGGGCTTTGGGACGAGAAGCCTCTCGTGCCCGAGATAGACGAGATCGCGCGGGGGTCGTTCAAGCGCCGTAACCCACCGGAAATACGCGGCTCGGGATACGTCGTCAAGTCGCTCGAGGCCGCGCTCTGGGCTTTCTACCACAGCGATTCCTTCAAGGACGGCTGTCTCATGGCCGTGAACCTCGGGGACGACGCCGACACCACGGGCGCCGTGTACGGGCAGCTCGCAGGGGCTTACTACGGAGAGAGAGGGATTCCGGAAGGATGGCTCGCCAAGCTGGCGTGGCGCGATACCATTGTCAGCATGGCGGAACAGCTCTTCGCGCTTTCCCGCCAAGTCGTCCGGGAGAATCAACCGTAGCCTTGGGCATCACTTACTGCTTAGGAAATCGCCGCTGGTTGCCATTTGCATCCTTTCGATGGCGCCGGCTGCAGGCTGGCATGGACGACTACCGGGAACAAGCGAGGCCTGAGACGGACGAGTGAGGCCCAAGACCATGAGGCGGGCCCACAGCCAGGAGACAGGCCCTGAGCCCGGGCGCATCAGGCGTAGCGATCCCCGTGCGAAGCAGGTCATGCTTTCCCGGGACGGACACCTTTCTCCAAGATGGCCCGGGCCGCAGAGGCGTTCCCCCACTCTCCCCACGCCCGAGGCGGCATGCCGCAGAGCAACGCGGCGAGAAACCCGGCATTGAACGCGTCGCCGGCCCCCGTGGTGTCGACCGCGCTCACCGGATCGGCAGGGCATTCGAGCACAACAGGGCCGAGCTCACCCGGGCTCAGGCCGCTCACGCCCGGAATGCGGGAGGCGGCCGCCCCCGGCCCCAGCGCAACGATCGACCCCAGCCGCCCGAGCTTCAATCCCAGGCAGGGCACCCGTTGGAGCATGGCTTGAATTCCGGATTCCATCGCCTCACAACCCGAGATAGCACGCAGCTCGGAAGCGTTGGCGACCAGGACATCTGCAACCGCGATCATCCGCTCGACGACACGACCAGGCAGCTGACTTACGATTGGAGCGGGGTCGAAGGCGACGACCCCGCCGGCCGTTCCCGCCGTCTCCGCAGCCCTCAGGTACAGCGCGGCCTGTTCATCATCATGCAAACCGTACCCGGAGACCAGGAGGAGCGGCGCGCTCCGAAGCGCATCCTCGAGGCCCGGAGTCATGCCCACCGGAATGGACGCAGCTCCGCGCCACGAGAACATCGTCCTCTCACCGCTTGAGTCAGCGAAAGAAAGCACGTATCCCGTTGCACCCTCCGACGCTACGTATGAAAGGTCTACGCCCGCCGCCTCGAGGTGACGACGCAGGTATCGCCCGTCCTCATCGTCCCCAACCGTTGTGACCAGGGAGCAAGGTATCCCCAGCCTCGCCAGGCCCGTGCTCGCGTTGAGCCCCGCCCCGCCCGGGAGCCTCGCCGAGGAGCGGATCACCGCTTCCCCGCCGGCCTCCGGCATCTGGTCGATGCCGCAAATGCGATCTACGAGTGCGTCTCCAAACACCACAGCGCGAGGGCCCTTATAGTAACGCCGCGCCTCGAGCCCGGCGAGACGCTTCTTGCAGCCTTGACTCCCTTCATCCAAAGATCGTATGACCTCCTTTGTCGTCAGGGTCGGCAAGCGAGACCCACCACGCCCGCGCGCTCACGGTCAAAAACAGATCGGGCCTGCCCCGTCCTCTGCCCTACATACATACACCCGGGGCTGGGAAGAAAGCCTCGATGGGTCGACCTTCTGCATGTACCGCGCAATCACGATTCGTTCGAACTCCTCCACCGCATCCTCGTGCACCAAGTTCACGGTACATCCTCCGAAGCCCGCTCCGGTCATGCGAGCCCCGACCACTCCCGGGGCACCCAAGGCTGCCTCGACCATTGCCTCGAGCTCGAGGCAGCTTACCTCGTAGAGGTCCCGAAGGCTCTCATGGGAGGTCACCATGAGCCTGCCGAATTCGTCTACCCGCCCCCCGCGAAGAGCCTCCACGCTGCGCAACACCCGCTCGTTCTCGAGGACGACGTGCCTCGCCCGCGCCCCGACGTCTTCCGGAAGCTGCGCCTGCGCGCTTGCAAGCTCAGAAGGCGAAACGTCCCGCAGGGACTGTATGCGCATCCCCCGGCCTCGAAGGAGCGTTACCGCATCTTCGCACTGCCGGCGCCGGTGGTTATACTCCGAGTCGCGCAGCCCGCGCCGAACTCCGGTGTCACATATCACGATGGAGTACTCTCGTGGCAGAGGGACCGGCTCCCAATCGTACGTGCGGCAATCGATGAACAACGCGTGCCCCGCCCTCCCGAGCGCCGACGCGAACTGGTCCATGATCCCACATTTGACACCCACGAAGGAATTCTCCGCTCTCTGGCACAGCAAAGCCAGGTCGCGTGCGCTCGGACGAAAGTCCGCGCCCGCCTGGCCAGCCACGAGCGTGGCAGCCAACGCGCAAGCCATTTCCAGCGCCGCGGACGAGCTGAGCCCCGCGCCCGCGGGCACGTCCCCCGAGACCACCATGTCCATGCCGCGCAGCGGGGCGCCGAAGTCTCGGAGGGCTTTCAATGTCCCCCGGATGTAGTTGCTCCACAGGCGTTCGCGGTCATAGTCGATGTGGCCAAGGGCAAACTCCACGCAGTCTCCATAGTCGAGCGAGCGGACGCGGACCGTCTCGTCGGGTCGTCCTCGGACCGCGCAGGTCACGTCGCGGTCTATCGCGGCGGGCAGCACAAACCCCTCGTTGTAGTCGGTATGCTCCCCGATGAGGTTCACCCGGCCGGGGGCGCGCACGACGAGGATGTCTTCGTTGGTCCCGTCGCCAGCGCCGAACGTGCCCACGAGGAGATCGCGCATGCGCACGGCCTTCCTGCGGGCTTGCGCTGACCCGCCACGACGGCCGCGCACCACGCACGCACCCTCGCAAAGCCCTGCGCGGGAGCTCTGCCAAGCATCGGAACCCTCGGGGCTACCGGTGCCGGAGAAGCCTTCGCATGAGCCTGCCGGGATATGTTCACTGAAGCGTAGAACCATGGCAGATCGCTCCGCTCCTTCCCCGTGATCGCCACGGTCGCCCTGCGGGCTTCTAAGGTATGTCGCCATGAGTTTCCGTCTCCTTTCTTGACGGCGCTAGGGTTGCCGGTGGTTGGACGACGGGGCGTGGAGAATTCGGCTGTCTCGTGTGCCGAATTCGAACGAGGCGCGCCGCAAGCGCGCCGTCCCCGGAGGGCAACACCGGCAACCCTGCCTGGGTAGGACCGCCCCGCCGAAAAAACAGCGCGAACTTTCGGCGACATACTTAGAGGTCGCAAGGGGGTGTGGCCCGCAGCGTCGCGGCTGTCTCCTCAGGGAGGGTATCGTTGATGAACGTCCCGGCACCCGACTCGCATCCAGCGAGATACTTCAACTTCGTCTTGGTCCGATTGGGCGGATAGAACTCGATGTGATAGTGATAGTGCGGATACTCCCGCCCATCGGTGGGAGCCTGATGCATCACCATGATGTACGGCAACGGAAACCCGAAGAGGTTGTCATACTTCTGAAGCACCGCTTTCAGGATCTCCGCGAGCCCCCAACGCTCGTCGTCCCCGAGGTCTAGGAGGCTTGGGGCGTGCCTACGAGGCAGAATGTGCACCTCATAGGGATAACGGGCGAAGAACGGTACCACTGCCACGAATTCCTCGTTCTGCGCCACAATCCGCCTGCCATCACGGGTCTCCCTGCCGATGATGTCGCAGAAAAGGCACCGGCCGGTCGAGCGCCAGTGCCGCTCCGCGTTTTCCAGCTCGCGCGCGGGCCTCGGCGGAATGAACGGGAAAGCGTAGATCTGACCGTGAGGGTGTTCGAGCGTGACCCCGATGACGTCCCCCTTGTTCTCGAAGATCAACACGTAGTCGACATAGTCGAGGCTTCCGAGCTCCTCGTACCGGTCCGCCCACACGTCGATCAGCCGGGCTATGTCCACCACGTCCGACATCGCGAGACTCCCCTTGTGGTTCGCGGAGTACAGCACGACCTCGCAGATACCCTTGGACGGCTGGACCTCGTAGAGGTCGTCCCCTTTCACGCTCGGCTCAGGCGGAACCCGGCGAAACGACGGAAACTTGTTCTCGAAGACAACGATCTCGTAGTCCTCCGCGGGCACCTCCGTGGGAGGTGCACCTGGCCGCGTGGGGCACAGGGGACAGAAATCCGCCGGAGGGTGGTACGTCCGGTCCTGCCGATGGGTCGCGGTGACGACCCATGCCCCGAGCACGGGGTTCCACCGGAGCTCAGACATGCTCAGCCCTCCTCCCCAGGGACGGAACCGCGGCCGCCGGCTGTTGTGTGCGTGTCCGACGTCGCCCCAGGGCTTCCCGTGGAGTCGCCGTCCCCGGCCGAGCGTTCGAAGGTGTAGTATATGAGATAGCGACCATCCTCTTTGGTAATGCGCTCCTTGACAAGCCGTCCTTTCGCGCGTCGGCGCGCCTCGCGCTGCTTATCCCGCTCGACGTCACACCGCCCATTCGCGTTCATTGCCGTCGCCCCCGACAACATGTCTACCGGGCCCAGCCAGGCCCGCCGCGCAGCCCTGCCTTCCTCAACTCAAGCCTGCCGGCCCGGACTCACACGAGGATCCAGGCCATTATGGCGATGGCGATGATCGCGGTGACCCCCGTGATGAGCGACGAGACCGTCTGGCACCTGTAGCCGGTCGGAACGTCCATGCCGGACAGCTGGGTAACGACCCAAAAGTAGCTGTCGTTGGCATGTGACACGACCATGGAACCCGCGCCGATGGAGAGGACGACGAGTGCCTTCGCCGTCTCGCTAGCCAAGCCGAGCGGGGTGAGGAGCGGCGCCACGAGGGCCGACGTCGTGATCAGGGCAACCGTGGAGGATCCTTGAGCAGTCTTTAGGGCAGCGGAAACGAGGAATGGGAGCAGTATGCCCATGTGCCACCTGCCAAGCGTCGTGCCCAGGTAATTCGCCAGGGGGGTCGCCCGGATGACATTTCCGAGCGCTCCACCCGCAGCCGTGATGAGGATGATCCATCCCGCCGTGGTGACGCCCGTGCCTATCCAATCGCTCCACACCTCGCGCGTCAGCTTTGGCACGGTGAGAAGCGCGAGGAAAGTCCCAACCAAGAGCGCGGTGACAGGATGGCCGATGAAATCGAAGAACGTTTTCCACCCGCCGCTTCCGAAGGGCGCGCTCGGAAGGTCCGCCACGGACTTAAGGAGTATGAGCACCACCGGGGCAATGATCGGCGCAAACGACTTGATAGGAGAGGGCAAAGCCTTCTCGTCGCCGATGCCGCCTTTTGCCGTGCCTGCCCCCGACTCCATCGGGGCGACCGGATACTTCGAGGCCACCTTCTCCGCGAACCACCAGCCCGCCAACATCGCGGGGAACGCGGCGATGAGGCCGTAAATGATGACCCGGCCCAGGTCCGCTCCGATGGTTCCGGCTGCAGCAATGGGGCCCGGCGTGGGCGGCACCAGAGTGTGCGTCGAGTAGAGCCCCATCGAAAGGGCTATCGCCATCGTCGCCAGGCTGGTATCGGTCGCCGCGGCGAGCGCCTTGTTCAATGGGGAGAGGATCACGAACCCCGAGTCACAGAAGACCGGGATCGACACCACGTATCCGGTAAGAGCCATTGCCAGGGCCGCACGGGCGCGCCCGACCAAGCGCAGCATGGTCCGGGCCATCGTCTCGGCACCGCCGCTTTTCTCGAGGATCGTGCCCATCGCAGCACCCAGGGCGATCACAATGCCAATGGAGGACACCGTGCTCCCGAAGCCGCTGGTGATGTTGTCAACGATCGCAAGAAGCGGCATCCTTGCCAGCAGCCCCATGATGAACGACGCGAGGATCAGCGCAAGAAAGGCGTGCATCCGCACGCTTGCGGTTGTATAGATGATGAACACAACCACCAACGCAAGCGCAACGACGAGCCAAGCTCCGCTCACCATCTCTTTTCATCCTCCTTTTCGTTGCCTTTCCTGGGACCTATTGATACGATACCGGCTTACCGATATCGTCATCCTGGGACGGCCACCGGCCTGCGCGACTCCCCGGACCCGGCGCACGGACACGGAGGGTTCCTGGAGCCTAAGGATTAGCGCCCCTTCTTGGACCTTCGCGGTTGCTCGTCAATCTACAGCCGATCTACAGTTCGCCGCTCCTCCTCGTATTCCTTCGATGGCTCCGACGCTGCCCCGGCGCTGCCTCCGGAGCCGGTCACGTCGCGTTCTCGATGACCACTTTTATCCTCTGAGGCTGCTCCATCAGATCCATCGCCTCATGGATCCGCGCGAGCGGCAGGCGGTGCGTCACGATTCGCTCCGGATTGACGAGGCCTTTCTCCATCAAGTCTATGGCCTTTGTCATAACCCGTGGCGTCACCGAGAACGACGCGTCCATGCGAATCTCCGTGAAATGAATCGTTGCAGGCGAGACCTCTACCGTGCCTGGGACGATGACTCCGAACATGTTCACCCGCGTCCCTTTCCTGCAGAGCCGAAACGCGAGGCTCGCGGCCTCGAGAACGCCAGCCGCCTCGAACACGATGTCCGGCCCCGCCGGCAGGATCTCCCTTACCGACTCAACCGGGTCTTTAGCACGTGAGTTGATGATGTGGGTCGCCCCGCACTCTAGCGCGCGTTCGAGCTTGTACTGCTCGACGTCTATGAGCACGAGGCGCCCGGCCCCGGCCGCCTTGGCGATCTGGGTCAGGAGCAGGCCCATGGACCCGGCCCCGATGATGACCACGTCCTCCCCGACACGCATCTGGCTGTACTCGATGAGCCCCTTGTACGAGCCTGCAAGCGGCTCGGTCAGAGCCGCTGCCGTGAACGATAGGCCCGAAGGCTTCCGGAACACGCTCCCTGCCGGAACCCGCACGTACTCCGCAAACCCGCCGTCGAGCACGCGCGGGAAGCCGTCGCCACCGATGACCGCCCCGTGCTCGCAATAGTGGTGCAGACCGAGTCGGCACATCCTGCATCGGCCGCAGTACACAGCGGGAGAGACGATCACCTCATCCCCCCGGTCAAGGCCCTCGACCCCCGGGCCGACATCGTCGACGACGCCGGCGATCTCGTGGCCCATGATGATCGGCGGCTTGTAGTTGCGCCTGGCGCCGGTGAAAGCCGAATAGTCGGTGTGACAGATCCCGCAGGCCGCGACTCGAACTACCACATCGCCTGGCCCGGGTTCCGGCTTCGGAACGTCTTTCAAGACGAGCTGCCTCGGGCCCTCAAGGACCGCTGCCAACATCAAAATCCCCCCTTTGCAAGAGGCCCGCCGCGCCCTCATAGGCCGCGCTTCCACTCAGTGTGGAAGACGCCCGGCCGGTCCACTCTCTTGTACGTGTGTGCGCCGAAATAGTCACGCTGAGCCTGGATGAGGTTTGCCGGAAGGACGGCCCGACGGTACGAGTCGTACCAGGCCAGGGCCGAGCTCATGGCAGGAGTCGGAAATCCTTGAAGGGCGGCGGCGCTCACCACCTTGCGCCACCCTCGCTGGGCCTGCGCCATGACCCGGCGGAAGCGCTCAGTAAGGAGCACATTGTCCAGTTCCGGGTTGCCGACGAACGCCTCGGCCACATCGGCCAGGAGACGCGCCCTGATGATGCACCCACCCCGCCAGGTCCGCGCCACGGTCGCAAGGTCAAGCCCCCAGCCGTATTCGGCGGACGCGTGCCTCAGAAGGGCGAAACCCTGGGCGTATGAACAGATCTTCGACGCGTAGAGCGCGTCCCTGAGATCCGCGATGTCTACACCCGTTCCCTTCCGCCCGTCATCGTCGGGGACCCTGCCAGGCTCACCACTACGGCGACACGGCAGGGCACTACAGGTCGCGGCGGCATCCCGCGCACCTCCGGCGCCCGCCACGACAGGCCCGGGCAAGACCCCCGAAGCACGCTCGCGCTCGCTCTTGAGCGCGGACATATACCGTGCGTACACAGCCTCAGCTATTGTCGGCGCGGCTACTCCAAGCTCCAGCGATTCTTGGCTCGTCCACTTCCCCGTGCCTTTCTGTTCGGCCTCGTCCAGGATAACGTCGACCAAAGGCCGCCCGGTATCGGCATCGACTCGTCTCAAGATCTCTGCGGTGATCTCGATGAGGTACGACCCGAGGTCGCCCAAGTTCCACTCGGCAAACACATCCGCGGCCTCCGCGGGCTCGAGGCCGCAGACCTCACGCACAAGACCGTATGCCTCGGCGATCAGTTGCATGTCGGCGTACTCGATGCCGTTGTGAACCATCTTGACAAAGTGACCGGCGCCGCCCGGGCCGAGATAGGCAGCGCACGGCTCGCCGTCCTCCGTGGCTCGCGCTGCAACGCCGCGGAACACGTCCCGAAGAAGCGCCCAGCCGGCCGGAGCGCCCCCCGCCATCACGCTTGGCCCGCGTCTCGCCCCCTCTTCGCCGCCGGAGATGCCGACCCCAAGGTAGTAGACTCCGCGCTCAGCAAGGGCCCTCTCCCTCCGCGCGGTGTCACGGAAGTGGGAGTTGCCGCAATCTGCGATGACGTCCCCCGGCTCGAGCGCTGGGGCGAGTTGCTCGATGACGGCATCCACCGGAGCGCCGGCCTTCACCATGAGGATGATGCGCCGCGGCACCGAAAGGCCGGCCACAAACTCGGCTAACGACCGCGAAGGGATAATCGCGTCTCGGTACCCGTTAGCGTGCGCCTTGTTGACGAACTCCTCCATCGTCGCAGCCGTCCTGTTATACACGGCCACCCTGTACCCGTGATCGGCGATGTTGAGCGCAAGATTCTGCCCCATCACCGCGAGCCCCACCAAGCCGATGTCGGCCTTCTGCCCCCGCGGCGGCCTCGCGCCAGGCCCGCGCAGCCCCCCTTGGCAACAGCTGGCGTCGTTTTGCATCGCATTTCGCATCGCCTTTTCAACCCTTTCCTAGCGCGTCTATCCGCCTCGAGCTCCGGCGCGCAGCACCGGATCACCCCTTCACGGCTCCGGCGGTCAAGCCCGCGATTATATACCTCTGCGCGACAAGCGCGATCACGAGGATGGGCACGGTGATCACGACAGCTGCCGCCATGAGCCCGCCCCAGTTGATCTCCGAGTAAGACAGGAAGTTGAAGACCGCTATCGGCAGCGTGCGAGTCCGCGCCCCTGTCAGAACCACTGCGAACATGAAGTTGTTCCAGGAGAACACGAACGAGAGAATTGAACTCGTGAGTATTCCCGGGCCCGTCAAGGGAAGCAGGACACGAAGGAAGGCTCCTGAACGTGTGGACCCGTCCACCATCGCAGCCTCCTCGAGCTCCTTGGGCAGAGACTCAAAGAACGGCACCATCACCCAGATGATGAACGGCAGTCCGACCAGCATGTGGCTGAGAATGAGAGACGTGTATGTATCCACCAGGCGCAACCTTGAGAAGAGTATGAACCATGGTATGAGGAAAGTGATCCCGGGAACGATTCGTGCGACGAGGATCACGAGCGCAAGCTTGCTCTGGCGGAAGCGGGCGATCGAGTACGCCGCAGGCAAGCCGAGAAGGAGCGAGAAGAAGGTCGAGCCCGCTGCGATGACGAGGCTGTTCCACATGAAGTGCACGAACTGATACTGCCCGAAAACCTCCCGATAATGCAGGAGGGTGGGTCTGAATACCCACGTTGGAGGCGTGCGGATGATGTCTGCCTGCTGCTTGAACGACGAAACCCCCATCCAGAGGAACGGAAACACGAACGGTACTATGATGATGAAAAGCAGCAACCCGTAGCCGATTTCCCTCCAGAGCCGCGCTCTCGACGCCGCCCGCCTGCGCGCTTCTGGCGACGGCGTCCTCCATTGCCTCTTGCCTTCCGCCTCATTCAGGCCCACTCCGGACACCTCCGCACCCCCGTTAGGCCTCGACCGGTCTTCGGGCCCAGCTCAGTATGATGGCCGACCCGAGCACTATGGCAAAGAATATCATCAGCAGCGCAGAGGCCTTGCCCATCTGGAAGTACTGGAAACCGAGCACAAACGAGTAAATGTTCAGCGTCTCCGAGGCGAAGCCCGGACCGCCTTGCGTCATCGTGTAGATGATGTCGAACGTCTTCAAGGCATCGATGGCCCTGAGAGTCATCGCCGCCACAATGGCCGGCTGCAGCAGGGGAAGCGTCACATGTCGCACGGTCTGCCACGGCGTCGCGCCATCGACCAACGCAGCCTCGAACGGGTCGCGAGGCAGGGCCGTCAACGCCGCGAGAACTATGAGCGTGATCATCGGGGTCCACTGCCACACGTCTACCAGCACGAGCGACGGCAAAGCCTGCCGGGGAGAGGCCAGCCAGTGCAGCGGCGGCAGACCGAGAACGCTCAGGAGGTAGTTGGCTATGCCTATGGTAGGCTCGTATATGAGCAGCCACACCATACCGACCGCCACAGGCGTTGCAACCATGGGAAGGAGGAAGATCGTCTTGACAAGGTTCTTGCCCCGCATGTCGCGGTTGAGCGCGAGGGCGATAGCCACCCCCAGCACCGTCTCCAGCACCACCGCGAGCACGGTGAAGTAGAACGTCCGCCACACCGCGCCTGAGAATCGCTGATCACTGCCGAGAAGCGATGCATAGTTCGCGACGCCCACCCAGGCCGGCGGAGACATGGACGACATGCTCCACTCGGTGCAGGAAAGCCGCAGCGTGTAAACGAGTGGAAACACCATCATCACGACGATGAACGCCAAAGCCGGTAAGGGAAATACGTACCGGAGGTTTCTATCGAGCCAGCCGCCGCGCAACCTGACCCACCTCCATGTTCGGCCCAGCGGGAGGACACTGCAGACGTGGTGGGGTTCGAATGGGGTCCGCCCGCTGAACGCCCGGGCTGGCTGACGACGCCCGACAGCGTCGCCAGCGTCGCCAGCCAGCCCGCGAGGCATCTCATTTCTCCTTGTCCAGAAGAGCCTGATAGTCTGCGTTCGCCTTCTTGGCCGCCGCGGCCACATCGCCGCCCTCGATGGCGGTCACGATGACAGAGCCAACGATGTCTCTGGCCTGGCCAACCGCTATCACGTTCGGGCGGTCATACGGCACCCCGATCTTGCTGGATTGGACTATGACCTGCACGAGCTGCGCTGGGAAGTTCCTTATCCCCTCTTCGCTCTCCCACACCGACGTCCGTGCGCTCGGTACCTGCCTGCTCTGTGTCTTCAGGGTCGTTTCCTTGCTCGTGGCCCACTCAATGAACTTCCACGCCGCCTCCTTGTGGCGCGACGTGGCGCTCATGGAAAGCCCCCAGGAGACGATGGAGTACGGCCTCGCCCCTGCCGGTCCCGCCGGGAAGACCGCGAAGCCCACCTTGTCGCCCACCTGCGACTGCGCGGGATCGAGGAGGTTGGAGTAGAAGACCGAGGCATCGGTGTACATGGCTGCCTTGCCCTGCGCGAAGATGGCAAGAGCTTGAGGCCAGCTCATGTTGAGCACTCCAGGAGGGCCGTACTTACGGAGGATATCGCCGTAGAACGTGAACGCCTTTATGGCCTCAGGCGTATCCAACATCGCCTTTCCGTCCTTGTCGAACGTGCCTCCGAAGCTATACAGGTAGCTCGAGAACTGCGTCACGGCCGGAGACCTTTGTCCCCGAGACACTATGCCGAACATCCCTTTGCTAGGATTATGGAAATGTTTGGCAGCAGCCTCGAGCTCCTCCAGTGTCGTGGGAACCTTGATGCCGTCCTTCGCGAACAAGTCCTTTCTGTAGTAGATGATCTCTTGCTCCGTCACGATGGGCACCCCTGTGAGGAAGCCCTTCACCGTCTCCGCCTGGAGCGCTGCTGGGAAGAAATCCTGGAACTGCCAGTTCGCGGGAGTAAGGTCAGGGTTGTCGATGAACTGCTTCAGGTCTGTGTACCATCCGTTCTGGCAGAACTGCTTGGCTTCTTGCAAGGGCCTTTGCATGAACACGTCGATGGTCGATGTCCCGGACGCGAACTCCACGCTCAGTTTCTGCGTGAGCTGGTCTTCGAAGTAGGATTCCACGTTCACCTTGATGCCCGTGGCCGCTTCGAACTCGGGGATAAGCGGCCGGATCGCGTCGGCCCAGGGATGGTTTGCAAGGACCACCCGGAGGGCCGTTCCCTTGTAAGGTTGCGGTTGCGCAGCGCTCCCGGCGGCGATGCCGGTCACCCCCAGGAGTGCCACGGCAATGAGCCAACAGGCAAGCCTCACACGCCGCTTCATCGTGCTCTCCTCCCTTGCATGTTGAGCATTCCCTCAGCAACTGCACGTTGCCTCGAACCCCGATGCACGACTCCCACCGCACGCACTACGACGTCCGAATGACCACTTGTGCAGGGCCTCGATATCCCCTTGCATCACCCCTTTCGCTTCCGTGATCCGGTTTGTATGTCCATAGGTGCCACGGACGTAAGAGCCTCGAACCCTGGGCGACCGGATAGCTCCTCCCACATGCTCTCCGACACCCAGATCCGTTCCAACTCAAGCGTGTTGCGAATTCGCACCACTCGTGCCTGCTCGGGTCTCACGCCTGTTACGGTTAGAAGGGCCAACGCCACCGCGTCGCGCGCCGTGGGTACCACGATGGGAAGCCGGGCCGACGCGAGCACCCGGGAAGTCACCGCGTTCGTGTACATCTGCACGAAGTCTATCCGGTCGAGCACGTCCTGCGTCGTGATGTCTGCGACGCCGATCCCGCTGGCGTTCCCATGGGCCTCCGCGGTGAGGCCGAGAACCACTATGCGTTGGGCCTGGAAGCCGCCAACGCCTGCCATTGTTGGCTCGGAATACCGGCCGGTCACGTTGGGGTCCATCCCGTCGCCACTGATGTCCTTGCCGATCTCGTCGACGACCAGCACATCACAGGAGTCGAACAGAAACCGCCCCATCTTCCGTCGAGCGATCTGCAGAAGCTCGGGCTCCCGCCGAAGGATGTCCTCGGCAGGCACGACCTCGATGAGCGCAACCTCGCCGGTGGCGTTCTCAACGGTAGCTACGCCGAAGAGGACGCGCGTTCGTGCCAAGATGAGCCGGGCGGCCTCCGGAATGAGCTCAGGAAACCTGGAAAACCCCGCGGCATGGAGGCTCGTGGCGCCCACGTGTTTACCAAGGCCGATGGTGAGGATCTTCGCAAGTCCGCTCTCGATCGGACCACGAAAACACGTGTGAGGCTTGACGCGGTTGATGACGATCACCCCGTCGGCCTCGTACGCCTCGCGGCCGAAGTACACCGGCACACCCGAGGTTAAGCGCCCCACCTCGACCACATCCATCGAGGCCCTCACCTCTATGCCTAGCGTGCGCTCGCTGATGCCGTAGTCGGCAAGGACTTGCCTCTGCCCCTCGGCCGTGGCACCACCGTGACTGCCCATCGCGGGGACGATGAAAGGACGGGCGCCGCGCGCGCGCACCGCCTCAGCCACGCTCGCCACTATCTCCGGGAGCCCCGCAAGGCCCCGGCTGCCCACCGCGATGGCAACGCGCCCGCCTTTACGTATCCTGGCCTCGACCCCCGACCGCGCCATCTTTTCGCTCAGGACTGAGCGAATGTCGGTGATCTTGCCACGCTCCAAGGGCTGACGCACCCACAGCCCCCTGGGCAACGGGACGTCAACGCCCGAAAAGCCTTCGGGTCGAAGCCCGGCGAGCGCCCCTTCCGCGTAAAGCCTCCGCACGACACACTCGTCCCTTTCCATGACCGCGCCACGGCCTCCTGGCGAACGCCTGCCTCATCTGGCAGCCTAGTCGCCTCGTCCCTAGCCTCCCTGCTGTCCTGAGCGCATGCCCAGCTCGGGAGCCGCACCAGGGGGCTCCTGCAATGCGCCTTACGGGCGTGGGCGCCGCGAACGCAGGCCTCTGCCATCGTCGATGTATGGTTCCGAGCCGTCCCAGGTCGTTCCTTCAGTCCGCGCGCTCCTACTGTGGGTCGTCCTCCGCCAACAACCTCGCGTAAAGGGCCCTATGCCTTGCCAGCCCCTCCAAATAGCGGGCATGCCGGGCATCGTCTGGGGTGAAGATCCTTCCGAGTGCGGCCGGAGGGTCAGGGCCGTCTCCCAGCATCCCCATGGCGCGCAACGCAAGCAGCGCAGCGCCCCTCGCGGACGGTTCGGGTTCGCTCGACTGCACCACAGGCCGCCCCAGGACATCGGCCAATATCTGGAGCCACACGGCGATCCGGGAGGCTCCGCCGGAAGCGATGATCGTTCGGTTGTTCTCGCCAGCCGCCGGGAGCCTCGCGTATATCTCCGCGAATCGATAGGCTACCGCCTCTAGCCCTGCGCGCACTATCTCTTCAGGAGTGGTCGCCAGGCTCAGGCCCGAGATGGTGGCACGTGCGCCGGAATGCCATCCCGGGCTCCGTTCACCGGCGATGAACGGCAGGACCGTGAGAGAGTGGGAATCCGGCGCCACGTTGGCCACAGCCTCTTCCCACCCGGAATCCGCCGTGGCCTCCGCCTCTCCCCTCTCTGGCTCGAAGGAGAGACGAAGAACCCTCATGAACCACGCCAGGATGTTCCCGCCCTCGCTCAACGCCCCACCCACCAGGCTGCGGCGACGGTCCACTTTGTAAACCCAAAGCCCCGGCGTGATGCGGGGGTCACCGGCTTCCACCACCCGGAGTGCGCCACTCGTGCCGAGCGCAAGAGCCACATGCCGCGAGTCGTCCGCGCCGCTTCCAAGATTGTGGGCGGCGCCGTCACCTACGGCAGGAAACCACGGAACCGAAGCGAGCTCGGGCCAGCGCTTGTCGAAGGGCGGCCGAAGGCCAGCAAGAGGTTCGTCTACATCGACAAGGGGCGAGAGCTGGTCTGGCGTGACCCCGAGCGCATCGAGCAGCGAACCGTCCCATGCGAGGCGCGCGCGATCGAGAAGCCCGGTCCACGATGCCACTGAGTAACTGCACCGCGCCCGCCCGAAAAGCTTACACTCGAGGTACTCCCCGATGCTCACCCACCGTGCGATGCGTGTGAACACTTCAGGGCTCGTACGTTTGAACCACGAAAGCCGCACCGTGAGATAGCTAGTGTGAAGAGGACATCCCGTCCGCTCATATACCTCGGCCCACGGAAGGGAGACGCGCAGCCTCGCTACATCCTCTTCGCCACGAGTGTCCGCCCAGGTGAAAAGAGGTGTGAGAGGTCGCCCACCGCGGTCGAGCCCACACACGCTGGACACAAACGTCGTCACGGCCACACCACATATGGCCGCCGCCGCGCCCCGCGGCCCGTGGCCCGATAGAGCGCGGGCCCGTTCAAGTGTGCCGTCGACGCAACTCCACACGCTTTCTGCGAGCTCCACGATGTCTGCCTCGCTGGCGCCGCTTGCCGACACCCTAACCCTTGCAGGCGCCCGGGAGAGGGTCGCCGGCAGCACGCGGGCTCTGCTGTCCACCAGCATGCTCCGCACCGTCGACGTGCCCAGGTCGATCGCCAGGACGAACGGCGGCGCAGCTTCAGTCGGGTTGACGGCCTGCCCCGAGAGTTCTCGCGCATTTGACACGTGCGATACACCAGCTCCACGGCCTTGCGGGCCCATCCGCTACCCGATATTCGCGGCAGGCTCCTTGGAGGCCGGACTCTTCATTCGGGTCATCTCCGCGACGATGGCCCGCCGAACCCCCTCGAGGTGACCTTGGAGAAGGCGTTGTGCCAAGGTCGCGTCGCCTTTCTGCATGGCCTCGAGGATGGCGATGTGTTCGTCGAGTGCCTCCTCAACACGCACGTTGAGGTTGCGCATGAGGTCTATGAGGGCCAGAATTCGCGCCGAGAGGTCGCGAAGGCGCTTGTTCCCCGCAGCGCGGATGATCTCCACGTGAAACTTGCGGTCCAGCCGCTCGAAAGCCCTCCGCTGCTCGTCGCCGCCGAGCGAGCGGAGAGCCTTCGTCTCCTCCAGCAAGGCGGTAACGTCCGACGGTCGCATTTCTTTCATGGCGCGGCGGAGGGCGTACAGCTCGATCATCTCGCGGATGTCCGCGATTTCCTCCACATCCTGAACCGACAACTCAACCACGTAGTACCCGACGCGCGGTGCGAGCATCACGAGACCCTCTTCGACAAGCGCGTTCAGGGCGTCCCTCACCGGTGTGCGGCTCACGCCGAAGCGTTCCGCAAGGGAGTCTACGGCGAGGCGGGTGCCCGGGGGGAGCCGCAGAGAGACGATGTCTTCGCGCAGGATGCCTCGTATTTGCTCAACAAGGCTTGTGCTCACTATGCGTTCGTCCATTTCTCACCACCGAATATAATATATCACATATTATCCATCAGCTCAACTATCCATCCAGCAGTTCCCGAGAGCCACCGGCAGCCCCCTGTCCAGGCGTTGGCTTGCGCCACGCGCAGGTCATTTCAGCTCCGGAAAGCGCCGCCACTCTTGCCGGTATCGCCCGAGCCACGCTTCGACACCGTGGCCCGTCCTGTCGCCGCAGGCCTCAATCTCGTTCAACACCGTCACGACACGTGCCTCCCCTTGGATCCTCGGTCTCGCGCCGGGGCAGCTCTTCGCATGCCTTCGGAGCCCCTGGCGACCGGGCGGTCTCCGGAGGATAGCTCGTGCGGGCTTTCCATGGACCTTCATGGACCAGCCAGCGGGCTCGGCGGTTGCTCATCCTAGAAATGGCCGCGCGCGGCCGATTCCCTAAAGCAAGCCTTTTCTCGCTAGGCGCTCCCTGACGACGCTTTCGAAGTCGTCCAATCCTACAGGCCCTGAGAACACAGGCGCGCCATCGATATACAGGTTCTCCTCGCCGAACTCGAGCGCTTCGTCGCGCGTGTGGATGACGTGCTCCGCAGTGGTGACTTTATCCGAGATGGACCTCGCCAAAGCAAGGCGTGTCCGGTAGTAGTGGATGATCCATGGACACCTCGCATTGAACACGGCCTCCACCTTCACCTCGCCCGCGGAGGGCGCGAGGTCCCTCGCCACCTGCACCAACGCGACCCGGGCGTCCGCACCGCCCGCGCGCAACAGCAAGAACCCCGGGTCGCTCCGCTGCGCCACGGTAAAGCCGAACTTCTCGAAGAACCCAACAGGCATCCAGTCCGGGTACGTGAGCACCGCAAGTCCGCGTGCATGCCCTGAAGCCTTCAGCGCAAGCTCCATGAGAGCCCTTGCGATTCCCAGGCCCCTCGCATTCTCGAGAACCCACAAGCACCTGAGAACCCAGAGGCCATCTCCTTCCAGCGGCAGGGGCGCAGCCTCGATGGGCATCACCTCAACGCGACCGACCGGCTCTCCGCCGAGGAAAGCCCCAAACACCCTGGCGCCCATCGCCGCCGCGCGCCTCTGAGCCGAAACGCTCTCCTCAAGGAGCCTCGAGACTTCGTCAGAGCCGACCCCGGGCGGCACGCACATCACGTTCAAATCGTGGACCTCTTCAGGGAGGATCTCATGGATTCTGACGTGAGCCATGCGCATCACCTCCTGTGCGATGGCCGGCTTCCCGCTCTCCCGGGGTCCCCGGTCCCCACGTTGCGCCTTCCTCGTGGGGCTCTTCTGCAAATCGATCATGAGCCGCGCGGCTGCCTTCTCGCACGAGCGGCCTCACGAAGCAGCAAGCCGGCGCACGTATGGAATTCCCCACGAACATGGAGAACTCCTTGCGCGCGACACACGCGACCGCGACAGCATAGCCAGGCGGTTGCTGGGAACGCTACGTTCCGAGGCGGAGAGGTGGTTTCGCAGCCCCGTTCCGCACCCGACGAAGCATCCCGGACGGAAACGACGCACCGCCAATACGACGGCCAATACGATAGGCAGAGGTGTTCCAAGGTTGCCCGAGAAAACCTCCCTGCGCGTGTGCGGCCTCGCCCGCATCTTCCTCGTGGTTTTCAGCGTCCTCGTGGCGAGGATGGCCTTCGTCCAGCTGGTCATCGGCGAAGACCTTGCCGAACGGTGCCGCGACCAACGCGCGCTGGCGCTCGCCACGATGCCCGTGCGCGGCGCGATCTACGACCGCAACATGCGTGTGCTCGCAGGGGACTTCAAAAAGCCTGCCGTGGTGGTGTTTCCCGGATCGGTGAAGTCGCTCGAGAGCGTTGCTGGAATGGTGGCCGAGGTGGCGGGCGCGCCGACGGGCCGGGTCCTGTCGCGCCTGAGCTCCCCGGCACCGTTCCTGGTCCCCGCGGGGATCCTGTCCTCTCCCGCGTTCGCCGCGACCAGTCCGGCAGCCCCCTATACGGAGGCGCTCCGCGACCCTGGGGTCGTGGTGGTTGAGCAACCCGTGCGCTATGATCCCGAGGGGATCGGCGCACACGTCATCGGCTACGTCGATCCCTCCGGCAGGCACGGTATGTCGGGCGTGGAAGCGCTCCTCGACCGGTACCTGAGCGGCGAAGACGAAGCCAAGGTAGCGGTTTTCACGGACGCGAAGGGCGCTCCCCTCCGAGGCCTGGGAGTCCGGTGGTTGCCCGGAAAGCCCGCCCGGGCCGGCGTGAGGCTGACGATCGACCGGGATATCCAGGCCCTCGTTGAACAGGTCATGGACGACACGATCAAGCGCGGCGCTGTCGTGGTGATGGACCCCAGATCGGGCGACGTGCTCGCCATGGCGAGTCGACCCACCTTCCGACCGGATGACATAGCGACAGCCATGAAGGATCCGGCGTCACCCCTTGTAAACCGCGCGCTCAGCGCGTACCCGCCCGGCTCGGTGTTCAAGGTGGTCGTGGCCGCGGCCGCTCTGGAGGCTGGAACCGCCTCGCTGAGAGACACCTTCCACGACGCCGGTTACGTGGATGTCGGTGGTGTCAGGTTCAAGTGTCATTCATACGAGCAAGGCGGCCACGGAGACATCACGTTCCTTGACGCCATGGCATACTCGTGCAACACCGCTTTCATCGCGACCGCCCTCCGCGTGGGCGCACCACGTCTCGTAGACCTCGCGCAGCGGCTGGGGCTGGGAGCCACAACGGGAATCGCTCTCCCCGGCGAACAGGCCGGCGTCCTTCCGGACGCGCGATCCATGTCCCTACAGGACGTCGCGAACCTCGCGATAGGCCAGGGGCGCATCACCGTGACTCCTCTGCAAGTCGCCGTGATGATGTCGGCCGTGGCAAACGGCGGGCTCGTCCGCAGGCCGAGGCTGGTGATGGAGATCGTGCCTTCCGACCCCTCTGCCAGTCAGATGGCCGCCCGCACCATCCGGCCTGAGGATCCGGTACGTGTTCTCTCCGAAGACACGTGCCATCAGCTCGTTTTCATGCTCGAGACGGTTACCAGGTGGGGGACAGGAACGGCGGCCTGGGTAGCGGAGGGCGGCTCGTGCGGGAAGACCGGCTCCGCCGAAACCGGAAAGGTAGACGGCACGGGTTCACCTTTGGCCCATGCGTGGTTTGCGGGCTTTGCCCCGCTCTCCGAGCCGAGGCTCGTCATCGTCGTGTTCGTGGAGGAAGGCATGTCCGGCGGCAAGACCGCCGCACCAGT